>CBDUOH010000011.1:0-39636 GCA_965368815.1 uncultured Acidimicrobiia bacterium
GTCCACGACATCGGCAAGAACCTCGTCGACATCATCCTCACCAACAACGGCTACCGGGTCCACAACCTCGGTATCAAGGTTTCGATTGCCGAGATGATCGAGGCCTATGAATCACACAACGCCGACGCAATCGGCATGAGCGGCTTGCTCGTCAAGAGCACATTGATCATGCGCGACAACCTCGACGAGCTGACCAGACGAGGGCTCCAGGACGTGCCCGTGCTGCTCGGTGGAGCAGCCCTGACCCGTCGATATGTCGAACACGATCTCGCTGAACGCTATCCGGGCACATTGCTGTACGGAAAGGACGCGTTCGCAGGACTCAGCGCCATGGAGTGGATCACAGGACACGGTGACAAACCGACGGCACGACCGATGATCGCAATCGACCGACCCACCGAGACGAAGCCGACACAACCGGCACCGGCCCGTTCGCCCGAGGTGGCGGACGACGAACCGATACCCCGTCCTCCGTTCTTCGGGTCACGGATCGTCAAGGGAATCCCGATCGACGCCATCACGCCGTACCTGAACACAACCGCGCTGTTGCGCAACCAGTGGCAATACCGACCCGACGCAGGTGAGAGCGACGAAGCCTTCAAGACGAGACTCGGCCCTGACCTTCGTCGCGCCATCGCGAACGCACAATCGGCGGGTTTGTTGAATCCCCAGGTGGCGTACGGATACTTCCACGCCAACGCAGACGGGGATGACCTCGTGATCTGGGCGGACGAGTCGCGCTCGAACGAGGCGGCGCGATTCTCCTTCCCCCGGCAGACCGAATCACCGTGGTTGTGCATCAGCGACTTCTTCCGTGACGTGACTGACGATGCAACCGACGTCGCCGCCTTCCACGTCGTGACGATGGGGCACGAGATCTCCAAGGCAACGGCGGAACTGTTCGGTGAGGACCGTTATGAGGACTACCTCAAACTGCACGGCATCGGGGTCGAATTGACCGAAGCGCTCGCCGAGTACTGGCACACCCGCATCAGGGACGAACTCGGAATCGGCGCCGAGGACGCAGACACGATCCAAGGTTTGTTTCGCCAGAAATTCCAGGGCGGACGGTACTCCTGGGGGTACCCCGCATGTCCCGACCTCGAGGACAACCTCACCGTGTCCCAGCTGCTGGGTGCCGAACGTCTCGGTATCGAGGTCGGACCCGAGACCGGGTACCAGTACCAGCCGGAGCAGACCACTTCGGCGATCATCTGTCATCACCGCCAGGCAAAATACTTCATAGCTCGAAAACCGAGGGAACTCCGTGCTGACCAAAAGTGATCAATTCGTAGCCGTTGCGGAGGTCAATCCGCCCGAGCTGCCCGACTCATCACACCTACTCCTCGACGGAGCGTGGGACCGCGTCCTCGTGACCGACAACGTGTTCGGCAAGGTACGGGTCTCGCCATACGCGTTCGCTGCCCGCATCACCCACGATGCACCATCAGTGGCACCCACCGTGGTCGTATCGACCCGTGATAGGAACATCCTTGCCATCGAATCCGAGGTGCGCGGTGCGCTCGGCAACGGGATCAAGTCGTTCCTGGTCGTCATCGGGGACACGATGCCCGCCGTCGACCACCTCGCCGACCACTACGAGATCGTCCGATACATGCGCGATCTCCAAGGTTCGCTCCCCGACTTCGAGGTGGGGATGCCGACGCGTTTCCAGGCGTGGCAGAAGAAGCGTCGGATCGAGGCGGGGGCCCAGTTCCTCGTGGCCGGCCCGATCCTCGACCCCGCCACCGTCGACGAGCAGGTCGCGCGACTTGAACTGAAGCCCGACGATCCACCTGTGTTCCTAATGACGATCCCACCGTTCAGCAACGGCTGGATCAACCAGATGGAGTCGATGGGCGCCGTCCAGGCGACGAAGGGCCTCAGGCAGAGACTTGCCGACGCAGGCTCGGATGCCGACCGTCGAAGCCTCGCGTGGGATGAATCACGGGCGGTGGCTGCCAGAGCACGCGAAGCTGGCATCGCAGGAGTCATCCTCATGGGGCTGCACTTCGACACCGTGATCGACGAAGCTGCCCTGGTGTGGCGCGACCCGTCGGGTCCGCCACGACCCCCGAGCTGACCTACGCCCCTGCGTCCACGACGGAGGCCGATTCCCACAGGATCAGTGCATCAGAGGCAACCGCGGTACCGCGGCGGACCAACAAGGGTTCGCCTTTGCTCGACCCGACCACGGCAACAGGGACCGACATCGTCTCGATACCCGATTCAGCGGATCGACTGGCATCGATGACCGAGTAGGTCGCCCCGACGCCGTCGAGGGCCGTTGCGGCCCTGACACACTCGGCGCAGCCGGCGGACGTGATGAGTGTCAACCCGGGCGGCAGCGTCCCGACGACGCCGTGTGGACGTCGCAGCCTCACACGCGACACGACACCGAGCCCCGCGAGGACCACGGCTACCAGCACAACGAGGGCAATGAGACGGATCCACATGTCAGGTGTGCATCTGCTCGTACACCATGCATCCGACACAGATCCTCGTTGCCGCCGCAAGCGTGGCGAGGGCGGTGACGATGAGGGTGATCACCCAGCCGACAACGCCGAAGCCAGCAACGAATGCGAGGCTTGCCGCCGCCAGGAACGCGAAACCGATCAACTGCGCGAACCTCGGAGGTGCCGCGGGCTCGGTCTCGACCGGTGCCGTGCGACGCGGCTTGATGAACCGGAGGTAGATCTGGGTGAACAGACCGACCTGTGGCCCTCCGAATCGTGTGAGGCCCAGGATCACCGCCACGACTGGGACGACTTGCCAGAACCCGAGAACGAAGGCGAGGCCGGTGAGCACCGCAACGCACAACTGATTGAACCGCGGAACGTTCACGTCGACCATGGCATTCATCGCTTCACCGCCGCCACTGCCGCGGTCACATCTTCGATCAGGTCTTCGATGTCCTCGAGACCGACCGAGATCCGGATGACACCGTCGGTGATGCCCATGGTCGAACGAACCTCGGGTCCGAGCCGTCGGTGGGTTGTCGACGCCGGGTGCGTGACGAGCGATTTCGAGTCGCCGAGGTTGTTCGAGATGTCGATGATCCCGAGCGAGTTGAGCACGGTGAACGCTGCCGCCTTGCCGCCCTCGACCTCGAATGTCACGACGCTTCCACCCCCGCTCATCTGTTGCTCTGCCAACGCGAACTGTGGGTGTGAGGGAAGGAAGGGGTACCACACACGCGATACGCCTGGTAAGCCTTCGATCGCACCCGCGAGCTCGAGCGCCGCACGGGTCTGGGTCTGCACTCGAAGATCGAGCGTCTCCAGGCTCTTCACGAGGACCCATGCGTTGAACGGACTCAGCGCAGGTCCGGTATGCCGGATGAACGGTTGGACCTGCTCGGTGATGTACGCCTCGGTCCCGAGAATCGCCCCGCCGAGGGTGCGGCCCTGACCATCGATGTGTTTGGTGGTCGAATACACGACAACGTCTGCGCCAAGAGCCAACGGGCTTTGGAGAACGGGGGTCGCGAACACGTTGTCCACCACCACGGTGGCACCGGCGGCATGCGCCAATTCGGACACTGCGGCAACATCGACGAGCCCCTGCATCGGGTTCGATGGGGTCTCGAAGAAGACAGCCTTCGTCGGTTGCGACAAGGCCGCCTCCCACGCAGTGAGATCCTCGCCGTCCACGAACTCGGTCGTGATCCCCCATCTCGGGAGCAATTCGTCGAGAATCAGGAAGCAGGACCCGAACAGGCCCTTTGACGCCACGACACGATCTCCTTGGCGCAGCAGGGCTATCAACGATGTGAAGACTGCTGCCATGCCGGAGGCAGTGGCATATACGGCCTCGGCGCCTTCGATGAGCCTGAGCCGCTCTTCGAACATGGCCACCGTCGGGTTTCCGTACCGTGAGTACACATAGCGGTCCTTCTCACCGGCGAAGGATGCTTCGGCTTCCTCGGCAGACTCGTACACGTACCCGG
Organism: uncultured Acidimicrobiia bacterium; assembly: GCA_965368815.1. Taxonomy (GTDB): domain Bacteria; phylum Actinomycetota; class Acidimicrobiia; order Spongiisociales; family UBA5794; genus UBA5794. The sequence continues at coordinate 3,950 of CBDUOH010000011.1, forward strand.
ATGTGAGGAAGAGGCCCTCGGAGGTCTCGTCCCATTCCGAACGGGTCAGGCCGCCCCGGACAAGCTGTGTGGAACGCCGGTAGCCGTTCGAATCGCTGCTGTGGATGTCAGTCATCCCTGCCTCCAGGGCAAATCGGAGAACTTCCATCCCGAAGTCGTCCCGCGGTGCCCATGGGGATCGACAGCCCCCTCGAAACCACCGGTCACGTTGTAGGCCCTGTCGAACCCCGCAGCGGTTGCGAGTGCAGCTGCCCCCATCGAGCGACCGCCCGATCGGCAGATGAAGTAGACGGGTTGGGATTCAGAAACACCCGCAGCTTTGAGCTGATCGACGAATTCGTTGTTGATGGTTCCGACCGGGAACGTCTGCCACTCGACGGTGACGAGTCGCTTGCCGATCGGGGACAGATCGGGCACTCCTACGAATACGAGTTCGGGTCGCGTCCTGACGTCCACGAGGACGGCATCGTCATCCGAGCTGAGCACCTCGAATGCCTCGGTGGGGGTCACATCCCCGGCGTATCTCATACGCCGGCCTCGATCAGGACGACGGCCTGGGCCGTCACGACCCGGCCTTCGATCGCCGTGATCGCTGGGGACCCGTAGAGGGCGTAGCCCTCCTTGAGCGCCTGGGAAACGCGATCGCAGAATTCGGCATCATCGGTCCCGGTCAACAACCGGTAGATCTTCTGCTCGTCGTCCGTCTCGCTCATGCCCGACCCTCCTGGATGTGAGGCGGGACAGGCTCGACGGTCATCGTCAGGCATTGGCACCTTGCGTGAGCAGGTTGCCGCAGCTTCATTGGGCCTGTCCCTCTGCTGCTCTTGATGAAGCCCGTAGCATATACACGGTTTCACACGGTGAAACCGGTGCCCGTCACTCCCGACCGGACGGCCTCGGGTAGAGTGCCGTTGTGCCGAATCGCGACGACCCTCACCCGGACCCTGAGCACGACCGGGCCGACATCACCGAGGACTTCGACGTGATACAACCCGACCTCGGGGATGAACCGACCGCCGCCGAGTCAATCGCAGCCACACGCTCGGGCGGTTTGAGCCGCATCATCCTCCAGGGGCTCATCGGCGCATCGGTGCTTGTCGTCCTCATCGTCAACCCGGGTGATCTCTTGGGGCTCGAGGAGGTTGCCGCCTTCGTCCTGGTGCTGATCGGGCTCTCCGAACTGGCCAGCGTCGTGAGAACCAGGGCCGGAACGCCGAAGTACATCGCGCCGCTGGTGGCCCTTTCGGCCGGCGTCGTGGTGTGGGTCTGGCCTGAGGAAACGCGGCGGGTGGTCGGGCTCGTCATCGGCGCGGTGCTCATCCTCCGCGGGCTTGTCGATCTGTTCGCTGCCATCCGTCGCTGGCACGAGCGAGGGGCCAACACCTGGGTCGCTGTCCGTGGGCTCATCCTCGTCGCCGCCGGCGCGCAGTCACTCCTGGTTCCCGTCGCTGCCGTCCCGACGGTCGTCGTCGGCGGTGCGATGATCCTCATCGCACGGGCCGTCATCGGAGTCACCTTCGCTGTCAGCCCGAACAACGCTCCCGACGCCATCAACCCGACCGACACCTACTCCGTGCTTGCCTATTGGTTGTCGAAACGACACATGACCGACGACGAGATCGAGTACATCGAGGAAACCGTATTCCTCCATCGCGGGAACACCAGGGACCGGATCACTCGTTTCGGCGTCCTCATGGGTCTTGCCACGAGCATTGCGACATTCGGTATCGCCGTCGACTCCACGGCAGTCGTGATCGGAGCCATGCTCGTTGCCCCGTTGATGACGCCGATTCTCGGCGTGTCAGCCGGTCTCATCCGCGGGCGAACCCGTTCGACCCTGGTTTCCACCGCCGTCGTTCTCGGTGGTTCGATCGGCTCGATCGTCCTTGCGTGGCTTCTCAGCGCCCTCATCCCCAACCTTGCCGAAGTCATCGACAACGCCCAAGTCGTAACGAGGACGGCGCCGACACTGCTCGATCTCGCGATCGCCGTGGCCGCGGGTGCCGCTGGCGCCTACGGGGTGTCACGTTCGGATTCATCGGACGCACTCCCCGGCGTGGCTGTCGCCATCGCTCTCGTGCCACCCCTTGCGGTGGTCGGCATCACCCTGCACGCCGGCGACCTCCATCAAGCGGCTGGGGCCACGCTGCTCTTCCTGACGAACCTGTTCTCGATCATCCTGATGGCGGGAATCGTGTTCCTCGTCGTCGGCTACGGGTCGTGGTCACGGCTCCACTACCGAAGGAACCGTATCCGAACGGCGTTCTCGATCGTGGTGCTCGGCGTCGTCCTCATCTCGATTCCGCTTGCCCTGACCGCGCAGACCATCGTGGGAACCGCAAACGATCAGCGCAATGCCTCGTCGGCCGTCAACGCCTGGCTCGACGACGAGTTCGGCGACGAGGATCCCGCCCCGTTACGGGTCAACGAGCTCACGGTCGACCACGATCTCGTCGTCGTCCAGTTGGTCGGATGGGAGGAACCACCTCCGTCGGACGAACTCCAGCAGATGCTCACGGATGCGATGGGTCGACCGATGATCGCGAGCGTTCGATGGATCGAGGAGCAACTCGAACGCAGCGAGTGAGCACTCGTTGGACGCCCGGGCAACACCATTGCGGGGCGAGGAACGCCTCGCGGTCCCGCCACCGTACGAACATATTCGCGGAATAGGCCTCATCATACGAATGTTGAAATAACGTTCGACATATCTCGAACGCATGGTACACTACTGGTACACGGATACGAGGATCGTATGAGAGTCATGGATTTCACAACCGAGCGCAGGACCGAACACACCGTCGAGGTGACCTACCACGCCGTGGTCGATCTCCTGTTGTCGTTGTGGATCGTCACGCAGCGCGAATGCGGCGAACCGCTCAGCGACCTCGACATCGGCGAGGACTACTTCGACGACCTGTTCGACTCGATCAGCCCCGAAACCCGGGCCCATCTCAGGGAGATCGGGTCGGGCGAACCTTGGATCGCGCTTCTCACGCTCGTCCCATCAGCCGGTGAGGGCGGTTCGATCGCCGAGTTCATCGACTTCGTCGGTGGCCATGACGCTGTCGACCTCAGATCACGACTCATCTGGTTGTACCAGCAGTTCAACGAGGACGAGGCCAGGCTCGCCGGCCGCGCCGCCGCAGGAGACGCAACCGCCGTGGACCAGCTGCTCGACGGACCGTCGTTCTCCAATCAGAAGATGAAGGCATGGCGCGAGACCCTTCGGCACCTGTTGGAGCTCCCACCGAATGAGACGAGGGCAGTGCTCGTTTCGATCATCAGCGATGTACAGAATTCGGGATTCGACAAGCATGAAGTCGAGTTCCGGCCGTTCATCGAGGCCGACTATGCAGCGAAGAAGGCAATGGCCAATCGACTGTCCCCTGAGCGCCTGATCGAGATCGCGTCGAACGGGATCTCGATCGAGGACCGAAGGGCGGACACGCCCATCCTGCTGATGCCGAGCATGGTTGCCAGACCATGGGTCGTGTTCGCCGAGTCCCCCACGGTGTACATCATGGCGTACCCGGTGTCGGATCGGACACTGTCGTCCGATCCCGATGCACCGCCGGCGTGGCTGGTCAAGCTCCACAAGGCGCTTGGCGATGAGAAGCGACTCAAGATCCTGCGACGTCTCGCCCAAAGCGATGCGAGCCTTGTCGAGCTCAGCACCGAACTGGACACGGCCAAGTCGACACTGCACCACCACATGATGCTGTTGCGGGCCGCCGGACTCATCAAGGTCCACGTCGGCGAGGACAAGAGATACTCGCTCAGGGACGAAACGCTGCCCGAAGCCGCCACATACCTGAACCACTACATCCACAAATCAACAGACCACGAGGAGGTCCAGACATGACCCCGACAGCCCACACCCACAGCAACCAGTACCTCAACGCCTACACGACCGAACTCAGGCGTGAAATGACCGATGCGCTCGCCCAGGAAGCGGCACAGCGTCGGAAGCGGGAGAAGAAGCGATGACCCCGTACGGATACCAACAGACCAACGACTACCTCGATGCCCATGTGGCGGAACTCGCCCGCGATCTCGCGGCAGCGCACCGGCTGGGATCGACCAGCAGACGGTTCCGCAAGGGAGTCGGCAGGTTCCTCGTCAGAGTGGGTGCATGGATGATGCCGGACAAGCCCGAGCTCGTCTCGGACACGATCCTCGTTCTCCCCAAGCAGACGAACACCGGCTCACGGGTTCGAACCGCCGCCTAGTCGGCGCACAGGGACACCGGGCCCGGATTTCGGACAGGTTGACCAGATGCCTCCGGCACCTGTCCGAGACCCGGGACCGGCTCCTCGCACTCGCAAGACCGCCACTGTGGCACGCCGGCAGTCTTCCGAGGCCCTCTATGATTCCGGCTGACTTCTTTGGAGACACCAATGACAAGTGCGATACGCGTCACCGACGCGGCGAAAATCTATGGATCGGGTGATGCAACGGTGCGTGCACTCGACGGAGTGACAGCCGAATTCGAGCGGGGCAAGTTCACCGCCATCATGGGCCCATCCGGATCGGGGAAGTCGACGCTGCTCCACTGTCTGGCAGGTCTCGATTCGCTCGACACGGGCAAGGTGCACCTCGGTGACGTTGATCTCGGTGCGCTCTCGGACAAGGATCTCACGCTTGTGCGCAGGGAGAAGATCGGGTTCATCTTCCAGGCGTTCAACCTGATTCCCACACTCACGGCCCACGAGAACATCGTGCTGCCATTGTCGATCGCAGGCAAGACCGCCGAGACCGATTGGTACGACACGGTCGTGTCAACCGTCGGACTGGCCGATCGCCTCACGCACCGACCGTCGGAGCTCTCGGGCGGTCAACAACAGCGGGTCGCGGCTGCCCGTGCACTCGTGTCGCGCCCCGAGATCGTCTTTGCCGACGAGCCGTCTGGCAACCTCGATTCCGCATCGGGGGCGGAACTGCTCACCTTCATGAGGACCGCCGTGGACGATTTCGGGCAGACGATCATCATGGTCACACACGACGCGTTCGCTGCCTCCCACGCTGATCGCGTCATCTTCCTCGACGACGGCAAGATCGTCGCCGAACTCATGGATCCGACAGCGGAGTCGATTCTCGACAAGATGAAGCAACTCGGGGACTGAGCGCATGTTCAAGGTCGCATGGTCCTCGCTCAGGGCGAACAAGATCCGCCTGCTCCTCACATCGTTCGCGATCGTCATCGGGGTTGCTTTCGTCGCTGGTTCGTTCGTGTTCACCGACACGATCGGAGCACGGTTCGATCGTCTGTTCGAGGACATATCCGTCGGCGTCGACGTGTACGTCCAGCCGGACCAACCTGATTTCGGCAACGACTTCGGCAATGTCGTCGTGTCCATGCCGGAAGAGATCCTTGAGACTGTTTCGGCCGTCGAAGGCGTCGAAGACGCCGCCGCGAGCGTCGGGGGACTCGTGCAACTCGTCGACAAGGAAGGCAACGTCTCGGGTGGGTTCGGCCCTCCGACGCTCGGATTCTCATGGTCCGATCACGCCGAGCTGACACCTCTCCGCATCGATCCGAGCAACGGGCGACCACCCCAGGCCGCCGGAGAGGTCGTCATCGACGTGGGGACGGCACAAACCAAAGGTTTCGCGGTCGGCGACACCGTGTCCGTGTTGGTGGCGGGTCCCGTCGAGGAGTTCACCCTCGTCGGTCTCGCCAACTTCGGGGACGAGGACAACCTCGCCGGAGCAACTCTTGCGATCTTCGAGTTCGCCGAGGCACAGCGCTTGTTCGAACTCGAGGGTCGGATCAGCGAGATCAGCATCGCGGCCTCCCCCGGCGTCTCGGCCACCGATCTCGCCGAGCGCATCCAGGACGTCCTGCCGGACGGTGTCAACGCCATCACCGCCACGCAATCAACCGCTGATCAGGCTGCGGAAGTCAAGGAGGGCCTCGGCTTCCTGACTACGGCACTCCTCGTGTTCGCCATGGTGGCGGTCTTCGTCGGATCGTTCGTGATCTACAACACGTTCCGCATCATCGTTGCCCAGCGGACCCGTGAACTGGCCCTGCTCCGCGCCATCGGTGCGACCGGCCAACAAGTGACGCGCATGGTCGTGATCGAAGCCTTCATCGTGTCGGTCATCTCATCGGCCATCGGCGTTGCAGCAGGAATCGGGCTTGCGATCATGTTGACCGCAGGTATGAATGCTGCCGGTTTCGGTCTCCCGGATGGCCCTCTCACGGTGCTCCCGAGAACCGTCGTGATCGGCATGGTGATCGGCATCGTCGTCACCGTGACGGCTTCGGTGTTCCCCGCGATTCGTGCCGCACGGATTCCACCCATTGCAGCGATGCGCGCCGATCTGGTGAAGACCACGCGCAAGTCCTTGCATCGCCGGACCATATCGGGTGCCGTCCTCACCGGATTCGGCGCCCTGTTGATCAGTTTCGGTCTCTTCGTCGAGAGCAGCAACGCTTTGAGCATTCTGGGATTCGGGGCGCTGGTCGCGTTTCTCGGTGTCTCGGTACTCGCACCCATCGTGGCGAGACCTTTCGCCTCGTTCTTCGGTTGGCCGATTCGCAAGGTGTATCGAACGCCGGGCGATCTGGCCGTCCAGAACACGCAGCGGCAGCCCCGTCGTACCGCCTCGACCGCGTCGGCTCTGATGATCGGTGTCGCCTTGGTCGTCTTCGTCGCCATTCTCGCTGCGTCGCTCAAGAGCAGCGTGGGCGAGACCGTCGCGGAATCGTTCCCGTCGGACCTGTCTGCGCAGTCGACCAACTTCGCGATCGGGATCAGTCCCTCATACGTCGACGACTTGCGGTCCGTTCCCGAGATCGACGGTGTCACGACCTGGAGCACAATCCAGGTCAGGGTCGGCGAAGACGTCGTTCCCGCTTCGGCGATCGATCCCGCGACGATCACGGGCGTGATGGCGATCTCCGGTGCTGATGAGGACGAGATCCGGACTCTTGGCGACGTCGACGGAGTCCTGATCCTCGCCGGCACGGACGAAGAAGAGGAACAGGCGCAGGCCCGGATCGGGTCGACGATCACCATCGAGTTCCCAAGCGGGGTGTCGGGAGACGCTGAAATCGTCGGCACGTTCGATGACGGATCGACGTTCGGCGAGTACATCTTCACGCGAGACCGCTACTTCACCGGTGTCGATCCAAAGACTGATCTCCTCGTCCTCGCCAACGCGGCAGATGGGGTATCCCTCACAGCGGCCCAAGAGGCGGCGATTGCGGCCGCGGAGCCATACCCGAACATCGATGTCCAGACGCAGTCGGAGCTGATCGCCGACTTCGAGTCCCAGATCGACGTGCTGCTCGGTCTCTTCACCGTGCTCCTCGCTCTTGCGATCGTCATCGCGGTCCTCGGTATCACCAACACACTCGCGCTGAGCATCATCGAACGGACCCGCGAAATCGGGCTCCTGCGTGCCGTGGGCATGTCGCGACGCCAACTCCGTCGCATGATCCGTTGGGAATCGGTCATCATCGCGGTCTTCGGAGCAATGCTCGGGATGACCACGGGAACGGTGCTCGGTTGGGCGGTCGTCCAAGCTCTCAGCGACGAAGGCCTCAGCAGCTTCTCGGTTCCGGTCGGCCAGCTGGTCACGATGGTCATCGTTGCCGGTCTCGCTGGCATCCTGGCGGCTGTCTACCCCGCGTACAAGGCGTCACGGCTCGACATCCTCGACGCGATCTCGTACGAGTAGCCGTCAGTCCTCGTCAACCCAGGCGTCGGCATGGTCGACGAGGTACATGCTGACATCATGGACCCGGTCGAGCACATCACACAGCGAGTCCTGACTGAACACCACGTCGACAAGTGAACGGTCGACTCGCCCGACCACCGACAGACGCCGGTCCATGCGATCATCGAGGGCGCCCATCGACTCCACCGAACTGATCTCTATCGGCAGGTTGATTCCACCGATACCAGCAAGTTCAGCGGACAGCACGATCAGATCGGGAGGTTGGCGCATCGGGGGCAACGACCAGTTGAAGTAGAACGTCACGTTGAATTCGTTGTCGGGATCCGCCGGAACCTCGTCGTAGTCGGCGAGGCTGTCCTCGAATCGCAGCAGAAGACGGGGTTCGACGTCGAGGGAGATGTGGAGATCGAGCGGTCCGGCGCAGGCATCGGCCGGGTGCACGTCGATTTCCCATGCTTGGCGCAGCGTGAGGGTCTCGACGAAATGGCGTTCGTCGTGGACATGGAACCCGTGTTCGATCGCATGGTCCTTGAGATACGTGATCGTGGATGCAAGATCAACCGCCATGTCCTGGTCCCCTCTCGTGGATCTCGATACCACCCGCAACAGCACACGCGTCCACAATCACGAGTGGCCCATCGGCAGGCTGATCGGGATTCGTGAGATTGGCGACGCCCGACATCGAACCGCGCGAGGTCATCTCGACTCGCCACGTCGTGGGCACGATCAGATCGATGCCTCCCATACACGCCCTGAGTTCGACCGTGGCGCCCGGCGCAGGCGTCGCAGCCGTGAGATCGACCTTGATGCCGCCCAGATATGCGGTTGCGACCACGTGCTCGAGGTTGTCACATGTGCTGGCGAACTCGACACCGTCGAACACGGCTGTGACACCAACGCGCGGGTCATCCGGGGAACCGAGACTCGGAACTCGCTTGCGTACGACGAATCCGCCCACTGCCACCAGACCGACGAGCGTGGCAAGACCGAGCAGACCCTTCACGAGGGACTTCATGACTGCAAGGTACCAGACACGCCACCGATAGCCCGCTGGTCGTGTCCCACCGTGCGCACCATCGCATCAGGCGACGAGTGGCACGCTCGGCTGGTCCTCGGGGAGACCCCAACGTTGGACCGCGGCCACCGAGATCACGACCACAGCAACGCCGAGCCATTGCAGCCCGGTCAACTGCTGGTCCAGCATGACGGACGCAAGCGTTGCACCGATCGCCGGTTCGGCCGTCGCCATCACCCCGACAATGCTCGACGACACCAGACTGAGCGCACGGAACTCCAGCATGAACGGCAGTGCGGTACCCACGACGCTGATCACGATGAGGTCGCGCCAAGCGGCGCCACCGATATCGGACGGGAACGTCCAGATCGGCAGCACGATGAGCCAGATCACGGAACTGAAGACGAACCCCCACGTGGTTATGTACAAGGGACGGAGGCTCTCGGCCAGGTGTTCGCCGTAGATCAAATAGCTCGCGAACGTCACAGCCGCCGCGAGCCCTGCGCCGATGCCGAGCACATCTCCGCCGTCGAGGGCCCAGGCTCGCGTGACCATCCCGACACCGACCACGGCCGATCCCGCAGCAACCCAGACGAGCGGTGGTACCCGTTGTCGCCGGACAACGGCGAACCACGCAAGCACCATGATCGGGGCGAGGAACTGGACCGTTGCTCCCGGGCCGACGCCCAACAGGTCGATGGCCCAATAGAACGTGACGGTGACAAGGGCAAGGTTGCAGCCGAGCAATGCCAACTTCCACATGCCGGAACCAGGCAACAACGACTTGCGGAAGACCGCGATCGGCACCAGGAGCACGACAACCATCAACGACCGTGCCTGGGCGACCCGGACGGGCGGCACGACATCGAACACGCCCCCTGCAACCACGCCTGCGAACCCGAACATCAACGCACACAACAGCGCATAGATCGCGCCACGGGTCGCTTGCTTCTCAGGCATCATGCGATGCTACGGGTGCTGCGGTCCACTTGTACCATCGGCTCACCGAACCAGAGGGACCGCATGCCATCAGCACCAGGCAAGAGCGCATGCAAAGATCCGCTCGTCGGGCACGCCCGGGCCTGTTCCATCGTTCAGGCCGACAATCTGCAACCGAATCCGACCGGTGAGGGTTCTTCTGTATATGGAGACGAACACGAAGCGGCGTGAGGCCGACATCACACAGGCACTCATCGAGGACTTCGATGCTGGCTTCACACAGCTTGTCCGTACCTATCAACCCGGCATCTACTCGGGTGCCAGGAGGCTGACGGGCCGCACGGAGGATGCCAAGGATGTGGCGCAGGACACCTTTGTCCGTGCATACCGGGCTTTGTCCGGGTACGACGAGGAGCGCATCGCATCGATGCGCATGGCGCCATGGCTCTGGACCATCGCTCTGAACCTGTGCAGAACCCGTTCCCGTCGAACCAAAACCGAGGTTGCATTGGCCGACACCGACGCGCCAACCGAGGCACCGACAGCCCTCGACGATGCCGCCTGGGATCGTCGGCTCTCGGGGCTGAGCCAGCACCAACGCAACGCTGTCGTGATGCGTCACGTTTTGGACATGCCCATAGCCGACATCGCACAGGCGACCGAGCGGCCCGAAGGTACGGTCAAGGCGGACATCTCGAGGGGCCTGGACCGTCTCCGATCAGCAATCCGAGCGGAGGAACTCAATGACCGATGACACAACGACCGAGATGATGCTTGCGGCGCTCGCCTCGACACCGCCGGAAAATCTGTACCGCGACACCGTCCTTGCCGTCGGAGCGGCCGATTCGGTGACCACCACGGACAGTCCGATCGGACCGGTGTGGCTGGCTTGGAACGTTCGGGGTGTCACCGCGCTCTCCCCACTGTTCGCCACCGCCACGATCGAGGAGTTTGCATCGCTCCATCGCAGGGAATCGCACGAGACGACACGCCTGCCGTCCGATCTCGAGGATGTGGTGACGGACGCTCTGGCAACCCTCGATGCACGGGAAGTCCCGATCGACATGACGGGGATCGCGCCATTCCAGCAATCGGTGCTCGCCACGTGCGCCACGATTCCCGTCGGGCAGGTGCGCCCGTACGGTTGGATCGCTGACCAGATCCACAATCCCGGATCGGTCCGTGCCGTGGGAACCGCCCTCGGCCGCAACCCGATCCCACTCCTGATCCCGTGTCACCGCGTCGTCAAGTCGGACGGTTCAGTCGGTCAATACGCTTTCGGACCCGAGGTGAAACATGAACTTCTGATCCGCGAAGGGGCGATACTGACGTAGGTCTCACTCCTCCGTGTGCGGCACCTTGGCTGTACCCTGCATGCCATGGACATCATCGAGACGATCCGGAACTCGGTCATCGGAACCGAAGACGTGGTTCCGGGGCCGTTCGGTCCGCGGCGTGTGACATATGCCGACTACACGGCCTCGGGTAGGTCCCTGTCATTCATCGAGGACTACATCCGTGAGACAGTCCTCCCGCTGTACGCCAACACCCACACCGATTCGTCCGGCACCGGCCTCCAAACCGGCCAATTCCGGGAGGAATCAAGGGAGATCATCCGTCGGTGCGTGAACGCCACTGATCAACACGCCGTCCTGTTCGTCGGAAGCGGCTGCACGGGAGCGATCGACCGACTCATCCGGGTGCTCGGCCTGGCAATCCCGGACACCCTCGAATCGAAATACCACCTCTCCTCCCTGATTCCCGAGAATGAGCGGCCGGTCGTGTTCATCGGACCGTTCGAGCATCACTCGAACGAGTTGCCGTGGCGCGAATCGATAGCCGACGTCGTCAAGATCGGTGAGGACACCGACGGCCACATCGACCTCGACCAGCTCGAACGAGAGTTGATCTCCCATCAGGACCGCCCGATGCTCATCGGGTCGTTCTCGGCGGCGTCGAACGTCACGGGGATCCTGTCGGACACCTACGGGATCGCACGACTCCTGCATCGGTACAACGCACTGTCGTTCTGGGATTTCGCAGCCGCTGCCCCCTATGTCGAGATCGACATGCAGGGCGACGGGTCTCCGGGCGCCCACAAGGATGCGATCTTCATATCAACCCACAAGCTGATCGGCGGTCCGGGTACACCGGGTCTGCTGATCGCCGACAAGAACCTCTTCAAGAATCGTGTGCCCGGGATACCCGGAGGCGGGACCGTTTCATTCGTCAACCCTGACCACCACGAGTACATCGCCGACATCGAGCACCGCGAGGAGGGCGGAACGCCCGCCATCGTCGAATCGATCCGTGCAGGACTCGTCTTCCAGCTCAAGGACAACGTCGGTGCCGACCGTATCCGGGAGCTCGAGGACGGATTCATCAAGCGGGCGATCGCGTCGTGGCGAGCGAACCCGAACATCGAGGTGCTCGGGAACCCGAATGCAGACCGGCTCTCGATCGTGTCGTTCGTCGTGCGACACAAGGGCGTCTTCCTGCATCACAATTTCGTCGTCGCCGTGTTGAACGATCTGTTCGGCATCCAATCCCGAGGGGGGTGTTCGTGCGCGGGTCCGTACGGCCACAGCCTGCTCGGCATCGACGCGGAACACTCGTCCCACTACGAGGACGAGATCGCGCTCGGATGTGAGGGCATCAAACCGGGGTGGGTACGGGTCAACTTCAACTACTTCATCTCCGAAGCGGTGTTCGACTTCCTGATCGAAGCGGTGCACATCGTCGCAAACTATGGGTGGAAGCTGCTCCCTTGGTACGAGTTCGATCTCGCGACGGCACGTTGGCGACACACCGACCAAGCGAGCACAGCCCCGTTCTCGTTGTCGGACATCGACTATGGAACCGGTGAGATGCGGTACGCCAAACCCGTCGAACGCGCCGACGATACGGTCCTCGATCGCTACCTGGCAGATGCGAGGACGTTGCTCGCTGAGATCGACCCGACCACGGCGCCGACACAGCCAGATCTGCAGGCAACCGCATCGTTCGACGACCTCAGGTGGTTCCTCCTACCGAACGAAGCCCGCAGCCGTGACTGAGCCGGCACCGCACTGGTTCACCGAGGCCCTCGGCACCGAACCCGAGAACCGGGCGGTGGTCGTGGAGGGCACCGAGATCCGGTATCTGTCATGGGGAACCAAGGGCAAGCCCGGCCTCGTGTTCGTCCACGGTGGCGCAGCCCACGCTCATTGGTGGTCCTTCATCGCTCCGATGTTCGCCGAGAACTGGCACGCCGTCGCTGTCGATCTGTCGGGCCACGGTGATTCTGGATGGCGAGATGACTACAGCCACGACCTGTGGGCGCACGAGATCATGGCAGTCGCCGACGATGTCGGATTCCCCGGTCCGCCTGTCGTCGTTGGTCACAGTCTCGGCGGCATGGTCACCATCGTCACCGCTGCCACATATGGCGACCGTGTCGCCGGATCAGTGATCGTCGATTCACCCGTCCGCCGACCTTCCCCAGAATCCGAGGAGGGACGCTCCGGAAACGCCTTCCGCCGACCCGGCGTCTATGCAACCAAACAGGAAGCCCTCTCACACTTCCGCCTCATACCTCCACAGCCGTGCGACAACGACTTCATCGTGGACTACATCGCGGACCACTCGATCCACCGCACCGACGAGGGCTGGACATGGAAGTTCGACCGACGACTGTTCGACGGAAACCTCGTGGCGCTCCGCGATCAGCTCTCGGCGATTCGTTCACGCGTTGCGCTCTTCACGGGCGAGTTCTCCGTTGTCGTGCCACCCGACGTTGCCGAGTACATGTACGGGTTGATGGGTGAGGTTTCACCGGTCATCGAGATCCCACAGGCGCACCACCATCTGACGCTCGACCAGCCCTTGGCATTCGTAGCGGCCCTCCGGACGCTCTTGGCCGACTGGAAGCATTCCGTGCCGTTCGTGCGTGACGAGCCATCGACGTAAACTCACGACAATGGCCAAGGACCGACGGGAAAAACTCACGCTCGAAGAGGCGTACCAGGCGGCCTTCTTGTGGTTCGACCACAAAGGCGAGCCGCCACTGGAGATCACGGAGCCCGGTCACGGCTCCATCCAACTCGAGACCGAGACCACGCTCGCGCGAGTCCGGATGGGCGAATCCCCTGCGGACCAGGCATCCGTGTTGTCCCTGCTCAGGGTGGATCCCGGCAACAAACGGCTTGCAATCTTCTCGACGTCGGGCTTCACGACCGGAGCGTTGTCGGTGGCAGAAACCCAAGGCATCGCACTGTATGAGTTCGACCTGGAGGGAGCCGCGCACCCGAAGACCACCCACGCGCGGTCGCTGGCTCCCGACACTGCTCCCGAACCGCCGTTCGCAAAGCAACGGGCCGACAACGAACCCAACCCATGGGGTGCGATTCAACTGCCTGGCCAGCTGGCGAGTGTGGCCGCACCCGAAACCGCGCCTGTCGAGCCCGTGGCCGACGAGAACACCGCCATCGAGATCGACGGGGACGAATGGTCCGAGTGCCCCACGTGCGGCACGACGCATTTCAAGAACGCCAGATTCTGCAGATCATGCGGAACCGACCTCGTCACGGGGATCCCACACGGACGGGTCCTCTCCACCGATGGGGGGACGTTGGTCTGCAGCACATGCGGTGGGTTCGACATCACCGTCGAACACGGATCGGGTTCGGGAAGCTCCTAGCCGGTCTTCTTGCCGAGCGGGGACCGGCCGGCGGCCTTCGCAGCTTCTTCGCCGGTGATCGACAGCGGCCGCTGGGCGAGTTCCATCCTGCGCCTGAGCGCACCTCGGAACCGAGGTGAACACGTCGCGAACCCAGCCAGTGGGATGGTTTCACCGCGCGCAAGGGTCTGCCGTTCACCACCGGCAACGACGACCGGGGGCCGTGCACCGAGTGGCTGGCCCGGTGGGGGTCCCGGCTCGAGTCTGGTGATCTCACCCACGTCACCACCATCGAGCGAAACCCTTATGTACCAAGGGAGGAAGTCGCTGGTTTCGTCGAAATCGAGGGACATCTCGGCAATGGCTTCGTACGGGATCCTGAACGCGTGGTCGTCGGGATCTGATCCGACGACGAGGTAGAGCGCACGGTCGGAGAGCAACCAGAACATCACCGACCGTTCACTCGCACGTCTGTCAAGACCAGAAGCAGACCGATCAAGTGCCTCGTCCTTCATCGTGAGCGGCTTGGCCTTTGCCTTCGCCTCACCACGACCGAGATCGAGCACCGACTGCTTGAACGCATAGAGCAACGACATGTCACCATCGTACCGTTGTGGACGACGGCCGGACATCGCACGCCGGCCGAATCGACCATGTGCCTCGGGAGTACCCTCCCATCATGGCGCGCGATGTAGCAGCACGGGGCAGAAGGCGAGCATGGTCATGGCCCTTGTCGGATTGGGATGCGATGTGGCGCCCATCGATGTGGCTGAGAGAGCCTCCAACACCGCACCGGACGCACCTCCTCGAGCTCTCCCTCATCCTCGGCCTCGTCTTCTACGCCAACATCATCTCGAACGAGGTGCTCGACGAGCTGTGGCACATCCCATTCCAACTCGGGATTCTCGGTATCGCGCTGTTCATCGCCCGGGCTGCAGGGACGACCTGGACGGCGATGGGGATGCGCAACGACCGGCTGCGCAGCGGCGCCCGTGTCGGTGGCACCATCGTGGCGGTCGTCACGCTCGCCCTGCTGATCGGTGTTGCGGTCCCGCAGACGAGGGAACTGTTCCGTGACGAGGAGATAGCCGACGCGTCGGTGGCGTGGGTGCTCTTCCACGCCCTCGTCCGCATTCCCATCGCCACAGCCCTGTACGAGGAAGTGCTGTTCAGGGGCATCGTGTTCGGGATGCTCATGCACCGGCACCGGCCTCTCGTCGCGGGCGTCCTGACGTCGGTGTTGTTCGGGTTCTGGCACATCCTCCCGACGCTCGACACGATCAACACCTCGCCGGTGGGTACGATGTTCTCAGGACCGGCCTGGTTGGCCGTGGTCGTGGCAGGGTCGGTGCTCGGGACAGCAGCAGCCGGTATCGGATTCCTGCTCGTGCGGCTGTATGCGAACAGCACCCTTGCTGCCGTACTGGTCCACATCGGGACCAACTCACTCGGGCTCCTCTTGTCGCTCGCCGTCATCCAGCTTCTCTAGATCACCGATGTCCTTCGATCGTGTCGGTTTCATGGTGTGGGAGCCGAAGCACTTGACATTTGGCGCGTGCATTGGCAGCATGCATGCGTGGTCCAAGGGGCCGCGACGCAACCGAGGAGGACAGATGCAGGTGCACAAGGCGCCCAACTCAGCATCCACGCTCTTCGCGCGCGCCCGTAAACGGTAGAACAACTCCGTTTCCGCCCCGCTCCCGAGAGCCCGGATGATTCCGGATTCCGCGCTGATGCACCCGCTCTCTCCTTGAAGGACCACCATGATCCCTGTTCGTGCCTATTTCAGACTGTTCACCGGCTACCTGCGACCGTACCGTGCCAGGGCCGTGCTGCTCGGCGCGGTCCTCGTCACGACGATCAGCCTGCAACTTGCGAACCCGCAGCTCGTGGCCATCTTCATCGACCGTGCACTTGAGGGTGCTGACGTCGGGTCGCTTGTGCCCCTTGCGGTCGCGTTCATGGCGATCGCGGTCGTCCACCAGCTACTCATGGTGTGGGCATCGTTCCTTGCCGAACGAATCGGCTGGTCGGCAACGAACCAGCTCAGGGCAGACCTCGCCGAGCATGTGCTGCATCTCGACATGGGATTCCACAAGGGAACGAGCCCGGGCGAGCTGATCGAGCGGATCGATGGGGATGTGACGGCTCTGTCGAACTTCTTCTCCTCGATGATGATCAAGGTGCTCGGCAACGGGTTCATGCTCGCCGGAATCCTCGTCCTGCTGTGGATCGAGTCGTGGATCGTGGGTCTGTCGATCACCCTCTTCACCATCGCGGCCCTTCTCGGCATGGTTCGGCTCCACGGTGTGACGGTCCCGTGGCAGAAAGCGATCCGGGCAACCAGCGCCGAGATGTATGGATTCGTCGGTGAGCAGATCGACGGAACCGAGGACATCGAGGCGAACGGTGCCACCGGCTTCATGGTCGGTCGATTCGACGCGATCCAGCGGCGGTGGCTGCCCCAGGTGGTGCTCGGCTGGACCGGCTGGGCAATGATGTGGGTCACCTCGATGGCGCTGTACTTCTTCTCATTGGTCATGGTCTTCGTACTCGGATCGTGGCTCTTCGGGATCGGGACACTCACCATCGGCTCGGTGTATCTGGTGTTCCAGTATGTCCAGATGGCACATCACCCGATCGAACAGATCCGTGAGGAGCTCATCGACCTCCAGAAGGCCGGCGCATCGATCACGAGGGTCGAGGAGCTCTTCGCTCGAGAAACTGCGCTCGTCCAACGTGACATCAAATCGCTCCCGGCAGGGCCATTGGCCGTCGACTTCGATTCGGTGACCTTCCGCTACGACGATGAAGCCGGCGATGAGATCGTGCTCGATGACGTCAGCTTCACCATCCGGCCCGGTCGTGTCGTTGGCCTCCTCGGCCGGACCGGGAGCGGCAAGTCGACAGTCGCAAGGCTCGTGACCCGTCTCCACGAACCCCAGGCCGGCTCGGTGGAGATCGGTGGCGAGGCGACATGGGACATCGACATCGACGACCTGCGGGCACATGTTGCGATGGTCACGCAGGACGTCCAGCTGTTCAGGGCCACGGTTCGGGACAACCTGACGTTCTTCGACGCCGCCATATCGGACGATGAGCTCCTCGATGTTCTCCATCGGCTTGAACTCGACGATTGGCTCGCCAGCCTGCCCGACGGTCTCGACACCAGGCTCGACAGCGGAAGTAGCGGCCTGTCCGCAGGCCAGGCTCAGCTGCTCGCTTTCACGCGAGTGTTCCTTCGGGATCCTGGGGTGATTGTGCTCGACGAAGCGTCGTCGCGTCTCGACCCCGCCACCGAAGCACTCCTCGAGCGCGCCGTCGACCACCTCCTTGCGGATCGCACAGCGATTGTGATCGCCCACCGACTCGCGACGGTCACGAGGGCCGATGACATCGTCATCCTTGACGGCGGGAAGGTGTTGGAGGCAGGTGAGCGTGCCGCACTCGCAGCGGACCCTGAGTCTGTGTTCTCACGGCTCCTTGCAACCGGACTGGAGGAGGCACTGGTATGAGCGACATCGTCACCCCTCCGTATCGCAAGGCGTTGTTCGCGTTGATCCGTCGCCAGCCCATCCGCTATGCATGGGCTCAGGTCCTGTGGATCGCGATCTGGACCATGCCGATACTCGTCGGGCTCATCACCGCCCGCTTCTTCGACGCGCTTGAAGGCGGCATCGGGAACAACGCCGTCATCGCCGTCGTCGCGGCGACCTTCGCGTACGCCGCGGGCCGGTCGGTGGTGATCACGCTCGGCATGCGCAACCACGGCTCACTGCTCTTCCGCGGAGCAGCGGCCGTGCGGAGAAATCTCCTCCAGCGCATCTATGAGCTCCCCGGAGCAGATCCACTCGACGACACGCCGGGCGAGATCGTCAGCCGCTTCCGCGATGATGTCGAGCACCTTCTCGAGCCTTTCGACCTGTCAGTGGACATCGCAGGTTCAGGTATCGCAGCGACGGTCGCCATAGGCATCCTGTGGACGATCGACCCCGTCATCACGGGCGCGATCCTGATCCCCGTCGTGGCGGTCGGCATCGTTTCGAACCAGACGGGCGGCATTGTCCGCAGGTATCGGACACGAGCCCGCGAGACGACCGAGGCCATCACCGGCTTCCTCGGGGAGACCTTCGGTGCGACCCAATCCGTCAAGGTGGCAGGTGCGGAGTCCAACATGCTTGCCCGGTTCAAGGAGCTCAACGACGAGCGACGAACGATGATGGTGCGTGACCGAACGCTTACCGCCGTTCTCGAGGCGGTGTTTCGCAATACGGTGAACATCGGCACAGGGCTGATCCTGCTGCTTGCCGCGGGTCGTCTGGCAGCAACCGACCCCACGGGGATCTCGATCGGCGAGTTCACGCTGCTTGTGTACCTCCTTGGATTGGTCACCGAAGCGGCGTACTTCTTCGGCATGTTCGTCGCGCGCGCCAAACAGGCATCGGTCTCGTTCGATCGACTCGTGAGCACACTCAAGGGGGCTCCATGGGAACGTCTCTTCGTCGTCAACGATCTCGAACTCGACCACGAACCACCACCCACGCAGGCCGCTCCGGCAATCCGGGAACCGTTCGAATCGTTCAGACTGGTCGGCGCGACGTACCGGTATCCGGGCACATCGTTCGGCATTGAGGACGTGTCGATCGACGTCAGCAGGGGCGAGTTCGTGGTCGTGACTGGTCGGATCGGGTCCGGCAAGACGACCCTGCTTCGCGCTGCTCTCGGACTGCTCCCGATCGAGAAAGGGGCCGTGCTGTGGAACGGGAAAGAGGTTGAACACCCGTCGGAGTTCATGGTTCCGCCTCGTGTCGCCTACACACCCCAGGTACCGCGGCTGTTCTCGATGTCTCTCGAAGACAACCTGATCCTCGGAGAAGAGGTCGGCGACGACACCTTGGATGAGTCCATCTACATCGCAACCATGACGCGCGACATCGAAACGATGCCAGAGGGCCTCGCAACGATGATCGGACCCCGTGGTGTCCGGCTGTCGGGTGGTCAGGTCCAGCGGTCGGCTTCGGCGCGAATGCTCACGCGGCGGCCACAACTGCTTGTGCTGGATGACGTTTCGAGTGCGCTCGACGTCGAGACCGAGAAGACCCTGTGGGAACGCCTGTTTGCCGCGCGTGCGGATGTTGCAACACTTGTGGTGTCGCACCGACAGACTGCCATGGCCCGAGCAGACCGGGTCATCGTGATGGAGGATGGCAAGATCGTCGCCACGGGAACCGCTTCGGAACTCCAGCGCACCTCCGAGACATTTCGCGCGATCTGGGAGGGAACGACCTCCGCTAGCCGCGGGTGATCGAGATCAGTTCGATCTCGAAGTGCAACACCTTGCCCGCGAGCTGGTGGTTGGCGTCGACAGTGGCCATGCCGTCACCGATTTCGAGGACGACGGCGGGTTGGCTGTTGCTGAGGTACACGGTGTCCCCCACCGCTACATCCTCCTGACCTTCCGCGATCGGTAGCTCGAGGATCAAGGCGGGGTCGGTTTCGCCGTACCCGTCCTCGGGTTGGATCGTCGCGTTGATGACTTCGCCGACCAGGGCTCCACGGACCGCATCGTCGAATCCCGCGATGACCTGGCCGCTGCCGATTGTGAACGGAAGTGTCTGGCCCCTGTCCCGGGACGAATCAACAACAGTTCCGTCATCGAGGGTCAAGACGTAGTGCACCTCGACGAGATCGCCGTCCTGGGCGACAAGATCGCCGGAGGACGACCCGTCACCTGAACAACCCGCGAGGATGAGCATCGCGAGCGCAAGCACGGCAAAGTGGCGTTTCATGTGAGCGAGCTCCGTTCCGACGACGACTACCCGGCGAGGCTAGACAGCGCCATCCGATAGTCGGTGTCTTCGGGCTGCGACGGCGCCCCCGCTGTATCATTGCCTTATGAGCGAGTACACACCTCCGATTCGGGACATGTCCTTCGTTCTCGACACGATCGTCGATGTCGCCTCGATCACCGACCTGCCCGCGTACGATCATGTCGACCCTTCGATGGTGTCAGGCGTTCTCGATGAAGCGGGCCGTTTCTTCAGCGAGGTGTTCGCACCGACGAACACCGTCGGGGATCATGTCGGTGCACGCTTTGACAACGGGTCCGTCACGACACCGGAGGAGTTCAAGCCGGTCTGGGACAAGCTCACAGATGCCGGATGGACCGCTGTCACCGGATCTCCCGAGTTCGGCGGCCACGGGTTCCCGAAAGCCATCGGTGCCCCTGTGTCGGAGATGATGACGACGGCCAACCTCGCGTTCTCGTTGGCACCGATGCTGACAGGAAGCGCCATTTCGCTCCTTGAGCATCATGGCAGCGACGAATTGCGCGACAAGTACCTCGCCAAACTCATCAGCGGCGAATGGACCGGCACGATGGTCCTGACCGAGCCTGAGGCGGGGTCGGATGTCGGCGCTCTCAGGACCAAGGCGGTACCCAACCCGGACGGCACATGGAGCATCTCGGGGACCAAGATCTTCATAACCTGGGGCGACCACGATCTGGCCGGCAACATCATCCACCTCGTCCTTGCCCGCACCGAGGGTGCGCCAGCAGGTACGAAGGGGATCAGCATGTTCCTGATCCCCAAATACCTACTCGACGACAACGGGGATCCGGCGGAACGCAACGCGGTCGAAACGGTGTCGATCGAACACAAACTCGGTATCCACGCCAGCCCAACCTGTGTCCTGTCGTTCAACGGCGCCACCGGCTACATGATCGGTGAGGAGAACCAGGGCATGCGATACATGTTCACAATGATGAATCAGGCCCGCCTCGAAGTGGGACTCGAGGGCCTCGCGGTCGCCGAACGGGCGTATCAACAGGCCGCCGGGTACGCCAAGGTCCGCCAACAGGGTCGCGCGCCCGGAGCCGACAGCACGAGCGCAATCATCGAGCACGCCGATGTCCGCAGGATGCTCATGACGATGAAGGCGTACACGGAAGCCATGCGAGCGCTCGTGTACGACGCCATGGCCGCTGAGGATCGCCAGCGTCATGCACGGACGGAACCCGAGAGGTTGGCGGCAGCGAACCGACTCGCCCTCCTGACGCCCATCACCAAAGCGTGGTGCACCGACCGAGGCGTCGATGTGGCGTCATTGGGGGTCCAGGTCCATGGTGGCATGGGATTCATCGAGGAAACCGGCGCCGCCCAGTTCTACCGCGACGCACGCATCACACCGATCTATGAAGGTACCAACGGAATCCAGGCGATCGACCTCGTCATGCGCAAGCTGCCCCTCGACGAAGGTGCCGTGGTCGGTTCGTACCTCGCCGAGATCAGCTCGTTCAACGACAGCATCGCCGATCACCCCGAACTTGCCGATATCCACGGCGAACTCGCCTCAGCCGTCAGCGCGGTCACCAAGGCGACCGATGCGCTGAACGGTGCCACCGATCCGAACGCCCGACTTGCCGGTGCAACCCCCTATCTCGAGATGCTCGGCACGCTGTGTGGCGGCTACTACCTCGCCCGACAGGCAGCTGCGGCACTTCCGAACGCCGACGACCCCTGGATGGCAGCCAAGATCGCGACCGCACGGTTCTACGCCGTGAACTTGCTCCCCAGAGTGCACGGTTTCTCTCCGGGTACGACCGCCGGGTCCGAGCTGTTGTTCGCTGTTCCCGACGACTACCTCGGGCCGGTTCGGTGACACGACCACAAGCCGCAGCGTTCTTCGACCTTGACCGGACCATCATCGGTGGGAGCTCGGTGTTCACCTTCGGTTGGGTCGCATACCGACGAGGGTTTGTTCCCACCGGCGCACTCATGAAGGACGCCGTCAGCGCCATCACCTTCAAATTCGCCGGGGCATCCGACAACAAGACCGAGATGGTCAAACAACGGATTCTTGCTGCCATCGCGGGTGTCCCTGTCACGACCCTCGAGGATCTGGCCGACGAGATCCTCCCCCGTCTCCTCGACGGGGTCCGCAGGGAAGCTCGCGGCTTGATCGACCTCCATGCCGACGCAGGGCGCGACACATACATCGTGTCAGCGTCACCGGTCGAGATCGTTGAACGATTCGCGGCTGAGATGGGCATGACCGGAGGGCTCGGAACGGTCTCGGAGGTGGTGGACGGGGTGTACACGGGTCGGCTGGCACAGCCGTTCTGCTACGGAGAAGGGAAGGCGGACGCCATACGAGCCGTTGCCGAGCAGCAGGGCTATGACCTGACCCTGTCGTACGCATACACCGACTCGGCGGGTGACCTCCCGATGCTCGAGGCGGTCGGACATCCCGTGGCTGTCAACCCGGATCGCGCGCTCGAAACCGTCGCCTACCACCGGGGTTGGCCGATCGTCGAGTTCTCCAGGACCCGCAAGAAGGTCATCAAGCGAACCACCGCTGCAGCAGGGGCAACCGTCATGGCTGCCGTCGCCTACGGGATCGGACGAACCCACGGCCGGCGCCTCGGACCCAAGCAGTGAGCACGTCGATATGAGCCACCGAGCGAGGTCAAACGACCGTGAT
Organism: uncultured Acidimicrobiia bacterium; assembly: GCA_965368815.1. Lineage (GTDB taxonomy): Bacteria > Actinomycetota > Acidimicrobiia > Spongiisociales > UBA5794 > UBA5794. Next base: position 26,737 of record CBDUOH010000011.1, read on the forward strand.
ACCGACGCAGCGGGGGTACCGTGCGTGTATGGGCCAACCTCCCTACTCGGTCCTCCTTCATGACAGACACTGCAACTCAGGCGCCCACAACGACTTTTGCCAGCCTCGGCATCGACCAAGCCATCGTCGACCGGCTCGCTGCCGACGGGATCACGTCCCCTTTCCCGATCCAGAGCATGACACTGCCCGACGCCCTGGCCGGGAAGGACATCACGGGCAAAGCCAAGACGGGGTCCGGTAAGACACTGGCATTCGGTATCCCGATGCTGACCCATGTCGGGATAGCGAAGCCGAAACGCCCCCAGGGACTCATCCTGGTGCCGACCCGAGAGCTCGCGTCCCAGGTCACCGCAGCCCTTGAGCCGCTGCTCGAGGTCAAGAACCTCACCGCAGTCGCCATCTACGGTGGCGCGCCGATGGGAGAACAGGTGGATGCCCTGCAAGAAGGTGCGTCCATAGCCATCGCCACGCCAGGTCGCCTCATCGACCTTCTCGACCGCAAAGCCATCCTGCCGGACGACATATCGATCGTGGCCATCGACGAAGCCGACCAGATGGCGGACATGGGTTTCATGCCCCAGGTACGCAAGATCATGGATCAACTTCCCGAGGATCGGCAGACTTTCCTGTTCTCAGCGACGCTCGACCATCAAGTCGGCGAACTGATCGAGCGGTACATGAAGGATCCGACCAAGCATGAGGTCGAGTCCGACACCGAAACCGTCGACACGATGGAGCATCGGTTCCTCAAGGTCCACTACATGGACAAGGCCAAGGTCGTAGCCGAGATCTCCCGCCACAACCCCCGGGTTCTCGCTTTCAGCCGCACGAAGGCCGGAGCCGATCGTCTGGCCGCCGAGCTCAAGGATCTCGAGGTGTCTGCCGCACCGATCCACGGCGACCTTCCGCAGAACAAGCGCGAGCGGGCGCTCGAGCGGTTCTCCGATGGCCGCATCGGCGTACTCGTTGCGACGAACGTGGCTGCCCGTGGCCTGCACATCGACGGCGTCGACGTGGTCATCCACTTCGATCCCCCGGACGATCCCAAGACGTATCTCCACCGCAGCGGTCGCACCGCACGTGCAGGCGAGTCAGGTCTCGTCGTGACACTCGTCGAATGGGATCAGGTCAACGAGGTGCTCGGCATCCAGCGTCGGGCCGAACTCAACGTGCCGATCATCAAGATGTTCTCCAACGACGAACGACTCGCACGACTCGCCGAGTGGGTACCGCCGGCCGATGAGGCACCTTTCAAGGCCAAGGCACTCAAACGACGCAAACGCGGCGGGTTCTGAGCACTCCTTCGGGGCTTGCACACCCGGACCCACCCGCGGGCAGCCGTCCGACCGTCCCGTCCGACACCTGACCCGCAAACCTTCCTATCGTTCGAGCGACCCCGATCCAGAGGTATCCGACATGTCCTACTCCGCCGCCCCCGACATCACCATCGACCTTGACAAGTCGTATTCGGCGACACTCCACACGTCTGCAGGCGACATCTCCTTCGATTTCCATGCACAGGATGCGCCCCAGACCGTGAACAACTTCGTCTTCCTCGCCCGCGACGGCTTCTACGACGGCGTCATCTTCCATCGTGTCATTCCGGGCTTCATGATCCAGGGTGGCGATCCCACCGGCACCGGCATGGGCGGTCCCGGATACAAGTTCCGGGATGAGCTCGGGCATTCCAAGTCGTCGTACAAGCGAGGCACGGTCGCCATGGCCAACTCCGGCCCGAACACCAACGGCTCGCAGTTCTTCATCATGCACGCGGACTACGGTCTGCCGAACCAGTACTCGATCTTCGGACAGGTCACCGAGGGTCTCGAGGTCGTCGATCAGATCGCTGCGGCGGCCACCGGTGCCCAGGATCGGCCCGTGGCGCCCGTATCGATCAACTCGGTGACCATCACCGAGTCCTGAGAGGCCCCGTCCTCAGGGACGGCTGAGGAGCTGGTCGGTCGGCGCGAACGAATCGGTGAGCACCGTACCCCCCGACGCCCAGGCACGCGCTTGGGCATCGACCAGGACCGATTCATCGCTCGGCAATCTGGTCGCGATCGTGGCGACGTCGAGAGCCTCAAAAGACCCGACGAGGACGAAGTTGCCACCCCGACCGAACGCCAGATAGTCGTCGGGTGCGATCACAGCGACGTGACCGAACACCTCGGCCATCGTCAGGAGCTGTGAACGCGCGAACCGGGTCGGTGGGTGATCGATCACGTTGATGACATACACCCCCGATGCCGTCATGGTTTCGGCGATGTCGCTGAGGAACTCCCTTGTCGTCAGGTGCCACGGCACGGATCGACCGCTGAAGGCGTCACCGACCACGACGGAGAACGATGCATTCGGCAACCTGCGGATGCCCAAACGTGCGTCACCGACCACTGTTTCAAGCCAGGGACCGGGAATCAACCCGAGCTCCTCGACGGCGATCTCGGGCAGCGAGGCGTCCAACTCGAGCACGACGGCGGTCGAACCCTGGGTTGCGGCGTAGTAGCGGGGCAAGGTGTATCCACCCCCACCGATGTAGATGCCGGCGAAAGCATCCGATGTCGTCGACTGGATGACGGCGTCTGCGACCTTGGCATAGCGAAGGGCGAGATAGGTCGGGTCCTGTGGGTCGACAACGGAGTTGACGAACGTGTCGAGCACCAATGCCTTGGCGGTCGGATGATCCGTGCGGCCCGAAATGATCGCGCACGAATACGCTGTCTCGTGATCGCACGGTGCTGCCACGGCAGCGCTGCCCGCGATCGCGACGAACGCGAGCGCCACACCGGCGATCGTGCCGGCACGACTCACCGGCATCATCAGGTAACCGCCGAGCAGCACCAGAACCGCCCCGACGACCCACGTGATCGGTTGGCTCGGGATTGCTGCGATCAGGACGAAACCTGTCACGAAGGTGCCGAACAGGGCACCAGCGGTGCCGAGTGCCGACAATCGGCCGACAACCGATCCGGTCGCGGTGAGAGTGTCCAACGAGAGCTTGGCAGCAATCGGTGTCACGCTCGACAACACGGCGGCGGGAAGGAAGAAACCAACCGCCGCAAGGAAGACGATCGTGATGGGGTCCTCACCGCGTGCCGATGGGCCGACGACATGGACGAGGGCGGGAGACACGATCGCAAGGATCCCACCGATGAGCAGGACTGGACCGAGGAGGCGCTGCGGATCCGTCTGGTCGGCATACCGCCCACCAGCCCACGCGCCGAGCGCGATTGCCGCCAACACGGTGCCGATGATGCCCGTGAACGTCTGGAGGCTGACACCGACGTACGGGGCGAGGATGCGACCTGCAACAATCTCGAGGACCAGTATCGCCGCGGACGCCACGAACACGACTCCGCCAATCAACCAGCCCCGCATGACAACCGCCTTTCGGCGTGAAAGGTACTAGCCGTTCGGGCTAGGAAGCCTTGCGGCGCTCACGGTCGCGGATCCGCCGACGAAGCCTGCGGCGTTCGTTGGCGTCGAGCCCACCCCAGACACCGGCGGCCTGGTTCGTCGAAAGGGCGTACTGCAGGCACGTCTCGCGCACCGGACAGGCAGCGCAGATCTCCTTTGCCTTGGCCGTTGCGGACTCGTCCTCAGATGCGGGGAAGAACACATCGCTGTCGGTGCCATTGCACGCAGCGGATTCCCTCCAGTCCGTCTCGGTCTGCCACATGAGATCGTTCAGTGTCAGCAATGGAATCCGCCTCTCTCGCCTCGCGTTCCCCATAACGTACATCACGCTAGGGATAATCCCAGAATTCCAGAATTTTCTCGATTTTTCTTGGGAGATCCTGTTGATTGTTCGGTCCTGGCGCCGAAATCGGATGTCGAACCGCCCAATTGACCACGATTGCGGCACTACGATGTGGCCGAGGAAGACCACCACCCAAGGGCCAAACATGTCGCTTCAGGTCAAGTATCAGGACACGGAAGTCATTGTCGATGAGGGTTCGACGGCGCTCATCGGTTCGGGCGAGAACTCGACCATCCAGATAGCCCGACCGGGTATCTCGCGACGGCACGCCGCGATCAGCCACGACGGCATGGCGTGGAAGGTCGAGGACGCCGGTTCCCGCAACGGTACATTCGCCGATGGCGAACGGATACACGTCACAACCATCGACGGGCCGACGACACTCGTGCTCGGACATCCGACCGAGGGCGAGGTCGTGGAATTTCGCGAGATCATCTCCGGAACGGAGTCACCGAGCGACCTCCAGGCTGAGATCGACGCGTTCGTTCTCCCCGACAATCCCCCGATCGGTCAGCCGGTACCGGCAGCCGCTCCGATGGCGGCGACCCGCCAACAGGCCGCCCAACCGCGGCCACGATCACGCACGGGCGCCGGCGCAAGCCCCGATGAGCTGACGGCTGCGATTCGTGACCAGATCGCAGCGATCAAGGGCTTGACCTGGTCAGTGTGGGCAATGATTGCTGTCACTGCAGCGCTGTGCGTCTTGACGCTGTTCGTGGGGATCCTCGGAAGCTGACTCAGGCTTCGTCGTCCTCATCAGAGGTCTGGAGGTACTTTGACACCTCTGCCGCGATTTCATCCGCCGTCGGGAGGTCGGTCGGCATCCTCGATGTGGTGCCGACGCTGACGTCGAGACCCTCGACGAAGTCCCTGGCCTCGGCACGATTGGCAAGAATCTTGTCGAGTCGGTCGATCTGTGCATACGCCTCAGCCTCGACATCCGTGAGATCGACCTCGGAGCCGAGTTGGGCGTTGACTTTCTGGAGCAGTTCGTATATCGCTGGCTGATACGGCCGGGTCACGTATTGCGGTACCTGCGCCCAATAGCCGATCGATCCATAGCCCGCAGCCTCGAGCGCTGCCCGGAAGACCGACGTAGCGGATGCCGGTACCACGATGGCATCCATCAGCATCTCGTCGCCTGGCAGCAGCAGCCGGGAATCCGATGCAGCGGCAAAGCACGGTGTCGGGATGCTGTGGCGCACCGGTGCAGGGACGGCGCCCACGGACACGACATGGGACACACCGAACGTTGCAGCGAGTTCGACGAGTACGTCGCAGATGGCGATCCACGCGTAGTCGGGTTCATTCCCGACCAGTCCGATGACATCCTTTCCACCGAACACCGAATGGATGAGCTGCATCCTTGGCCACGTGACCGACAGCATTTCACCCGCTGAAGCACGAAGAATCGGGCGGTTCGATCGATAGTCGAACACTGCGTCGGGATCGAACGTCACGATCGGCTCGCCGTTCTCAAGCAGCCAGTCCACCGCGTCGCTTGCGGCCGATGCCGCGTCGCCCCAACCAGCCAGCCCGATCACGAGCAGCGGGTCAACCATCGGGGGAGGGTGGTGGAGTGTGTACATGGGGTACCTACAGGTAGAGGCCGCCGCCGTCTGCTGGTTGGTTCGCCTGAGCAAGCGCCTTGCGCTCACGCATCGACTGGAGTTGGGCCGATGCCGCCATCTGCTGGGTGATCAATGACGCCTGGATTCCGTGGAACAGGCCCTCGAGCCAGCCGACGAGCTGCGCCTGGACGATCCGGATCTCGGTTTCTGACGGTGTGCTCTCCGTGATGGGAAGGAAGACCGCGTCGATCTCGGACACCAGATCATCGGAGAGGACCTCTTTGAGTTCGTCGAGCGACCCCTCATATATCGATACCAGGCGGGTCTTGCCCGCATCATCGAGGGACGCGTCACGGACCTCGTCGAGCATCGCACGCGTCATGGACGCTATCCGGATGAGCTTCGATGGTTCGGTGACCGTGGGGGCGCGTCCTGGTTGCTCGTGGTCGACGTCCTCGGTCACGACCTCAGGGGTCACCCGATCGGTGTCTTCGTTGGTGGTTTCATCAGCCATACCCCAAGCATACGGTCGCGGCGCCGGTGCCATGACAAGTACGATGGCCGCGATGCGTGATGCGATGAACGACCAGGATCGTGCCCGTGAGAGCCGCCCGACACTGCCGACCAGGAAACGGGGGCGATGGCGAAGGCGTGTCGGGTGGAGCCTGTTCGGTCTTGTCGCAACGGTGGCGCTTGTCGGCGTCACGTTCACGCGCTACGCAGTCCACAGGGCATTTCCACAGGTTGAAGGAACCATCGTTCTGGCTGGCCTGGCGAGCGACGTCGAGGTCCTTCGGGATTCCATGGGCATCCCCCACATCTACGCCGACACACCCGAGGATCTGTTCATGGCCCAGGGCTACGTCCACGCTCAGGACCGGTTCTTCCAGATGGACTTCTGGCGACACATTTCGAGCGGGGAGCTCAGCTCGATGTTCGGTGAATCGCAACTGGCGACCGACACGTTCCTCAGGGCGATGGACTGGAGTGGACTCGCTCAGGCACAGTATGAGGCGGAATCGCCCGACCATCGCGCACTCCTCGACGCGTATGCCGACGGTGTCAATGCCTATCTCGACACGCAGTCCCCGGCGGATCTGAGTTTCGAGTATTCCATCCTCGAGCTCCTCAACCACTCGTACGATCCCGCTGACTGGACCGGGGCGGACTCCCTCGCCTGGGGCAAAGTGATGTCGTGGGACCTCGGCGGCAATATGCGGATGGAGATCGAACGGGCAGTAGCGCTCGCAACGCTCCCTCCTGAACGGGCCAAGCAGCTCTTCCCCGCGTATCCCGGAGACCGGCACCCCTTCATCACGATGGTGGACCCAGCCTCGACCGGTGGTGGCACGACCACGTTCGTCGTACCGGACGGTGCCGTGGGAGCGCTGACCTCGGCGGCATCGACCGTCAGTCTGGTGGATGGGGTCACGCTCGGAGGAGAGGGAACCGGTATCGGTTCGAACTCGTGGGTTGTCAGCGGCGAACACTCTCCGACCGGCATGCCGCTGCTTGCGAACGATCCTCACCTGGGTGCGCAGATGCCATCGATCTGGTATCAGGTCGGCCTGCATTGCCGTTCGGTGGACGAGGATTGCCCGTTCGATGTGGCTGGGTTCTCGTTCGCAGGCGTCCCCGGGGTGATCATCGGTCACAACGACCGGATCGCCTGGGGGTTCACCAACGTGTCTCCGGATGTCCAGGATCTCTACATCGAACGGTTGAACCCTGACAACCCGACCCAGTATGAGGTCGAGGGCGTCTGGGTCGACATGGAAACCCGCACCGAGACGATCGAGGTGGCCGGTGGGGATCCCGTGACCGTCGAGATCAGATCGACACGGCACGGACCGATCATCTCTGACAGCTTCGAACCGTTGGAGGACTTCGACCGGTCGGGGGTCTTCGTACCCGAACCGTACGCGGTGGCCCTGCGCTGGACCGGACTCGACGAATCGCCTTCTCTTCTGGGGCCGATCCTCGGTTTGAATACGGCAACCGGCTTCGCAGAATTCCGAGCCGCCGCGGAGCTCTTCGATGTTCCGTCCCAGAACCTCATCTATGCCGACGTCGACGGAAACATCGGATATCAGATGCCGGGCAAGGTCCCCATCCGGGCCAACGGCGACGGCACCCTTCCTGCCCCGGGCTGGACCGACGACTACGAATGGACGGGATTCATCCCGTTCGACGAGCTACCGATGGTGTTGAACCCCGATACCGGCTGGATCGTCACTGCCAACAACGCGGTTGTCGACGGGAGCTACCCGTATCTGATTGCTGAGGATTGGGCGTACGGCTACCGCGCCAAACGAATCGTCGATCTGCTCACGTCCAACCTCGGCATCGGTACCGAGGGATTTGCGACTCTCCAGTTCGACAGCCACGACCTCAACGCAGAGCACATACTCCCGTTCCTCGAGAACGCACTCGTGGTCGTGCCGGGGATCGATCTCGACCAGCAGGACACGGATGCGATCAACCACCTGTTCCGGTGGGACCTACAGAACTTCGCAGGGAGCACTGGGGCAGCGATATGGAACGCAACGTGGCGCAACCTCCTCGATCTGACGTTCCGGGGTGACGTACACGAGGACTACATGCCCGATGGCAATGGCCGCTGGTTCGAAGTGATACGACAGCTTCTCGATCGGCCCGATGATCCGTTCTGGGATGACCCCTCGACGACACCGATCGAGGACCGCGACACGATCCTCGTGCTTGCGTTCCATGCGGCAGTCGACGAGCTCACGGAGATCATCTCGGACGACGTCGATGCATGGTCGTGGGGGGACATCCACACCATGACATTCATCAACCAGACCCTCGGCGACTCAGGTATCGGCATCATCGAGGACCGCTTCAACCGGGGCCCCTTCCCCGCAAGCGGATCCGACGGCGTGGTCAACGCAGTGGGGTGGAGCACCGTGGAAGGGTACGAGGTCGATTGGTTGCCTTCGATGCGAATGGTTGTTGACCTCGCTGACCTGACGCGGTCGACCTCGATCCACACGACCGGGCAGTCGGGCCATGTCGATCATCCGCACTACGACGACATGATCCCTCTGTGGCTCGCAGGCGAGACCTTGCCCATGCTCTGGGACAGATCAGACATCGTGGATGACACGGAATCGCGCTTGCTCCTCGTTCCGTAGATGCTCCGGACCCAGCCGACGGTCAATTCCTAGGCCGCAGAGAACGTGACGGTGTGCCATCCGGTTGCACCGCTCGGAGCCGGCGGATGGACCAGCTCGGTTTGGGTGTAGCCGGTCGCGTCGGTCGCCCTGACCCGCACCTCGTGATCGCCCTCGGTGACCACCGTGTCGAGCTTCCACAACCGCCACGAGGCGTCCGAAAGCGACTCGGCGAGGTCAGCGTCCATCCACGGACCTCCGTCGATGCTGAGCTCGACCCGATCGATCCCGATGTTGGGCGCCCAAGCGACACCGCCGAACGTGTACGGGCCGGCCTGGACGCTCGCACGGGCCCTCGGACGGTCGATCCGCGACTGTGTGACGATCGGCCCGTCCTTGGCCCAACCCCTCGGAATCCAGTAGCCGTCGAAGGCATCCCAGGTCGTCAGTTCGATCTCGGTGATCCATTTCGTGGCTGAGACGTACCCATACAAACCGGGAACGACGAGACGGGCCGGAAAGCCGTGATTCGCGGGAAGAATCTCCCGATTCATCCCGATCGCAAGCATCGCCTCCCGATCATCAAACGCGTACGCCGTCGGGAATCCGGCGGTCCAATCGTCCACCGAGCGTCCCACCAGTTGCGAAGCGCCTGTTTGGACGCCGGCCATGTCCAGCAGATCCTTGAGAAGCACGCCTGTCCACAAGGCGTTCCCGACCAAACGGCCACCGACTTCGTTCGAAACGCACGAGAGGGTCGCGTACCGTTCGATCTGGGGCATCCTCTGGATGTCCAGGTAGGACAGCTCGACCTCGCGGTCAACCAGTCCGTGGATCCGCAGGCTCCACTCGTCGGGGTCGACAGCGGGGACGACCAGCGCGGTGTCGATGCGATAGAAGGTGCTGTTCCCGACGACCACCGGGGTCACACCATCGATCCCGAAGTCGTGCGATTCGGTCGGGTCGGCCATGACCTCGACCGGCTCGGGGAGGATCAGCGAGGCACGCTGTGCCTCGGCCCTGGAGCGCAGCATCGCCCGGCCCACGCTCACCGTGACCACGGTCACTGCTGCGGCGCCGACGACGGCGAGCAGAACACGCCTCCGTCCGACATCGGACCAGTCGCCATCCGTGATGTCGTGGTCCGTCGGTGTCAGCCATCGACGGAGCAGGAGGAACATCCAGAGCCCGAATCCCATGGCCACGAGCGTCGCGGCGATGGCGGCGCCAGCCGCGACGCTCGGTTCGCTCATCTGCGCCGCCATGCCGGCAACGCCGAAGACGACGAAGCCCGCCAGGATCGGCAGAATCGATGCGGTGGAGCGCTTTCCGAGGAAATACCCGACCACGACGCACACGGCAAAGATGCTCAAGCCGAGTACCAACTTGTCCTGCGTGCCGAAGAACGAAATCGCGAAGTTCTTCAGCCACGAAGGCGACACATCGATGACCACGCCCCCGACGGCCGACATCGCCGACGGGACACTTGTGAACATGCCGGCGAACAACTCTGTGAGCCCGAGCGCGACAGCGACGGCACCCAGCCCCGCGAACCCTGTGCGCTTGATTGATTCGGTTGACGACTCCATACGCACCATTGAACCGGGCCAGCGGTTCATGTGGTGCGTTTTCTGCCGATCCACGCCATGAATTCACCGATTGGTAATGAGTTCACCACTCGTTCGGCAGGCACCCACCCTTTGCGTGCCTGCGCAGCGCCCCACGCCCGGTTGGCAAGCTCGGACGTGTGGTGGGCATCGGTCGACACCGCGAACATCACACCGTCGATTGCAGCCGCCGTGCGCAGGTGGGATGCCGACAGATCCAATCGCTGGAGGTGGCTGTTGATCTCAAGCGCAGTCGATGTCTCGGCGGCAGCGCGAGCAACCGCTTCGATGTCGAAACGGACTCCCGGTCTGCGACCGATCTTGCGCCCGGACGGATGACCGATCACGTTGACCGCTGGGTTCTGCATCGCCGTGAGCAAACGCCGTGTTTGATCCTCCTCGGACAGATCGAAGTGGCTGTGGATCGACGCCACCGTGAAGTCGAACACATTGAGGAACTCGGGATCGTAATCCACAGATCCGTCGGGCCCTATGTTGAGTTCGGCACCATGGAGAATGGTCATCGAACCGAACCGCTCACGAGCAGCAGCGAGCGCCGCCTGCTCCTCGATCACCCGCTCACGTGAGAGACCATTCATCGCCAGGTTCTCGGCGTGATCAGTGATCACGACGTACTCAAGATCCTGTTCGGACAGCGCTGTGAGCATGTCCTCGAGCGTCGACCGTCCATCCCCCGACCAATCGGTGTGCACGTGGAGATCGCCACGGAGCATCGACACATCGAACGGCACAGGAAGACGCCCCTCCTCCGCCGCCTTGATCTCCCCGGTTCCCTCCCTGACCTCTGGGGTGATCCACGGGAGTTCCAACGCCTCGTAGATCGATGCTTCGGTGGCGGCGGCGACGACATCACCACCGTCGATGGTCGACAGGGCGTACTCGTTGAGGGTCCACCCGCGCTTCTGCGCTCGTTCACGTAGCTCGATGTTGTGTCCCTTCGACCCCGTGAAGTACAGAAGCGCAGCGCCGAACGCATCAGCCTCGACCACCCGGAGATCCACTTGCATCGCGTCATCGATCACGACGCTCGCCTTCGTCGTCCCGGATCCGAGCACCGCCGTCACACCCGGAAGCGAGGTGAAGGCCCCGATCACGGAATCGGCATCGCTGGACGTCACGAGGATGTCGATGTCACCGATGGTCTCGGTGAGACGTCGCAGGCTTCCCGCGTATTCGATGGTGCTGACCGAATCGATCCGTTCGAGATCGGCGATCACTCTGCGCGCTATGCGCATGGCGTCGAATATCGGGGTCCGCGACTCGTCCGAATGGATGCCGAGCAGCTCAATCGCATCGGCGATCTTCTCCTCGGATTTCTTGCCGAGCCCCGGAAGATCCCGCAGCCGCTCGTCTGCAATTGCCTCCTTGAGCCCCGGAACGTCCACGACACCGAGACTCTCCTGGAGAGCAAGTACCGTCTTGGGTCCGAGACCGGGGATTCTCATGAGGTCAAGCATCGTCGCCGGGTACTTGGCTTTCAGCCGTTCGACCTTGTCGATCGTTCCCGTCGATACATACTCGAGCACCTTCTTGGCCGTGCTTTCCCCCACGCCATCGAGCGATTTGAGCTCGGCGAGGGTCATATCGGCGACGTCCCTCGAGGTGCCCGCGATCGCGTCGATCGCTTTTTCATAGGCACGGGTACGGAACGACTGGCTCTGGCCGTCTTCGAGTTGGGTATAGGCGACGAGCTGACGGAGTGCCGCAAGGATGGCGTCGTTCGATGGCTTCATGCCGATGCCACGGCGTAGGTCAGGAAGAACGCGAGGAGCGCAACGCCTTCCCAGCGATTGATCCGCTGACTTGTGAAGGCGAATAGCCCGGCGACCAACGCCGCACCCAACATGAGGGAGATCAACGGGGCACCGATCCCAGCCACGGTTCCGGGACCCACGAGAGCCGCGACACCGGCCACACCGAGCGAATTGAACGTGTTCGATCCGAGCACGTTCCCGAGCACGATGTCGCTCTTGCCCCGACGCGCACCCGCGACCGAAGCCGAGAGCTCCGGAAGTGACGTACCGACACCGGTGATCAGGCCCATGAACACCACGCTCAAACCCAACTCGTCACCGATGTTCACGACACCGGTGAGCAGCACCTGACCAGCCACGACGGTCGCCGTGAGGGCCGCGAGACCGAACACGATCTCCCTTCCGAGATCCTCCCGGACCGCCTCGATGCCCTCAAGCTCGTCGGTCATCTCCTCACTCGACACCGCCCAACGCACGAGCAGGATGAGAGCCACGACCATCAGCACCGCGAGCATCACACCTTCGGCCCGCCCGACGGAACCTCGCATGAGCACGACACCCAATGTGCCTACGGACGCGAGCATCAGAATGCCCTCTTGCCGGATCACCGAATGCTGCGTGAGGATCGAGCCGATCACAGCCGCGACCCCAACGACCAAGGTCATGTTGGCGATGTTCGAGGCCACGACGTTGCTCATGGCGAGCTCAAGGTTTCCCTGACCGGCCGCGATGGCCGAAACGACGAACTCGGGTACGGAGGTGCCGAACCCGACGATCACGGCGCCGACGATGATCATGGACACGTTGAGGATCTTGGCGACACGGATCGCAGAGATGACGAGTCGGTCGGCGGCGACCACGAGGATCACCAATCCGGCCACGACACGCAAAATGTCAACAATCATCGAGGTTCCCTCTCACCATGGGCGATGGTACCGGTAGCTCAGGAGCCAAACGAGACCACACATCCACGGTAACCTTCGCCCCTATGGCCAGACCCAACGACGACCAGATCCATGAGACCTGGGTCGACTCCAACCGCATAGTCCCGAAGCG
>CBDUOH010000012.1:0-38801 GCA_965368815.1 uncultured Acidimicrobiia bacterium
ACGTCTCCAACGTCGCTGTAGTTCCGTAGGCGTGCACCTCGGCAGGCAATACGGAACCAGGAGGTACTCCCATCGCAGAACCACGGGTAAACGAGCGCATCCGAGTCAAGCGCGTTCGTCTGATCGCACCAGACGGTGGACAGATCGGCGAAAAGGACATCGATGAGGCCAGATGGCTCGCCAGTCAGCTCGGTCTCGATCTCGTAGAAGTTGCCCCCGATGCCAGACCGCCGGTTGTGCGGATGATGGACTACGGGAAGTACAAATACGATCAGTCCGTCAAGGCTCGTGAAGCGCGCAAGAACCAGACCCGCACCGTGATCAAAGAAGTCCAGTTCCGACCCAAGATCGGGAAGAGCGACTTCGAGGTCAAACAACGGCGCGTCGTCAAGTTCCTCCGCCAGGGGGACAAGGTCAAATGCACCATGCGTTTTCGCGGCCGAGAGGTCGCACACCCGGAACTCGGTCGCGACATTCTGCAGCGTCTCTACGAAGCAGTTGAACCGTACGCCGAGATCGAAGCGATGCCCAAACTCGATGGTCGGAACATGACCATGGTGTTGGCACCCTCGCCCGACATGCCTGCCGAGTTGGAATCCGAAGCCGATGACGACTTTGACGATGTGGTCGATGACGTCATCGCGGACGAGGCCGAAGTGGCACTCGACCACGATGACGACGACGTGGACGTCGATATCGACGACTCCGACGAGTCCGAATAGCACAGGAGACACAATGCCAAAGATGAAGACCCACAAGGGGGCTGCCAAGCGCTTCAAACGCACCGGCAGCGGCAAGATCCGGCACCGCAAAGCATGGCGCGGCCACAATCGCTACAAGAAGAATTCGGCGCGATGGCGCCGTGTCAAAGGCGACGGCATCTTGACGGGCGGCGACGAAAAGCGCATCGACAAGATGCTGCACAACTAGGAGGACACCATGGCTCGTGTGAAGCGTTCAGTAAACGCGCGCAAGAAGCGCAAGAAGGTCATGGACCGGGCATCGGGTTACACCGGAGCCCGCAGTCGTCGATATCGCACCGCTCGTGAGCAGGTCATGCATGCCATGCAGGACTCGTACGATCATCGTCGTGCCCGCAAGGGCCAGTTCCGCAGGCTCTGGATCCAGAGGATCAACGCCGCTGCACGGCTGAATGGTTCGACCTATTCCAAGTTCATGGCTGGGCTCAAAGCGGCAGAGATCGACGTCGATCGCAAGATGCTGGCGGAGATGGCTGTCACCGACCCTGACGCATTCTCTGCGCTGGTCGAGGTAGCGAACTCAGCTGCATCTGAGTAGGTTCACCACCATCGTTTCGAACGGGAGGTCCCACCGGGCCTCCCGTTCGTGCGTCCACACGTGACAAGGCACGTACCATGACGTCCGTGCCCGACGTGATTTCATCCTCGAAGAATCCCAAAGTGCGCTCGTTCGTGCGGTTGCACCGGCAACGCAACAGGAATGAGAGTGGTCGTGTACTCCTGGAAGGTCCGACGCTGTTCGCCGAAGCGCTCGCAGCAGGTATGGAGCCGATCGAGGTGCTCTGTCTACCGGATGACGACTCCACCCAGGCACTCATGCGGTCCTACCCGAAGGCGTCGTTGCACACGGTGAGCGATCACGTGCTTCGCGCAGCAGCGGACGTGGCACATCCGCAGTCACCGCTCAGCGTGTTCGTCCGACCGACTTCGGATGGCTTGACCGGCAACCACGTCGTCGTGCTCGTCGACATCGCCGATCCCGGCAACGTGGGCACCATCGTGCGGACGGCCGCGGCGCTTGGCTGGGATGTGGCTGTGGCCGGCCATTCGGCAGATCCTTGGAGTCCCAAGGCGCTTCGTTCCGGTTCGGGTGCGCATTTCTCGACGAACATCGTCGAAGTCGATTCGGTCGAGCATGCGTTCGATCCGAAGCACTACGTCGTGGTAGCCACCGTTGTCAGCGGTGGGGTAGCGACATTCGACGATGCCCGATCCGTAGCGTTGCTGATCGGGAACGAATCGCACGGACTCTCCGAGAGCGATCGCTCGAGCGCCGAGATCGAACTGACGATCCCGATGCCCGGGGGTACCGAGAGCCTCAATGCGGCGGTCGCCGCAGCGCTCGGGATGTGGATCACGATGGATGGACGGTCCGACGGCTGAGGGTTCTCATGTCTTGATCGACGTGATATCGTGCCCCGATGACGCCGATCCAGACCACCGACGGACGATTTATGAACGGTCTCATTCGGCGCGCACCGTCCCGGGTGCGCTGAGTCGACGAGACCGCATCACCGAAGCCCGGGATGACCCGGGCTTTTTTCGTTGTTTCCTCCGCCCGACGACAGAAAGGTCGCGACCCCGATGACCGCTAACCTCCCAGAATCCATGGAATCACTTGAAGAACTTGCCAGCAGCGCCCCGGCGCGAGTCGACTCGGTTGCATCGGTCGCCGAACTCGACGAACTCGAGTCGCTACTGGTCGGAAGGAATTCACCGATCGCGGCGGCCAGACGCGCTCTTGCCGACATTGCCGACGGGGCAGAACGAGGGCGGACAGGCAAAGCGATCAATGACGTCGCCACCGAGATCCAGCAACTGATCGAAGCCCGTCGAAGCACACTCGAGGCACAAGAGGAACACGCCCACCTCCTCAACGACACCGTCGACGTGACGCTTCCCGGTCGGATCCCCATGCGCGGTACCCATCATCTGGTGCAGTCGACGATGGACGAGATCGTCGACATCTTCGTGGGACTCGGCTACGCGGTGGCGCGAGGGCCCGAGGCTGAGACATCCTTCTACAACTTCGATGCCCTGAACATCCCTGAGACCCACCCGTCGCGTCTCGAGAGTGACACGCTGTATCTCGACTACGGCGAAGGGGAGGATGAGGTCTTGCTTCGGACACACACCTCACCGATGCAGGCACGATACATGGAGGAGCACGATCCTCCGACATATGTCGTGGTGCCCGGGCGCGTGTTCCGTGCCGATGCCGTCGATGCCACGCATGCACCTGTGTTCCATCAGATCGAGGGTCTGGCCGTCGACGTTGGCATCACGCTGGGTGACCTGAAAGGGACGCTTGCAGCTTTTGCCAGGGAGTTCTTCGGTCCCGACACCGAGGTCAAGTTCATTCCGCACTACTTCCCGTTCACCGAGCCCTCAGCGGAGATGCACGCCTACACGAACGGCCAGTGGATCGAGCTCCTCGGTTGCGGCATGGTGAACCCCGCTGTGTTCGAGCAGGTGGGGTACGACCCGGACGCCGTGACCGGCTTCGCGTTCGGCATGGGCGCCGAGCGCATGGCAATGGTGCGTCACGGAATCACGGATCTGCGAACCCTGCTCGATCCGGACCGGCGAGTTCTGGGGCAGTACCGATGAAGCTGACACGATCCTGGCTCGACGAGTTCGTGTCGATCCCGACCGAGGATCCGGTCGAGCTCCTGGAAGCGTTCGAGAGCCTCGGCCATGAGATCGAGGATTGGCGTTGGATTCGCCCGGCCTTCACCGGCGTCGTCGTCGGTCGCGTCCTGGAGGTCGGGCCACACCCGAACGCCGACAAGGTCCGCGTGACCAAGGTCGATGTCGGGTCCGACGTCCTGGAGATCATCTGTGGCGCGTGGAATTTCGATGCCGGGGCCGTTGTGCCGGTGGCTGTTCCTGGTGCGGTGCTCGGCGAGGATTTCGAGATCACCCGTCGCGAGATCAGGGGCGTCACGTCCAATGGCATGATCTGTTCAGAGATCGAACTCGGATTGGGCGCCGAGGCTGACGGCATCATGGTTCTCAACGACGACTATCCCGCATCTGTTGATGCCATCGGACAGGATTTCGCCGAATTCATGGGCCTGCCCGATGTCTACTACGAAGTCAATGTGACACCCAACCGGCCCGACTGTCTGTCCGTGTACGGTCTCGCCCGAGATCTCGCTGCTCTGTACCAAACGCCGTTGCGGGGTACCGGGATCGCCGTCGAGGAAACGGGTGATCCGAACGACGTCACCGTTGACATCGACGCCGAGGACCTGTGCGGCCGCTTCGCCGGCCGTCGCGTGCGTGGGATCACGGTCGGCCCGTCGCCGCACTGGATGCGATGGAGATTGATGCAGGCTGGGGTGCGACCGATCTCGAATGTGGTTGACGCTTCCAATTACGCGATGGTCGAGTTCGGCTATCCGACACACGCCTTCGATGTCGAACGACTCGGCAACCGCATCGTTGTCCGACGTGCCGTCAAGGGGGAACAGATCACCACACTCGATGATCAGCAGCGGACCCTGAGCGGATCAGATGTGGTGGTGACCGATGGGACGAATCCGGTGGCCATCGGTGGCGTCATGGGTGGTGCATCGACCGAGGTGCACGACGGAACGACCGACGTCTTCATCGAGGCAGCGTATTGGGACCCTCCGACGATTCTCGTGACATCGAAGCGGCTCGGACTGCGCAGCGAAGCCTCGATGCGTTTCGAGCGGGGAGCCGACCCATCGTTCTGCGCCCTCGGTGCCGACCGGGTGGCCCAACTGCTCGCCGCAATCGCAGGAGGTCAAGTCGCACCCAACCCGGTCGACGAGGACCCCGGCGCCAACGCACCCTGGACGATCTCGTATCCGCTGAGCGAAACACGTCGCATTCTTGGCATCGATCTCGATGCGTCCACCACGACAGATCTGCTGACCCGGATGTCATTCGATGTCGTCGGAACCGACCCACTCGAAGTGACCGTCCCTACCCGTCGGCCGGATGTGCGGGCCCCGGTCGATCTCGTTGAGGAGATCGCCAGGCTCCATGGCTTCGCTGGTATACCCGACAGCGTTCCGAGCGGTCCCGGTGGGGGACTGTCGGCGACCGAGCAGCGCCTGCGCCTCATTCGCGAGGTCATGGTTGGTGCCGGTTTGTATCAAACCATGACGTTCTCATTCATCGGCGAGAGCGACCTCGACGGTTTGGACCTTCCGGCCGGACACGGAGCTCGCCATGGCATCGCCGTGACCAACCCCCTCAACGAGACAGAGGGCGTCATGCGCACGACACTGCTTCCCGGTCTCCTCAAGTCGGCGGCTACGGCGATCGGGCGGAATGTCCCCGATGCCAGGCTGTTTGAGGTCGGCAAGGTCTTTCTTCCAGGGGACGGCAAGCTCCCGTTCCAACCGGATCGGTTGGGTTTCGTTCTCGCGGGAGAGGTGCCTGCCACCTGGTCCGACCCGGCTCGTTCGTTCGACGTGTATGACGGTACGGGCCTGTGGACTGTGTTGGCAGAGGCGCTGGACATTCCCGATGCAAACGTACGTCAGACTTCGGTAGCTCCGTTCCACCCCGGACGATGCGCCGAGGTGATGATCTCGGACGTGACTATCGGCACCATCGGCGAGGTCGCTCCACGGGTTGCGACCACGTTCGGTCTCACAGGACGAGTGGTGGTCGGCGAGATCGATCTTGCCGAACTCCTGATCGACCGAGGGGCGTGGACGTTCGAACCACCGAGCGCGTACCCACCGGTCATCTTCGATCTTGCGTTCAACGTCGACAGGACTGTTCCTGCAATCGCAGTACTCGAAGCTGCTCGTGAGGGCGCCGGTTCGTGGTGTGAGGGTGCGGTCATCTTCGATGCCTTCGCAGGCGGTTCGCTGGGAGAAGGAAAGAAATCTGTGGCCATCCGATTCACGATGCGAGCCGATGATCGGACGCTCACGGACGAAGAAGCCGCTCCTGTTCGACGCTCGATCGCGGACGCGGTGGCTGCCGCCGTTGGCGGCGAATTGCGAGGGTCCCTCTG
This sequence comes from uncultured Acidimicrobiia bacterium, assembly GCA_965368815.1. Taxonomy (GTDB): domain Bacteria; phylum Actinomycetota; class Acidimicrobiia; order Spongiisociales; family UBA5794; genus UBA5794. The sequence continues at coordinate 5,767 of CBDUOH010000012.1, forward strand.
AGCTCGTTCGGGTTCGACGCTGTCCTTGGTATCGGGCAACCCGAAGCAGCGATTGCCCTCCTCGATGCGGTTGTCGCATCGACGATCGATGGAGCGAGGGTCGCCATCCGCCTGACCGAGGTCGAGGCGTATGGTGGACAGGATGACCCGGCGAGCCACGCATTCGGCGGCATGACCGCCCGGAACGAACCGATGTATGGGCCGCCGGGCACGTTGTACGTCTACCGCTCATACGGGATCCATTGGTGCGCGAACGTGGTCACGGGTCCGACGGGAACACCCACAGCCGTGTTGATGCGCGGGGGAGAGGTGATCGAAGGGCTCGCAGTGGTCGAACGAAGACGGGGCAGGTCGGATCACCTCACCGACGGCCCGGGGAAGCTCGGCCAGGCGTTGGGTCTCGATGGATCGCTGTCGGGATCCAACCTGGCCGACGGTCCTGTACGGCTGATCGGCCCGTTCGGAACGGCACGGCGCTGGACGCCATCACCGCGGATCGGCATCTCTCGCGCCGTTGACGTCCCGTGGCGGTTCACGACACCGTGATCGAGGTTTACATGTATCCCGCAACCGACGGCTCGACCCTGTCAGCGTCTACGCTCTTGGGACAATGAAGACACCACACGAACAACTCGACTACATCACCCGGACCGTCGATGTGACCCTCCCTGACGGGCAGTTGCTGTCACAACTGCAACACTCGGCATCCACGGGCGTGCCGTTGCGGATCAAGCTCGGCGTCGATCCAACCGCACCCGACGTGACGTTCGGTTGGGCCGTTGTCTTCGATCTCCTGAAGCGATTCCAGGAGATGGGCCACATCGCCGTGCTGATCCTTGGCGACTTCACAGCCCAGGTCGGAGACCCATCGGGCAAATCAGAAACACGACGCCGGCTGTCCGATGATGAAGTGAACGCATATGTGGATGCGGTGTTGCCAACGATCAAGAGCCTCCTGTTGTCCGAACGTCTGGAGATTCGGCGGAATTCGGAGTGGCTCGGTGCGATGGACATGGCCGATGTCCTTGAGATGACAGCGTCGGTCACCGTGTCCCGCCTGATGGACCGCGATGACTTCTCGACCAGATGGCACGCCAACGAACCGATTTCGATGATCGAACTCATGTACCCGCTGCTGCAGGCAACCGACTCGGTGGCCGTCAAGGCCGACGTGGAGATCGGCGGAAATGACCAACTCCTCAACCTGCTGATGGGCCGTGATCTGCAGCAACGCGCCGATCAACCCCCTCAGTCCGTTGCAACGGTGCCGCTGCTGGTGGGCACCGACGGCGTCAAGAAGATGTCCCAGTCCCTCGGCAACTACATCTCGGTGCGCGAGACGCCTGACGAAATGTTCGGCAAGACCATGTCCATCCCCGATGAACTGATGCCTCAATGGTTCCGGCTTGTCGCAGGGTCATCCAGTGACGAGGCCGACTCCGTCTCGGCCGGTCTCTCGAGCGGGGCTGTGCACCCCGGCAACGAGAAGCGACGTCTCGCACGTATGATCGTGGACCGGTATCACGGCGAGGGATCTGGCAGCGCTGCTGAGGCTGCCTTCGATCTCGTCTTCAAGCAGAAGCAGGCACCCGATGACGTCCCGTCATTCGATCTCCCCGCCGATGATCCGATCTGGATTCCCAAACTGCTTGCAGACAGTGGGATGGCATCATCGAACAGCGAAGCCAGACGATTGCTCGCACAGGGCGCAGTGAAGATCGGCGGTGAACCCGTTCACGATGAGAACATCGAACGGACGGCGCTGGTCGGAACTGTGGTGCAGGTGGGGAAACGCCGGTTCACACGGTTTGTCACACCTGAGTGACCGATCCGCAACGGACTATTCGGTGACCTCCACGGTCCCGGTCATCGAGGGATGGATCGCGCAGAAGTACGGGTAGGTCCCCGAAGCGGTGAACGTGAACTCGAACGTTCCCCCTCCGTCAAGTGAGGCATCCCACACGTCGTCGCTCGATGTCACGGTGTGCCCGACGCTTTGCTCGTTCGTCCAACTGACGGTTTCGCCTGCAGCAACGGTGATCGAAGCCGGCGTGAATGCGAAGTTGTCGACGGTGACATCTGCCGGGGAGACAGGATCGCCGCCCGGGTTGGTGGTGTCGGACGATTGTCCCGTCGTGCACGACGTCACAGCGAACACAACGATCGCGAACAGAACGACCCTGGATCTGGATGTCATCGACAGTTTCATCGGCACCACCTCCTGAGCGAGATTCTGGTCCAGCATAGAGCAAGGGCGGGATTCCGCTCGTGGGAAACCCGCCCCTGCTGCAAGCATCGTCTGCGGGTCAACCGCCCAGACCGTTCTCCATGATCCATTCCTCTGCCACCTGCACGAGATCCTCGCCGTCATAGCCGACCGCCTGGTTCATGAGCGTGAGCCCCTCGGTCGTCAGGGCAGCGCTCACCCGGTTGAGAGCATCGGACAGACTGTCCCCGTACTCATCGATCAACGCCGTCGCTATCACCGGGATCAGGTTCTCAGCCGGCTGAAGCCCCTTGTCGTCGTCGAGCAGGACGAAGCCTTCAGCGGTGATGACGCCGTCCGTCGTGAACAGGAGGGCAACGTCGATTTCGCCGCCCTTGAGAGCGGTCACCGTCAGGGCACCTCCGGCGTCGAGCGGCTTGAATTCCGCAAACGACAGTCCGTAGACATCCTGGAGGCCGATCAGACAGAACTCGCGCTCAGGGCATTCCGGAGGTCCACCGAGGACGAGGGTCCCGTTCGCCGCCGCGAGGTCGCTCACCGACGACACACCCAGAGCGTCTGCAGTTTCCTTCGTCACCACGAAACCGTTCTTGTCCTGCGCCGGAGCAGGATCGAGCACGCTCAGACCGGCGGATGCCCACGCATCACGGAGCGCCTGTGTCGTTGCGTCGGTGTCCGATGTCGGGCTACCCCCCAGATACGACAGCGCCGAACCGACATATTCGGGGACGAGATGTATCTCGCCTGACTCGAGCGCTGCGGCGTAGATCTCACGGTTGCCCGTGTTGAACTTGCGCTCGACGCTGAATCCCTCTGATTCGAGCACCTGGGCGTAGATCTCTGCCACGAGCTGACTCTCACCGAAGTTTGCGGAACCGATGACGATGGTTGTGCCATCCTTCGGTGCCGAGCCATCACCCGACGAGCAGGCCGTTGCAACCAGTGCAATGGCGAGCAGCGTCGCCCCGATGACCCTGTTGCGGAATATCCGCATGGGTTCTCCCTTCACGTTTGCGTGTGTTGTTGTGCGGGACCGAATCCCGATCGGGGGAACGGTAGTGACGGTCGGTGACACGATTGACGGTCACACGTCCCGGACGGAATCCACAGCGACGACGTTGTCCGGATCGATCGCCGGGGCCCGATCGTCGACGAGATGCGCCCGACGGCGCGACACCCGTTCGGCGAGGGAGAACGCAAGTTCGGTGGCCAGCGCGAGCAGGGCCACCAGGATGCCCCCGGCCACCACTTCAGGCGTGTCGCGGGTAGCGAACCCATCGATGATGTAGCGCCCGAGACCGCCCCAGGCCACGAGGGCCCCGAGCGTTGCCGTTGCGACCACCTGCACCGCAGCTATCCGCGCTCCGGCGATGAGAACCGGCATCGCGAGCGGTAGTTCCACCTGCCGCATCAGCTGTCCGTCTCGCATCCCCATCCCGCGGCCTGCATCAACCAGAGAGGGCGCAACTCCGGATACGCCGGCATGCGCGTTGGAGAACAACGGAGGGATCGCAAGAAACAGCAGTGCGAGCATGGTCGGCCAGAAACCGAGTCCGAGTCCCATCCGAATGGTGATCGGCAACGCCACGGCAACCACGGCGAACGATGGGATCGACCTTCCTATGTTGACGGCAGCGACCACCAGTGTCCCACCCTTCCTGAAATGGGCGAGGATGACCGCCGAGGGGATAGCGATCGCTGCGGCGATGACCATGGCAAGCAGCGACATCTGGAGGTGCTCCCACATGCGATTGGGTATGCCATCGATCCCGGTCCAATTCGCAGGGTCCGTGAACCAATCGACGATCCCGCGTGGGAGCCCGGTCATGTCGCTGACCTGCGCTTCCAAGGGCTGACAGCGCGCTCTGCCGCAACGAGGGACAGATCGGCGCCGACTGCGAGTGCAACCGATAGCACGGTGCCGACGAAGATCTGCGTCGTTCCTATGGGGGATGAGAATGTGTTGAGCCCGCGAAGGATGAAGAAGCCGAGTCCACCATGGCCGATCAGGGATGCCACCGTCACGAGGCCGATGATGGTCACGGTGGCAAGCCGGATACCGGTGACGATCACAGGCAGCGCAAGCGGGATCTCGATCCTGAGAAATCGGCTCCATCTGGTGTAGCCCATGCCGTCGGCAGCATCGAGTACCTCGGGTGGGACGCCATCGATGCCGGTGACGATGTTCCGCACCAGGATCAGCAGCGTGTACGAGACCAGACCGATCTCGGCGGTGAGGACGGAGAGCCCGGTGACCGGAACCAACACGACGAACAGGGCAAGGCTCGGAATGGTGTAGAGAATGCCGGTGACCCAGGTTATCGGGGCGTATGAACGGCGCCATCGGAGCGCCACCAGCGACAACAGGATGCTCACGATCAGGCCGATACCTACAGCCATGGCCGTCAGGATGATGTGCTCGAGGGTCTTGTCCCAGATGGCATCGAGGTTCCTCCCGATCCACTCCCACACGACCAGCGGACGATCGGTTGCCTGCGCGAGGATCATCCGGTGATCTGCTTGCTGATGGCCGCAGCGCTCAACACGCCCAGATACCGATCACCGTCGCACACGGCCGTGTACTCGGCGCGTGACGAGATGATGGAGTCAAGTGCCTCACGGAGTGATGCACTGACGTCCACCCGTGCGACGAGAGGCGACACCATCGTACGTTCAACCGAATCGGCGGCTGCCAGTCTGGATGTGTCGGTCCACCCGACCAGGACATCCTCATCGAGGACCAAAGCCCACGTTATGCCTGACGCCGCAATGGCATTCCTTGCATCGGCACCTCCTTGACCGAGCGTTATCACCGGTCCGCGCTCAAGCGGCACATCGGCGATCGGAAGCAGTGAGAGACGCTTGATGCCGCGATCGGTGCCGAGGAAATCCGAGACGAACACATTCGCAGGTGTGGCGAGGAGTTCATCGGGCGTTCCGAACTGCTCGAGTCTGCCTCCGGTGTTGAGGATCGCCACGCGGTCGCCGACACGGATCGCCTCGTCGATGTCGTGCGTCACGAGGACGATCGTCTTGCGCACCCGTTCCTGGAGCGACAACAGCTCTCGCTGCAGATGCTGACGCACGATGGGATCGACAGCCCCGAAGGGCTCATCCATCAACAGCACGGGGGGATCCGCCGCAAGGGCCCGAGCAACGCCGACTCGTTGGCGCTGTCCTCCCGACAGCTCGCTGGGGTATCGACTCAACATGGGATGCTCGATCGCCACGAGACCGGCGAGCTCGTCGACTCTTGCACTGATGCGTGCCTTGTCCCAGCCCAGCAGCTGAGGAACGGTTGCGATGTTCTGGGCGATCGTTCGGTGCGGAAACAGCCCGATCTGTTGGATGACGTAGCCGATGGTGCGTCGGAGTTCGTGCACAGGCATCGAACCGATGTCACGGCCGGCGACCGTGATGGTGCCTGCGCTTGGTTCGACCAGTCGGTTGATCATTCTGAGGGTCGTCGTCTTGCCACAACCGGACGGGCCGACGAGAACCACGATCTCACCTTCGGCGATTGAGAGGCTGAGATTGCCCACGGCGGGTTCAGAGGTCCCGGGAAAGACCTTGGAGACCTCGGACAGCTGGATCATCGCGTTGTCGGACACGGCGTCACCATACGCCAGTCGAATTCCATCCGTGACGGTGGGCCGATGCGCCGACCAGTGCGACGACATGCTCCAATCAGCCACTCTGGGGTCGGGTCCCGTATCCTCGTTTCCACCATGACTGCATCCCACCCATCACCAGTGTCAGAGCCAGCCGTCCACGTGACGCTGTCTGGAGATGTGTACCTCAAATCGCGCAGGACCCAGAAAGGCCTGATCCGGACGTTCCGACGCAATCTTGAGCGGGCCGTGCGGTCAGCCGGCTACTCAGGGAACATCGAACGTGTCGGGACCCACCGATTTGCGCTCCGACCCGGCGAAGCGGGGCGCGAAGTCACGATCGATGCAGCGAGGACGGTGTTCGGCGTTGCGTCGGTCGACACGGTGATCGGACTCCCGTATGCGACGCTCGACCAGCTGGTCACGACCGTCAGCGACCTTGCGCGCGACCGGGTCGGTGACAGGACGTTTGCCGTCAGGGTGAAGCGGCGGGGAACACACGACTGGACCTCGATGGACCTCGCCCGCGCGATCGGCACGAACCTCGTCGCCACCGGTGGCAGGGTTGATCTCACAGCACCCGAGGTCGAGGTGTCCGTTGCGGTGCTCGACGACGACGCCTATCTCGTGACCGACCATCAGGTGGGAGCGGGAGGTCTGCCGCTCGGAACCCAGGATCCGGTTCTGTGCCTCATCTCCGGCGGCTTCGACTCAGTCGTTGCGGCATGGATGTTGATGTCACGCGGTTGTCCCGTCGAGTTTGTCCACTTCACGCTGAATTGTGCGCAATCGGATCATGCGCTCGCCGTGGCGCGCGAACTGTGGGCACGCTGGGGGCACGGGACCGACCCGACCGTCCATCTCGTCGAATTCCAGCCCGTCAAGGATGCCCTCCTCGACAACGTGGAATCACGGATGCGACAGGTGACACTCAAGATCATGATGGCCCGAGCGGCTTCGACCATCGCGATCGAGGAGGGGATCGCTGCCCTTGTGACCGGTGACGCCATGGGGCAGGTTTCATCCCAGACGTTGCCGCACCTTGTGGCCGTTTCACGCGAATCACCGACCCCGATTCTTCGTCCGCTCCTCGGTCTGCCGAAGGAATCCATCATCGATCTCGCCAGGAGAGTCGGTACAGCCGAACTGTCCGCCCGCGCACAGGAGGTCTGCGATCTATCCGAAGGCCGACCGGTCGCGACTGGTGCCACGCGCTCCGACATCGACGCCAGCGCCGCAGCCGTACCCGACGATGTGATGGCCGACGCCCTGACGACTCGGAAATCATTCAAACTCCGCGACTGGACGCCGGGCCAGTTCTGATCCTGTCAGGACACCGACGGTCGGTACCATGCCCCCATGCAACGCAACGCATTCCTGGTATTGAGCGCCGGACTCCTCTTGGTGACGACAGCGTGTGCCGAAGCGTCGAGCGCACCTCTCGCAGAACCAGAGTCGACAACGCCGTGGTGGGTTCTCGTAGTAGTGGGCGCAGCACTTGCTGGCGTCCTTGGTTCATTGGTGTGGCGAGGTTCCGTCCGTCATCGACCGACCCCCGCTTCCGGTGCGGGATGGAAGCATGACCTGCGAGAGTCGTATCTGGGTGCACGCTGGTTGCATGATTCGATGACCGATGATCTCGCCGTCTGGCGGGGCAACACGGATCACCGGGATCCGGGATCGACCGGAGAGACGACGGGCGACCGCAAAGGGGAGCTGTGGGTTGGGGTCGGCACGCGGTTCGACGCTGTCTTGGACAGTCTCTACGCCCTTGAAGTGGCCTCCCCGGATCGGCGGACCGCTGACAGCGCGACAGCAACGGCCACGGCATTGCGTGCCGTCAGGGAGAGCATCGATGCGCGGGCCGAAGCGAGAGTTCGGTACCTCGCCGCTCCCGATGACGTCCAATCACGGGCCGATGCGAGGGACCGGGAGGTCAGATCATCGACCATCCTGAGCGAAACTCGTGCGGAACTCGCACGTTGTGTGACCCGCCTCGGCGAGTTGCTGTAGGGGACAATCGGCTCACACGAGGCCCTGGCAGTACCGCTCGAGCGCCATGTTGCCACCGGAGATGATTGCTCCGACCCGTTTGCCCCCGAATACCTCGGGGTAGCGGCGAAGCGCTGCCAGGACGCTTGCTCCCGACGGTTCGACCACCAACTTCATTCTCAGTGCGAACAACCGCATCGCGTCGATCATCTCGTCTTCCGAAACCCGGTGGATCGCGATATCCATCGCCGAAAGTATGTCGAATGGAAGTTGCCCGATTCCGGTCAGCAACCCATCCCCGACGCTGAGGTTCCCAGTGGCCGGATATCGGACACCATCGCGAAGAGATCGGAAAGCATCGTCGACGAGCTCCGGTTCCGCGCCGGCGGCAATGATCCCGTGTTCGGCCGCGACGAGGGAGGTTCCCGAAAGCAAACCCCCACCGCCGATGGGGGCAAGGACACAGTCGAGGCCATGGACCTGAGCTACCAACTCGAGTGCGGCCGTGGCCTGTCCGGCGATGACATGGGGGTCGTCATAGGGGTGCACCACCGTCATGCCATGTTGATCCGCGAGTTCCGCGACCCTCGATTCTCGTTCAGTATGGGGTACGAGTTCGACGTCGGCGCCGTAGCCGCGGACGGCGTCGACCTTGACCGCCGGAGCATGGTCGGGCATCACGATGACGGCTCTGATCCCCCTGATACGCGATGCGTATGCCACGGCTTGGCCGTGGTTCCCCGACGAGTGTGTCACGACGCCCCGACCGGCGGCCCCGGACGAAAGAGCGAGCACCGCATTCGTAGCGCCGCGGGCCTTGAAAGCCCCGACCTTCTGGAGGTTCTCGGCCTTGAAGTACACCTCGGCTCCCGTGACGGCATCGACGTACGCCGACGTCATCACCGGCGTCCGGTGGACATGGGGAGCAATCGCCTTGGCGGCGGCAAGTACATCGTCGAATGTGGGAATGACTTGTGACATCACAGTGATCCGAATCGGGCCCGCAATGCCGCACGCACCATGGGCACGGTGCAGTATGGGCGGCATCCCGACGATATGGGCCGATCCAGGGTCAACGAACCGTTCATGCCACTACGAATGTGTGCCGATACCATTCCACATACCGTAGTCGCGACCCGAGTAGGCCATGACAACCAGACGAACCAACAATCTTGGACCCACAAAGCCAGGATTCAATGTCGACCGTGACGACGACACCGTGATGTCGGGCACGATGTTCGCTCTCGTCGCATTCGTCATGTTCGCCATCCTCGCGTTCGCAGCCATCCGGTTCGGAACCGCGTCCATCGAAAGCGACATCGAGAACCGGGCGGTCGGCCTGCTTGCCGCCAACGACCTGGCATCCGTCAACGTTCTCGCGACCGGCACCGAGGTCGAACTGACCGGGACGATCCACGAGACCCGGAGTGAGGAAGCGATCTTCGCCGCCGTGGCCGAACTCAGAGGAGTGACCGCGGTATCAGGAAAGCTGTGGCCGATCAGCACGGGTACGGACGAGGAGCTCGTGATCACAGGGGACTCGCTGAGGTTCGAATGGAAGGGTTCGGTGATCACGGTCACCGGGGATGTGTCCACGACCGCGCGCATCGATGCGATCGTGAACGCGCTCGACGATGCGTGGGCACGAGTGGATATCGACGACTTGGCCGTACTCGAAGGGATCGCAGATGAATCACCGTGGCTCGGGAAGGTCCTGGCGCTGATCCTCCAAACGAAGGAATCGCTGGCTGAGGGCCTTGCCATTGTCGCCCCCGAACAGAAGCTCCTGGTCCTGTCGGGAATCGTGGAGACCAAGGCAGAGCGAACCGCTCTCAACGACCTCATCAAGCAGACGGCGGCAGAGATCGGCTTCGATGCCAATCCGGCGGTCCGCGTGCCCGATACGGTGATTCCCACGAAAGAAGAGGTCGAAGAACTCCAGGTGAATCTCAACGAGCTGCTCGACGGAAAGGTCGTCGAATTCCGCGTCAACAGCGATGAGATCACCGAAGCCGGCACCGAGCTGCTCGATGAGATCCTCACCACGATCGCTCTTGCTCCCGACATCCGGATCGAGATCCGTGGGCACGCCGACGCCCAAGGGTCGGCCGACGAGAATCTCGAGCTGTCGAAGGCGCGAGCGATGTCGGTACTGGCATACCTGATCGACAAGGGGCAGAATGAGGAGCGATTCGACGTCCTGTGGTTCGGTGACACCCAGCCGATCGGTGACAACAACACTGAAGAGGGCCGCGCGCTGAACCGCCGCATCGAATTCCGTGCCCTGCTCGAAGAAGGTGGCGAATGACCTATGTAGCCAGCCAGATCATGCTCTGGATCATCGTTGCGACCGTCTTCGGGTTCACGCTCGGCTGGTTGGTCAGTTCGCGCCGTGGAGCTCGGAAGCGGAAGACCAAACGCCGTTTCTGACGCCCGTCAGTCTCCCAAGGACTGTTTGTGAAGGTCAGTGGCTCGCAGGCATCGACGCCATGACCCGGTCCGTCACCAGCCCGGTCCGGGTCAGGAAGCCGGCGATGATGAGGACCCCCACCGACCCAGCGACGTACACGGGCACGATGCCGAATACCTCCGCCAGGATTCCGCCGGCGGCAGCGCCGATGGGAAGACCCGCCCACGCCAGCGTGCGAGAGGCAGCGATGACACGACCCATGTGCTCGGCCGGGGCAAGCTTCTGACGCAGGGTCATCAACGCGACGTTGACCCATGTCACACCGGTTATCGCCAACCCTGCGGGTAGCACGGCGAACCAGGAACGTGTGATCACGACGGCAAGGAATCCTCCGCCGAGCATCGCCAACCCCACCACATACATGGTGCCGAGGGGAATCCTCTTGGCGACGCGGGAAGCGAACGCCACACCGACCGAGCCGACCGCGGCTTGCAGCGCGATGAACAGACCGACGGCAAGGCCCTCTTGGGAGGCAACGTCGGCGATGTTGTCGATGCCAAGGACTTCCTGCGCGACGAAGAGCACCAGAAGAGCCTCGAGGGGCTGGAAGACGAAGTTGGTGAGCGTTCCACCGATCGTGCCCCATCGCAGACGACGGTCGGCAAACAGGATCTTGAGCCCCACGGTGAGTGCCGACCGGAACTGTTCATGGGTGCGGGCAACAGTACGGACAAAGGGTTTCACGAATCGCAGGAAGACCGCAGACGCCACGAACGTGAGGGCATTGATGCCGAACGCTACGGTGAAACCCCCGCTGACGGTCACCGCGAGACCACCGGCAAGAGGTCCGACGGACAGCGCGACCGTCCGGGCGAGGCCAAGGTGTGCGTTTGCCCGGATGAGTTCGTCCTCAGGCAGTGCGCGCGTCATGTAGGTCTGGAGTCCCGAGTCGAACAAGACCGACATCGACCCGACGAGGAACGCAACGGCAAGGATGGCGGTCGCCGATGTACGGGTCGACAGCTCCGGCCCGAGCGGGGATGCGATCACCGCCAGATAGGCGAACGCAGCAGCTCGTATCAGGTCGGCGACGATGAGGGTGCGACCGAGTCGCTGCATCCGATCCAGCACAACGCCGGCCGCGAGACCGAAGAGCAGCATCGGCAACGTCTCCGCGAACGCAGTGAGCCCAAGATCGATGGCATCACCCGTGAGGGAAAGCATGTAGTAGGGGAGCGTGAAGAATGCGATGTAGTCGCCGAACAGCGAGATGCTCTGCCCGCCCACGAGAGGCAACATGTTCGGGTGCGTCTTCACCGGGCGCTGGTCTCGTTCAGCCACAGTTCGGCATCGTAGCGCCGCACCAGCTCGGGTCCCGGGTCGGAAGCAAACCGGCTGCAGTACGATTGGTGTCAACCGATGGAGAACCAATGGCCGAGCTGCAGGACATTCCACGACTGACGCGTGAATTCGTCGATTTGGCAAAGGCGTACCTCGTCCAGGAGACGGTGGAACCCGCCAAGCGTCTCGGATATTTCGCCGGTATGTCACTCGCGGCCGCGGCGTTGTGGGCAACGGCGCTCGTGCTGTTGTCCGTGGCAGGACTTCGCGCACTCGTGGATGTGCTGCCCGCCGGGGAATACTGGGAGGCACTGGCCTATGTCGGCTACGCCGTCATCCTTGTGCTCTTCTGCGTACTGCTCGTCAAACTGGTTCCCGAGCGTGGCGTCCACGACGACACCACCGTCCAACCCCCAGGAAGTGCCTCATGACGGCAATCAACAAATCCGACCTTGAAGCGAAACTCCGTGAGATCGAAGGCGTCGTGACCGACGTGGAGGACGAAGCCAGATCGAGCATGACGAAGGTGGCGATCATCGCGGGAGTTGCGGTGGTCGGCGTGGTGGCGCTCATGGTGTGGCGCTCACGCCGCTCGAAGATCCGCATCGAGGTGTACAAGCAGTGAGCGCCGCCGCACAACGGGGAATTGTCAGCAAGGTGGCCCGCAAGCGGTTCCACCCGCTCGAACGTGTCGGTTTCCGTGCAGCGACGAAGGGCACGGGTTCGCTCGAGCGTACGGCGGGTCTCGCGGCCATACTCCTCGGGTTCTACCTACGGACCCGCACCACGGACAGGTTGCTCTATACATACACCGCCAAAGAGGGCGAGACGGTCCGTATCCGTGTCCTGAAGGGCGACCGCCAACTCGCCGACGCAACGATCGGATCCTGAGATGGCACGACGAAACGACAAGATGCTCAAGATCGTGATCTGGGTCGTGGTGATCACCATGGTCCTGACGATGGTGGCCGCCCTCGCTCCCGTGTTCACCTGAAGTAGCCGGGCATGGGCGCACCGGGTACACCGTTTGTAGAAGGCGAGTCATGCCTCCTGTACGACCACCGCGACAAGCAGTACCTCGTGAACCTGAAGAGCGGAACCGACTTCCACTACGACCGTGGGGTCGTCCATCACGACGACATCATCGGGTCCAACGAAGGAACGTCACTGCAATCGTCGAAGGGCTCGACCGTCCTTGCCGTCCGGCCGAGGCTCGCCGATTACGTCCTGAGAATGAAGCGTGGCGCCGCGGTGATGTATCCCAAGGACAGCGGTGCTCTGATCATGTGGGCCGACATCTGCCCGGGCTGCACCGTTGTTGAAGCCGGCACGGGGTCAGGTGCGTTGACCCTCGCGCTGTCGCGTGCCGTCGGCGTCGACGGGCGGGTGGTCAGCGTCGATTCGAGGGAGGATCACCAGACCCACGCACGCAGGCTTGTCGATCGGTTCGCAGGTGAGACGCCGAAGAACATCGAGTTCCACGTCGGCGATGTCGTCGACGTCATCCCTGACATCGAACCCGACAGGATCGTCCTCGACATGCCAGAACCGTGGCATTGTGTGCAACCAGCTGCCGATCACCTCGTCGGTGGCGGAGTGATTGCGTCGTACCTGCCGACGATTCCCCAGGTCCAGGAGTTCCGCGAGACGCTTGAACGGGCCGGTTCCTTCTTCGAAGTCGATACGTTCGAGGTGCTCATGCGATCGTGGGCTGTGGCCGGCCGGTCGGTGAGACCCGAACACCGAATGGTTGGTCACACAGGCTTCATCACCGTGGCCCGTCGTGCACTATGAGTGCTCGTCGGCGGATGTACCGACTATGCGGGTCACAATCGCTTAGGCTCCCTACAATCGTGAGACGATAAGAACCGGACCGTCCAGGAGGTCTCAGGTTGTCCGATCAAGAGCATGGAAGCGCACGCCAGCGGCTCGAGGACGAGAATGCCGCCCTGCGGCAACGTCTTCAGGACGCCCCGCGCCGAATCCGCATGCTCGAGGACCGGCTTGTCGACCTCCGCAACCAGCTCGCGCAATCCCAAGGTCAGAACGAGCGCCTGACCGTGGCGCTGCGTGAAACTCGTGAGCAACTCGGTCTGCTCCGAGAAGAAGTCGAGAAGCTGACCGCTCCTCCGAATCCCTTCGGCACCGTGCTCCAGATCAATTCCGACGGAACGGTCGACGTCACATCGTCGGGGAGAAAGCTCCGCGTCGCCGTGGAGCCGACCGTCGACGTCAAGGAGCTCGAACCCGGTCAGGAAGTGATCCTGAACGAGGCGTTCAACGTCGTGGACGTTCGCTCGTTCGAGGTCACCGGGGAGATCGCCACGGTCAAGGAAATGCTCTCGAACGACCGAATCGTCGTCTTGGGACGAGGGGACGAGGAGCGTGTCGTCACCCTTGCCGCACCCATGGCGGACACCCAACTCCGGGTCGGAAACCACGTTCGCATCGACCCTCGCACATCGTTCGTACTCGAACGGATCGAACGCCCCGAGGTCGAGGATCTCGTGCTCGAAGAGGTCCCCGACATCACGTACGCAAACATCGGCGGGCTCGATGGTCAGATCGAAATCATCCGCGATGCCGTCGAGCTGCCGTACATCCATCGTGATCGGTTCGCCGACTACGACCTCGCCCCGCCCAAGGGCGTCCTCCTGTACGGCCCGCCAGGTTGCGGAAAGACCCTCATCGCCAAGGCTGTCGCCAATTCCCTCGCCAAGGCTGTCGGAGCCAAGAGCGGGAACGAGGACACGCGGTCGTACTTCCTCAACATCAAGGGTCCCGAACTGCTCAACAAGTACGTCGGTGAGACCGAGCGCCAGATCCGACTCATCTTCGAACGTGCGAAGGAGAAATCTGACGAGGGCGTGCCGGTGATTGTGTTCTTCGACGAGATGGATTCGCTGTTCCGGACGCGTGGAACCGGTGTTTCCTCGGACGTCGAGTCGACGATTGTTCCCCAGCTCCTCAGTGAACTCGATGGTGTCGAGTCCCTCAAGAACGTCATCGTCATCGGTGCCTCGAACCGCGAGGACCTCATCGACCCTGCGATCCTGCGACCCGGTCGGCTCGACGTGAAGATCAAGATCGAGCGTCCGACCAAGGAAGCTGCACGGCGAATATTTTCGATCTACCTCGCCGATACGCTCCCGTTCGACGCGGACGAAGTCGCCGCCGCGGGATCGGTCGGGACCATGCTGACGTCGATGATCGACGAGATCGTCGACGTCATGTACGCAGAAAGCCATGAGAACCGTTTCCTTGAGGTCACCTATGCCAATGGGGACAAGGAAGAGCTCTACTTCAAGGACTTCGCCTCGGGGGCGATGATCGAGAACATCGTCCGGCGCGCCAAGAAGGATGCCATCAAACGCGAGATCGAGGATGGCAACCGAGGTATCCGCAAGGAGGACCTCGTGACGGCGATCCACCAGGAGTTCAAGGAACACGAGGATCTCCCCAACACGACCAATCCGGATGACTGGGCAAGGATCTCGGGCAAGAAGGGCGAACGGATCGTGTACGTCCGCACGCTCATCGAGGGTGACGGTGATCAACGAGCGATCGAGACCGCCTCACCGGGGCAATACCTCTAGGCGTGGCCCTCGATCCCATCATCGGCACGGAGATCGAGTACGGCATCACCGTGACCGCGGAAGCCGCGTTCAACCCCGTCACGGCCTCTGCTCTCGTCGTCAACGCACACCGAGGAGGCGGCGACAGGATCCGCTGGTCCTACGACGACGAAACACCGGGGCGGGACGCCCGGGGCTTTAGCGTCGGAACGTACCCAGTGGATGAGGCCGATTCCGGGCTCGTCAACGCCGTGCTCCTCAATGGCGCACGCATGTATGTCGACCACGCACATCCCGAGTATTCCACTCCCGAATGCGGTGATCCGCTGGAAGCGACGCTCCATGACAAGGCAGGCGAGGTCATCATGGCGCGTGCCGCTGCCGCTGCAACCGCGCTGCTGCCTGATGGCCAGAGGCTCCTGTTGCACAAGAACAACTCCGATGGAAAAGGCAATTCCTATGGAGCGCACGAGAACTACCTGGTGTCTCGCACGGTCCCGTTCGGGCATCTCGTGGCACACATGACAGCCTTCTTCGTGTCTCGACAGATCCTGACCGGTTCGGGGAAGGTCGGAAGCGAGAACCATCGCGACGATGTCGACTACCAGTTGACGCAGCGAGCCGACTTCTTCGAGGAGGAGATCGGTCTCGAGACGACCCTCAAACGTCCGATCATCAATACCAGGGATGAGCCCCACGCCGACCCGGGGAAGTATCGGCGGCTCCATGTGATCAATGGTGACGCGACGATGTCCGAAACCCAGACCCTGGTGAAGCTCGGCTCGGCGTCGCTGATCCTCATGGCGATCGAGGACGGTGTCGCCGATGAACCGGTACGGCTTACTGATCCCGTAGCGGCGATGGTCGCTGTCAGCCACGACCTCGAAATGTCGCGCCCCATCGCCACGACCGAGGGAGCGCACATGACCGCGCTGGAGCTCCAATGGCACTTCTTCGACATCGCCGATCGATACGTGGCCTCGAACGACCTCGCCCCCGCGTACAAGCAGGTGATCACGGAGTGGCGGAGTCTTCTGGTGGACCTTGAGGACGGCTACGAAGCTGTGGCTGACCGGCTTGATTGGGCCGCAAAACTGTCGCTGCTCGAGGGCTATCGCCGACGCGACGGTCTCGGATGGGATGACCCCAAGCTTCGCCTGATCGGACTCCAGTACCACGACCTGGACCCCGATCGAGGCCTGTTCCATCGACTCGAACGGTCGGGGTCCGTCAAGCGACTCTTCACACCTGACGAGATCGACGCCGCGGCGACAACACCTCCGGAGACCACCAGGGCGTACTTCAGGGGCGAGTGCCTTCGCAGGTACGGATCGTCCATCGTGGCAGCCAACTGGGACTCCCTCGTTGTCGACGTTGGGGCATCAACTCTGGTTCGGCTCCCTATGATGGAACCTCGGAGAGGGACCAGGGACCTCGTCGAAGGCCTGTTCGCAACCAGCCCTGACGTTGCGACACTGGTCGCCCACATCGGAGGGACACATGAGTGACAGAGAACGCACCACCAGGCGCGAGGATGCGCCGGACGAACAGATCGCTGATGCCCCACAGGGTCGTGGCGAGGACGTGACAGAGCGGATCGACGATCTGCTCGATGAGATCGACACGGTTCTCGAAGAGAACGCCGAGGAATTCGTCAAGAATTACGTCCAGAAGGGTGGAGAGTGACCGGCGATTCGATCGGGCCCCTCCAGATCGGGGAAGCAGTGGCAGACGCCTCCTTCCTGTCCGTTCTCGAGCAGCGCGGCCTCGACCCGCGATGGGAGGCCGACGGAGTCGCACCCATGACGCTCACTGAGGCCACGACCGTGCTGGCGCTCACCTGGGGCGACGGTGTCGTGATGGCCGGTGACCGCCGCGCAACAGCAGGCAACTACATCGCGCATTCCCGTGTCAGGAAGGTCTACGAGGCCGATCGGCACTCCGCCGTGGCCATTTCGGGCACTGCGGGCATGGCCGTCGAGCTCATCAAACTGTTTCGCACCGAGCTTGAGCACTACGAAAAGATCGAGGGTTCAACCCTGAGCCTGGATGGAAAGGCGAACTTCCTCGCAAGGATGATTCGGGGAAATCTGTCGTTGGCGTTCCAGGGTCTTGTGGTCATTCCGTTGTTCTGTGGATACGACAAGCGGCAGGACAAAGGTCGTCTGTTCTCATACGATGTCGTCGGCGGCCGCTACGACGAGCTCAACTACGCCACCACGGGATCCGGTGGCGCCGAGGCCCGGTCGTTCCTCAAGAACGTGTGGAACGAGGACATGACGAGAGACGATGCCCTTGCGGCCGCGGTCGAGGCCATCGTCGCGGCAGCGGAAGAGGATTCGGCAACCGGCGGACTCGATCTCAAGCGGGGGATTCTCCCCAACGTCCTCGTTGTCACATCCGAAGGGGTGGAGGAGATCGGCGATGACGAACTCACGGCGATCGCAACACCGGTTCTGGAGGGTCGCCCATGAGCATGCCGTTCTACGTTCCTCCCGAGCAACTCGTCAAGGATCGGGCCGAGTTCGCACGCAAGGGGATCAATCGCGGCCGGCCCATCGTCGTGCTCCAGCTCGAAGCCGGGATCCTTTTGGTCGGTGAGAACTCTTCCTCGTCGCTCCGCAAGATCAGCGAGGTATACGACCGGATCGCTTTCGCCGGAGTCGGACGGTTCAATGAGTTCGAGACACTGCGCGTCGCCGGCATCAGGTACGCCGATCTCAAGGGGTACTCGTACTCACGCACCGATGTGACGGGCAAGGGTCTCGCGAACGCATATTCACAGACCCTGGGCCAGATCTTCTCCCATGAGGTCAAACCGTACGAAGTCGACATCGTTGTTGCAGAACTCGGACATTCCATGGCAGAGGACAATCTGTACAGGGTCCAATTCGACGGCACGCTTCGGGACGCTGACGCCTACACGGCACTCGGGGCCAATGAGGACGACATCGTCGCGGCGCTCGAGGGAAACGTCAGCCCGGAGATGACGGTCGAGGATGCGCTTGCAGCGGCGTGCCAGGCCATCGAGACCGGAACCGGCGACACGGTCACCGACGAGGATTGGGAGACGGGGTTTCTCGATCGGCATGCCGAACGCCGGACATTCCGCCGCCTCTCCATCGAAGAACTGCAAGCAGCACGCGCCTGAGCCGTACACGTACGGTGAGCCGATGGTGCACGGGGTTGCTGGTGCATGCGGTACCCTGCGGCGATGAACCGACGGATTTTCGGAATAGAGAACGAATACGGCGTCACCTGCGTCTTGAGGGGTCAACGCCGCCTTTCGCCCGACGAGGTCGCGCGCTATCTGTTCCGGAGGGTCGTCAGCTGGGGTCGTTCGTCGAACGTGTTCCTCGAGAACGGGGCTCGGCTGTACCTCGACGTAGGATCCCATCCCGAGTACGCAACCCCCGAGTGCGACAGCGTCTATGACGTCGTCGCCCACGACCGGGCTGGCGAACGGATACTCGAGGGATTGGTCGAATCGGCGGAACGTCGCCTTGCCGAAGAGGGCATCCGTGGCGACATCTACCTCTACCGCAACAACACGGATTCCGCCGGCAACTCGTACGGCTGCCATGAGAACTACCTCATCCGGCGCCATGCCGACTTCCAACGGACCATCGACACGTTGATACCGTTCCTTGTCACGCGCCAGATCTGGGGAGGTGCGGGCAAACTCCTCGGTACGGCGCGAGGCACCGTCTATTCGCTGGCCCAACGCGCCGAGCACATATGGGAGGGCAGCTCGTCGGCAACGACCCGCAGCCGTCCGATCATCAACACCAGGGACGAACCACATGCCGACGCCGAGCGGTATCGCCGCCTCCATGTCATCGCCGGTGACTCCAACATGTCCGAGTATGCGACATTCGCCAAGATCGGGTCCATGGTCGCGCTCCTCCAGATGCTCGAGGACGAGGTGGTGTTCCGCGACCTGACACTTGAGAACCCCATCCGAGCCATCAGAGAAATCAGCCACGACATGACCTGCCGACGGACCGTGCGCCTCGCTAATGGCCGAGAACTGAGCGCGCTCGACATCCAGTGGGAGTACCTCGAACGGGTACTCCGCTACACCAGAACCACCGGCGTCAGCCCGGAGATCGAAAAGGCTGTGGCGATGTGGGAGCATCTCCTCACCGGTCTCGAGAAGGACCCGATGACCCTCAACAGGGAAGTCGACTGGGTGGCCAAATACCACCTGATCGAGCGGTACCAGCAGCGTCACAAACTTCCACTGTCGTCTGCGCGTCTGGCCCTGATCGACCTCAACTATCACGACGTGAACCGGGATCGGGGTCTGTTCTACAAGCTCGAGCGAGCAGGACTCATGGATCGTATGGTCACAGATCAGGCGATCTCACAGGCGATGCTCGAACCCCCCAGCACCACGAGGGCACGCCTGCGCGGCGCGTTCATCCGTGCAGCGAAGGAGAAGCGCCGTGACTTCACGGTCGACTGGGTGCACCTCAAGCTCAACGATCAGGCGCAAAGGACCGTGCTGTGCAAGGACCCGTTCAAGGCCTATGACGAGCGGGTCGATCGCCTGATCGAGTCCCTCTAGCGGACCCGGGCGCCCGTGACGTGCGAGCACCCCTGATGCGTCCTGATGCTTCCACGAGCATCCGCGAGTCGATAGTGTGGTGCCAATGCAACGGGTGATCGAACGAATCCTCAATCTGCTCGCGTTCCTTCTCACGGTGCACAGACCGGTGACTGCCGAAGAGATCCGCAACACGGTGGCTGGCTACGACCAGGACTCGGATGCTGCGTTCCGGCGAACATTCGAGCGCGACAAGGATCTGCTTCGGTCGCTCGGTGTGCCCCTGACGATGACCGCTCTCGACATCTGGGAGGTCGAGGACGGATATGTGATCCCCGCCGACGAGTACGCCATCGCTGATCCCGATCTCACAGACGAGGAGCGGTCGGCCCTGATGGCGGCCGCCCAAGCAGTGCAGTTCGCCGGTCAAACCACAGGATTGTCTGCGATTTTCAAGCTCGGTGGCGCATCGCCCGTGGTGAACGCCCCGAATGTCGCCGCCGATCTGGGTCACGGGCTCGACACACTCGGGGTCATATTCGAAGCGATGGCGACCCGCCGAATCGTGATGTTCACGTACCGCGACAAGTCTCGTCGGACGTTTCCCTACGCCCTGGCACACCGATTCGGACATTGGTATCTCGCGGCACCCGAAACCGGGGACGTCGAGGTGGTCAAGGCATTCCGTGTCGACCGGATGTCCGAGGTGTCCATCGGCGAGGAAATCGACCGATTCTCGGTACCTGCCGGCTTCGACGCCGGATCCGTGATCCCATCGGCCGGATCCGATACGGATACGGACGAGGTCGGCATCGTACGCTTCACACGGGACGTCGGTTCGGTGGCTGCGCGCCAGATCCCGGGCACCACCGAGCATCCGATCGATGGTGAGTACGTCGACCTCCATGTCCCGATCCGGAACGACGCATCGTTCATCGGATGGGTCCTCGGTTTCGACGACGCGGCGGTGATCCTCGAGCCGGAGCGGCTCCGTGCCAAACTGCTCGACCACATCGGAGTTTCGGCGTGACCGCTCGAACCGAAAACCGCATCGCCCGGATCCTTTCCATGATCCCGTACGTCGTCACCAACGGTGGGGCTTCGATCTCGGACCTCCGGGAACGTTTCGACTACCCATCGAATGCGGCCGTCGTCAAGGACCTCCATCTCATCTTCCTCACAGGCTTGCCGGGGTACGGTCCAGGGGACCTCATCGATGTCGACATCTTCGAAGACGAGGTCACGATCGATTCAGCGGACTATTTCTCCCGTTCCGTGCGCCTCACGCCCGCAGAGGCACTCGGCTTGCTCGCCGCAGGTTCCACCTTTCTCGCCTCGAATCAGGCACCGCCCGCACTGCGTTCCGCCATCGACAAGCTATCGAAGGCGATCGGTGTGGACGTCGATGAACAGGTGTTGTTCGACGTACCGACGCCCGAAACGGTTTCGACGCTCCGGGAGGCCATCGACGGATCTCACCTCGTGGAGATCACGTATGTCAGCAGGTCTCGCAACGAGGTATCCACCCGGGTCGTGGAGGGGGAATCGGTGTTCTTCAACCTCGGCAATTGGTACCTTCGCGGTTTCTGCCGCATGGCCGAGGACGAACGGTTGTTCCGGGTGGACAGGATCGGTTCGGTGACCGTGCTCGACGAGCAGTACCAGCCCTCAGAAGCCGACGCACCGTCCACGGCGCGATATGAACCCAGCCCGGACGATCATCTCGTCGTGTTCGATGTCGGCGAATCCTCCCGCTGGGTGGGGGAGTACTACCCGGTCGAAGACCTGACCCCCGTCGGCGACATGACGCGCATCACGATGCGTGTCTCGGACCCCTTGGTCGCTGCTCGCCTGCTCCTCCGGTTGGGGAGCGATGCGTCGCTCGTGGCAGGGGATTCCGTCGCAGAGGCACGGGCCCACCTCGCCGACAGCATACGGGCCCGGTACGCCGCCATCGGGTGACTACCTGCTCGTTCCCATCGTGACTATGTCCGGAATAGTCCTTTACCCATCCCGTCGAATGCCGATGTCCTCTATGACGCTGGTCTACGGAGTGGGCATACACATGACAACCATCAAGACAACATGCGAGCAGTGCGGAGAGATCCATCTCGGCACATCGGACATCTCGCTGGAACTCGAAGGCACCGGCGACGAAGGCACATATCGCTTCGTCTGCCCCGAGTGCTTCACCATCCAGCGGCGTCCGGCATCCCAGAGGGTCGTCAGCGTGCTGCTCGCAACAGGCGTCCCGTACGAGGTCACCCTTGCGGCTCCCGGTCCCATCACGGAGGGTGAACTCGACCGATTCGTGAGGCTGCTCGAGACAGACGACTGGTTCAACCGCCTCGTCACATTCGGTGACACGAGCGAGCCCAGGCCCTCATAGTCTCCTGACCGTCTCGGGTGGGTGGCGCCGGACCTGCCACCTGTTCCCCTAGCATCGTGGGCGATGTCCCACACCCAGCCTTCGACCGTCGACGATTTCCTGGCGTCGCTGTCGTTCACGCCAGATTCGTTCCAGATCGAGGCGCTCCGTGCGGTCTCCGATGGCAAGTCCGTGGTCGTGACCGCCCCGACCGGTGCCGGCAAGACCGTAGTCGCCGAAGGCGCCATCGTCTCAGCCCTCGCCAAAGGCACCCGAGCGTTCTACACCACCCCGATCAAGGCGCTCTCGAACCAGAAGTTCTCCGATCTCAAGCGATTGTTCGGTGACGCAACGGTCGGGCTTCTGACCGGCGACAACGTCATCAACGGCGACGCCCCGATCGTGGTCATGACGACGGAAGTCCTCCGCAACATGATCTATGAGGGTTCCGATGCGCTCGAGCAATTGGGCATCGTCATCCTCGACGAGGTGCACTACCTCGCCGATCGGGACCGCGGCTCGGTATGGGAGGAGGTCATCATTCATCTCCCGCGTCGCGTGACGCTGGTGGCGCTGTCCGCCACCATCGCGAATCCCGAGGAGTTCACCAGTTGGATCCGCGCACGACGCGGGGACACGGAACTCGTGATCGAACGGACCCGCCCGGTACCCCTCACCACGATGTTCGCTTGGCGGGACAGGCACAGGGGAGGGGCGGTCTCGATGCTGCCGATGTTCTCCAGAAACGGTCGACCCAATCAGGCCATAGCCAAGATCACCCAGTCGAGGGGTAGCCGACACCGGCGACTCTCGACCCCACGACGGGTCGAGATCGTCGAGGAACTCGAAGGCGCAGGGCTTCTGCCTGCGATCTATTTCGTGTTCTCCAGGAAGGGCTGCGAGCAGACGGCACGGGAGGTTGCGCATTCCACATTGCGTCTCACGACCGAGGACGAGCGCGCTGAGATCCGGCGAGTGGTTGCCGAGCGCACCTCGCATGTCCCTGAACACGATCTCGCCGTCCTCGGCTTCGACGGGTGGCTGTCGGTCCTCGAGCGTGGATCGGCGGCGCACCACGCCGGTCTCGTTCCTGCGTTCAAGGAAACCGTCGAGGAATTGTTTCTTCGTGGCCTTGTCAAGTTGGTGGCGGCAACCGAAACGCTCGCAGTCGGGATCAACATGCCGGCACGGACGGTGGTCCTCGACTCACTCAGCAAGTACACCGGTGAGGGGCACGAACTCCTCCAGCCAAGCGACTTCACCCAACTGACCGGCCGCGCAGGCAGACGCGGCATCGACACCGAAGGCACCGCGGTCGTACTGTTCAGCCCGTACGTCCCGTTCGAGCGAGCGACCGGCATCGCCGGCACGGGCGCCAACGCACTCGCATCCTCGTTCGCTCCCACATACAACATGACCGTCAACCTCATCGCCCGCTATGACAGGGACAGGGCGACCGAACTCCTTGCGGCGTCCTTCGCCAACTTCAGCACCGAGGCCAGGCGGGAGACGCTCAACGAGAATCTCCACGATCGACGGCGCGATGTCGAGACGTTCACCGCGGCGGCAGCGTGCGAGCGTGGCGATATCTGGGCGTTCTACGACGGGGGTTCCCGATCAAAACCCGCATCGATGGATCGGAAACTGCTCCAACCGGGCACGATTCTCGACCTTGCCGGATCGGTCTTCGTTCTTGCGAACCGCTCGTGGGGCGGTGGCCATCCGAAACTCGAGTTCGTCGATGCGGGCGGGACCAAGACCTCGATCCGATCATCGGACCTCCCTCGCTCGACAACGATCATCGGTTCGTTGACGCTCCCGACCCCGGTACGGATCTCTGACGCGGCCTACCGCAACGAGGTCGCCCAGGCCCTCGACGGGTTCGTGGCCCATGACCAGCCGATAGCGCTGTTCTCGAGCGATGACCCCGAAGGCGTCGGGGCCTGCCCTGACATCGACGTGCACATCGCATGGGTGGATCGGGCTCGACGAGCCCAACGGGATGTCGAACGACTCGAGAGACGGATCGAGAAGGCGGAACAGAATGATGTGTTGGACTCGTTCGAGCGCATCCATGCGGTTCTCACCGATCTCGGATACGTGAAGGAATGGCGCACCACATCGCGTGGCGAGGCGTTGCGTCGTCTGTACAACGAACGTGACCTCCTGCTCGCGGAGACGATCAGGCGTGGCCTGCTCGACGGTCTTGCGCCCGAGGAGTTCGCTGCCGCCACGACGGTGTTCACGTTCGAGACCCGGGGAGGGGAACTGCCGCCGATTCCGTTCACCCCGTTTGCCGATTCGTTTCTTGCATCCCTCGAGGACATCAGACAGGAGATCGCCGATGTCGAGCGCCGCCGGGGCGTCGATGAGCAACCGATGGTCGATCCGGGTTTCATCGACACCATGCATGGATGGGCGTCGGGACACGACCTCGCCGACCTGTTCGACGACGATGACATCCGCGCGGGCGATTTCGTGAGGTCGAGCCGACAGTTGCTCGATCTGATCCGGCAGATCCGCGACGGATACCCCCAGTACCGCTCCGTGGCCTCGAGTGCCCTGTCCGCCATCGACCGTGGCATCGTCGAGATCGGAGGGGTGGCGTGACGTGGATCGCCCTCGTCAACCCAGCGGCAGGATCCAAGGCCACGACCGTCGAATACCTCGCGCAGTGCGCCGCCGACCGAGGCGTCGACATCGTGTTCCACCAAACGTCGGACGTGTCCCAGGTGGCGCCGATCATCGAGCGCGCGGTCACGAGCGGACACACCCGATTCGTGGCCGTTGGAGGGGATGGCACGCTCCACAGTCTTGTGAACGCCCTTCCTCTTGCTGCGGATTCCGGTCGTTTCACCGTGGGACTGGTGCCCGGGGGATCGGGAAGCGATCTGGCAAGAATGTTCGGACACACGTCGGATGCGGGACAGGCATTCGATCGACTCGCGTCCCCGGAGCTCTACCCGATCGACATCGGCCGGATTCGCTTTGCCGACGGGGCAGTGCGCTACTTCGTCAACGTTGCCGACGTCGGGGTGGCTGCCGCGGCCGTACGCACCGCCGAGCGGCTGCCACGGTGGCTCGGGCAGTCGAAGTACACCGTCGCCTTCTGGCTGACGCTCGGCAAAGCCATGGTGCCGACCGTCGACGTCTCGGTCGACCACCACCGGTTCGAAGGACCGGCGATCAATGTTGTGGTGGCCAACGGGCAGTTCTTCGGGGGCGGGATGAACATCGCGCCCCGGGCGTCGATGGTGGATGGATTGCTCGATGTACAGGTGTTCTCCGGCAGGAAGCGGCAAGCATTCACCGTCATGCCACGAATCCTGACCGGTTCCCATCTGACCCACAAGGCGGTTCGACGCTACGTGGGTGGAACCGTCACGATTGTGTGTGATGCAGATGTCGATGTCGAAGCGGACGGGGAGCTGGTCGGAACGGGACCGGTCACCATCGACGTCGTTTCCGAGGCGATCCACCTCGTGATCTGATACACGTTGACCTCGCCCCAGAGTTGGGTATGCTCCGCGCCGTCATTCGGAACCGAGGGGTACATGGCAGACGAAACCAAAGACGAGTTCGACGACGACGCATTGGACGACATCGAGGACATTGAGGATCTCGACGAGCTCGAGGACCTCGAGGACGACGACGCGCTCGACGATGAGCTCGTCGTGGATGACGACGACGACATCGACGAAGAAGACGAAGTGGATGACGACGACGAGGACGATGAGGACTCGGCCGAGGCGCTCGACGAACTCGAAGCAGAAGAGCGTGAAATGCTCACCGAGGATGAGTCCGATGAGACCATCGTCGTGGACGAGGCAGCCGAGATGCGACTGATCAGACGAGCTGAGATCGCACTTGAGGACGACAGCGCCGATTCGCCGCATTCGGACGAGTTCGTCTGCTCATCGTGCTTCCTCGTCAAACGCAAGGCGCAGATGGCGAACAAGCGGAAGAAGATCTGCCTCGACTGCGCAAGCTAGGGCCTCAAGCCGTCCGCCGGGGACGCCGATGCTGAACGTATGCAACACTTTGGTATGAGCGTCCTCGTCATCGTCCCGACGTACAACGAGTCGGAGAACATCTCCCGGATCGCATCCGCCGTACGCGAACGCGGGTATGCCCTCCTGATCGTCGATGACGCCTCCCCGGACGGAACCGGAGCGATGGCTGATG
This sequence comes from uncultured Acidimicrobiia bacterium, assembly GCA_965368815.1. Taxonomy (GTDB): domain Bacteria; phylum Actinomycetota; class Acidimicrobiia; order Spongiisociales; family UBA5794; genus UBA5794. The sequence continues at coordinate 32,025 of CBDUOH010000012.1, forward strand.
AACTCGCAAGCCACGACGACCAGATCCATGTGCTGCACCGAGCGAGGAAGGAAGGTCTTGGACCCGCATATGCCGCCGGTTTCGCTCGGGCTCTCGAACTTGGCGCAGAGATCATCTGTGAGATGGACGCAGACTTCTCGCACGACCCCGGCGACCTTCCCAGACTCGTGGCGGCCATCGAATCGGGAGCCGATCTCGCCATCGGATCCCGTTATGTACCCGGAGGGGGTACCGAAGGCTGGCCGTGGCCGCGACGACTCATCTCACGCGCCGGGAACAGGTACGCGTCGCTGCTCCTCGGTATCAGGACGAAGGACGCGACGGCCGGATTCCGGGCGTTCAGGGACACCACGATCAGGAAGCTCGACCCCGGGTCATGCCAGGCGTCGGGCTACGGGTTCCAGATCGAGATGGCATGGCGCGCCGAAGGTGCCGGACTCGAGGTCGTTGAGGTCCCGATCACGTTCAGGGATCGAACACTCGGTACTTCGAAGATGGACCGTTCGATAGCGATCGAAGCCATGTGGCTCGTGACACGGTGGGGCCTCGCCAGGCGATTCGGTTCCGAGTCCGGCTAGACGAACGTCGCGGGTTACGCTCGCCGCATGGAGATATCGGTCCGCAAGGCAACATCAGACGACGTCGCGACCATTGTGGCCCTGTACCGCGATGCCGAAGCGGAACAGACCGCGAAGAAGCCGATCTTCGCCCTGACCGACGCACTCGACGAATCCTTCGAGGACTCGATCATCGAAGCGATGGACGCCCCTGACTCATGGGTACACGTAGGACTCATCGACGGTGTCGTGGTCGGCTTCATCTGGGCGACGCTCGAGAACATGTTGCGCAGGGCGGGCGGATCCAAGATCGGGTTCATACGATTGGTCTACACCGACCCACCAGCACGCGGCGTCGGGGTGGGGCATCAGATGCTCGAGGTCGTCATGGAGGACCTTCGGAAACGCGGAGTGCGCCATTTCGATGCCATCGCGGGCCCCGGCCAACGTGACACGAAGAACTTCTTCGAGGGACACGAGTTCGCTGCCCGCAGCCTGATCATGCATCATGAGGACCCCGGAGTCGACACATGACGGCAACGTTCGCAGCCGACGACGCGCTCGAACTCATGGTCGAGCTGATCCAGAATGCCTGCGTGAACACCGGTGAGCCGACTTCCGGTGGCGAGATCCGCTCCGTGCGCACGCTCCAACGGTTCCTCGGCGCCGAGGGAACTGTGATAGAGCCGCTACCGGGACGGGCATCGGTCGTGTACCGACACAAGGGAGCCGACCCGGAGGCTCCGGTGCTTCTGCTGATACCGCACCTCGATGTCGTCCCGGCACAGGCTGCGCAGTGGACCTACGACCCTTTCGGCGGAGTGCGGGCGGACGGGTTCGTGTGGGGCCGCGGCGCCGTGGACATGCTCAATGTGACCGCGGCGATGACGGTCGTGTTCAAGGGCTTGGTCGATGGATCCCTCCCGCAACCCGCAGGGGACGTGATCCTTGCTGCCGTCGCGGACGAGGAAGCGGGCGGAACGTGGGGAGCTGCAGAACTCGTCGCCAATCACTGGGACCTCGTGGCATGTGACTACGTCCTGACCGAAGTGGCCGGACCCACCATCGGTGCTGAGGGCGCGACAGTGATCCCGGTCACCGTCGCGGAGAAGGGTCCTGCGTGGCGTTCTCTCGTTGCGACGGGTGTCGCCGGACACGGCAGCCAACCCTTCCGCCGCGACAACGCCGTCGTCACCGTATCGGAGGTCGTCAGCCGGATCGGGATGCATGACCAACCCGTGTTGGTCACCGACGAATGGCGAGCATGTGTTCCCCATCTGCCGGTTCCAGCGCACATCCGTGAGGCGCTCCTCGACGCCGATCGCGTCGACGCAGCGATCGAAGAAGTCGCAGCCCAGGACGAGGTTCTCGCTCGATGGATCCACGCATGTACGCATCTCACATTCTCGCCGAACGTGATTCGTGGTGGCACGAAGACCAACGTGGTGCCGGACGGGGCAGGAGCCGACATCGACATCCGCCTCCTTCCCGGTCAGGACGCCGATGACATCACGGATCATCTCCGCAAGGTCCTGGGGCCGGACCTGTTCGACCGCATCGAACTGACGCCTGTCCTCGAGATGGCGGCAAACGGGTCGCGTCCGGAGGGTCCGCTGTGGGAGGCGATCGCCGACGCATCCGAAATCCACACGGGTACCCGGACGCTCGCTGCGACCCTCACGCCCGTGACAACGGATGCACGGTTCTTCAGGGAGCGGGGCATCCCTGCCTACGGTGTCGGACTCTTCGATGATGCAATCACATTCCCAGAGATGCTCGGCATGTTCCACGGTGCCGATGAGCGGATCTCGGAGTCGAGCGTCATCGCAACGACGGAGTTCCTGGCAACCGTGATCGAGCGGTTTTCACAACGCGTCGGAGCTGCCTCAGATGGCTGACTCCAGCATTCGAGGCACCATCATCTTCGATCTCGATGGAGTCGTGTACCGGGGCGAGCATGAGATTCCCGGCGCGGGTGTCGCGCTCGGGGAGCTGGCGTCGGACGGCTGGCATGTGCTGTTTGCGACCAACAACTCGTCAAAGACCCCGAAGGTGGTTGCGCAAGGGATCACAGCTCGGACCGGATTCGAGGTCGATCCTCACTGGGTCGTGACGAGCGGCATGGCCGCCGCACGGCACATGCGAGGTCGTTTCGCTTCTGCATACGTGCTTGGGCTGGACGGCATATCCGACGAAGTGCGTGGCGTCGGCATCGAGGTCCGAGACACCTCCGACGTTGATTCGGTGGTCGTCGGCATCCGGTTCGACATGACCTACGACCATGTCGCGATTGCGTCGGAAGCGGTGCGCAATGGTGCTGCGTTCATTGCCACCAACACGGATGCCACGTACCCCACCGCGCACGGATTGGCTCCTGGCGCAGGAGCCGTGGTGGCGGCGGTCGCCATCGCGTCCGGCCACGAGCCCACGATCTGTGGCAAGCCGCACGCGCCGATGGGTGCGCTCGTCTCTGAGTTGGCGCGCGGTGACGAGATCTGGATGGTCGGGGATCGGCTCGAAACCGACATACTGCTCGCCAAGAACCAGAAATGGCGGTCCATACTCACCCTGTCGGGTGTCACGACATCGCGCGATGAAGTGCCGGCCGGACTTGCTCCGGACCACGTCGTGGAATCGATCATCGAAGTCCCGGCGCTCGTCGGGGGACCCGGGAAGCCGAACCTGTCGTCGCCATGAGCAATAATGAACCCATGACCGACGATTCCACACCCCAGGTACCAGAGCCCGAACTTGACGCTCTTGAGGCGCAGCTCGGCGCCGCCGATCCAGCCGACGCACCAGCGACGGCCGAAGCCATCGCAGACTTGCTCGGGGATCAGCTCGACACCGTCGGGGATGACGCGCCGGGCATGGAGTCCCCCTGATCCGCTCGCAGGTGGGACCCGCATCGCGAACGGTCGGACTGGAGGGTTCGGTATGGGCGTGACCAGACGACGACTCGACGTCGAGCTTGTCCGCCGAAAGCTCGTCTCGTCTCGTTCGGAAGCTCAGCGAGCCATTGACGCGGGCTTGGTCCGCGTCGGGTCCATGACGACCCCCAAGGCGTCAACGATGGTTTCACCCGACGACTCGCTGCATCTCGTGCAGTCCCCGGAACCGTTCGTCAGCCGAGCGGGACGGAAACTTGCGGCAGCACTCGAAACATTCGCCGTCGACCCGGCCGGCAAACGGGCCATTGACGTCGGCGCCTCCACCGGCGGATTCACCGACTGCCTCCTCCAACGGGGCGCAGCCTCGGTGATGGCCGTCGATGTCGGGTACGGGCAGATGAGCTGGTCCATCCGCAACGATCCGAGGGTGAGTGTTGTTGAACGCACCAACATCCGCACAGCTGACCCAGCCGAACTCGGAGCACCATTCGATCTCGTCGTGGGTGACCTGTCGTTCATATCCCTTGCGATGATCGCCGAACAGCTCACACGGCTCGGGACACACGGCTCGGACTGGGTCCTGCTCGTCAAACCCCAGTTCGAAGCCGGGCGACAAGGTGTGGGTAAGGGCGGGATTGTCCGTGATCGTGAGGTACGCATCGGTACCATCCATCAGGTGGTCGATGCATTCGGGACCCACGGACTCTTTCTCCACGGTGTAACCACGTCGCCGATAACCGGGACGACAGGCAACATCGAATATCTTGCGTGGTTCCGGACCGAAACACCGACAACAATCCCTGACGAACTGATCGAGGCGATAGAGGAGGCGACACCGTGAACCGGATATTGACGGTTGTGCGCGGGAATCGACCGCTCGCCGCCACGGTCGCGCAGGAATTCATGGCAGCCGCAGCAGCTGCGGGGCTCGAAGTCGGGCCAGCCGTGACAGCTCCCGACGTCGTGGTGGCGATCGGAGGCGACGGAACGATGCTCGGAGCTGCGGCTACGGCGTTGCGCGAGAACGTGCCCGTTTGCGGTGTCAACGTCGGACGGGTCGGCTATCTCGCCGAGTTCGAACCGTCCGAGATCGATGATCTGGTCAATGCGCTCAAGCATGACACCTTTACCATCCATCATCGCGGCACGGTGGGTGTGACCCTCGGTGACCGGACATTCAACGCGGTGAACGATGTCGTCGTCGAAAAGTCGGTGTCGCAGCGGATCATCGAGATCGCGGTGACCATCGACGGAGAACCGCTTGCGACCTATCGGGCCGATGGCGTGATCGTAGCGAGCGCCAACGGGTCAACCGCGTACAGCCTATCTGCAGGCGGTCCGATCCTGGCTCCGGACCTCGATGCCATGGTGCTGACACCCGTGGCTCCCCACAGTCTGCTGTCACGGGCCATCGTGCTCCAACCGGACTCCGTCATCCGGATCTCCGCAATCGGTGACAGGCCGGCAACGCTCAACGTCGATGGCCGCGAGAAGGCCGAGATCGAGACGAACGTACCCGTCGTGGTCACACGCGGGCCTGCAACCGTGCAGTTTCTCAGTCTCGGGCGACATCCGTTCCCCGCGGCAGTCCGGGAACAGTTCGGATTGGATCATGCTTGAAGAAATCACTGTTGCAAACCTCGGGTTGATCGAAGCCGCGGATATCGAATTCCGCGAAGGATTGACCGTCGTCACCGGAGAGACGGGCGCAGGCAAGACCCTGATGCTCGGAGCTCTGCGGCTGCTGCGCGGCGAGACCGCTTCCAAGGACGTCATCGGCCCACACGCCGACGCCGCCGATGTATCAGCGATGGTCACGATCGACGGCGCGGACGTCATCCTCAGGCGAGTGGTCACCGCCGCCAAGTCCAAGGCGTACATCGACGGCCAACTCACACCTGCTCGCGGATTGGCGACGTTGCTGGGTGATCACGTGGCCATCGTGGGCCAGCACGATCAACACACCATCACATCGTCGACGGGTGTCAGGAAGCTCGTCGACCAGATGCTCGACGACGAAGGGCGCCGGTCGCGTGACGCATTCTCCGCTGCATGGACCAACCATCGCTCGGTGCTCGAACAAGCCGAGGCGCTCGGAGGTGATCTGCGTTCGCTTGAACGAGAGGTGGAGATGCTTCGGTTCCAGGTCGAGGAGATCGATGCTGCAGGGTTCGTTTCGGGTGACGAGGAAGATCTGCGCTCGATCGCCAAGAGGCTCAGGTCCGCAGAGGAGTTGGCATCCGAACTCGACGCGGCGATCTCGGCTCTCTCCGACGACGGCATCGGCTCCCAGCTCGACGACGCGGTCCGGGCTGTCGAAAAGGCATCACGCATCGACCCGGGATTGGACGACACCGCCAACCAGGTTTCAGAGATCGCCTCGCTCGTCAACGAGCTCCTCACCGACCTGTCCCGCTACGCGGCGGACGTGTCATCCGATGACACCGACCTCGGGATGGTTGAGCAGCGCCTCGCCGTGTTGGGAGACCTCAAGCGGAAATACGGGGACACCATCGACGACATTGCGGTGTTCCGCAAGGACGCCTCCGAAAAGATCGACCAACTCACAGCCACGCTCGCGAGCGCCGCCGACATCGACGAACGACTCGATGCTTCCAAGACACAGGTTGCCGAGGCTGGTGCGGCCCTGCGTGCGAGCCGAACCACGGCGGCAGAGACTCTCGCCGCATCCGCTCAGGAGCATCTCAAGGATCTCGGATTCTCGGATCCAACGCTTTCGATCGAGGTCGTAGCTCACGAACCCCGACACACCGGGTGCGACGCCATCACGCTGCTGTTCGCTTCTGATTCCGGCCTGACGCCCCAGCCAGCAGCACAGGTCGCGTCCGGCGGTGAATTGAGTCGACTCGTCCTCGCCCTCACCCTGGCCGCCGGCGGCGCCGAATCAGCCATCGTCGCTTTCGACGAGATCGATTCAGGGATCGGTGGTTCCACAGCCCTGGCCATGGGGGAGAAGTTGGCAGCCCTTGCGCAGGGGAGGCAGGTTGTGTGCGTGACCCATCTACCGCAGGTCGCAGCCTACGGGTCGACACACCTCGTCGTATCGAGGAATGGAACCAAGACCACGGTGGCCGAGGTGTCACGCAAGGATCGGGTCGTTGAGATCTCGCGGATGTTGGCGGGAATGGGAGATTCGGACACCGGTCAGAAGCACGCACACGAACTGCTCGAAAGAGCAGGGCAGTCCCAATCCGACTGACACGCACGGCCAAGGTCCTGAGCAGCCGATGAGGGTGCGCTTGACTCTCGCAGCCTGCTGGTACACTCCGGTCTTCCGAGTCGGAGGAACGGTGTGACGAAACACGTGT
>CBDUOH010000013.1:0-35440 GCA_965368815.1 uncultured Acidimicrobiia bacterium
GAGGGGATTTGAACCGAAAGTCTCGACCCACCGAAACGGCAAACTCCAGATGCGCGCACCAATGAGTCGTCGGGGCCGGACGACGTCGAGATCCCGAAAGAACTCGCAAACGTGAACCACACAGCAGCAAGCCCTCTTGTGGAGGTGAGGGGATTTGAACCAAAAGTCTCGACCCACCGAAACGGCAATCTCCAGATGCGCTCACCAATGAGTCGTCGGGGCCGGACAACGGCGAGATCCCGAAAGAACTCGCAAACGTGAACCACACAGCAGCAAGCCCTCTTGTGGAGGTGAGGGGATTTGAACCCCTGGCCCCTACGTTGCGAACGTAGTGCTCTGCCGGACTGAGCTACACCCCCGAGTGCATTGGGATTGTACCGGCGACCGACAGCTTGAATCGTTCGGTCACACGTGACGCACGAGAGCCTGTGCACAGGACTCCTCCGTGCACAGGCCCTCGATGCACATCGAACACCGGGACCGATCAGGTCCGGCGAAGGGATCCAACGGACGGCTTCCCGGCCCGCAGGAGAAGCCACAGACCGAACCAACCCTCGGCGAGGATCGCAGGGCCGGCCACGATCGCTGTCATGGTCGACTTGTAGTCGGCGTAGTTGCTCAGCATCGAGAGGGCAACAGTGTCGATCATGTACAAGGCTCCGGCAACGATGAGAACCGCCCCGAGCATCTTCGGAGCGATGCCCGAGCGCAGGATCAGCCAACCCAACACCGCGATGTGCAGGCCGAAGAGCACGAGACCGATCATCCAGGCAGCATTGAACGTGTCGATCGCGACCAACGCCTGGGCATTGGCTTGTTCGACGCTGAAGCCTTCGAGGAATGCCGCCCGATCGATCCACTGGAGCGCCTGGAAGAAGAACACGAGCGCGACGCCGAGCATCACCGTATAGCCGAGCCTCAGCCAGGCAGACACGAGGGCAACGTCTCGTTGCACCCTGCGGAAAACGACGTACAGCGCCCAGGCCACGATGACATCGACGACGAAGATCGCAAGGAAGCCCACGAGGCCCAGCCGGAACAGCGACTCGGACTCGGCGATGTTTGCCGCTGTCATCGCTGCGTCCCCACTCACGACCATCCCCTCGCGTACGACGAAGTTCGCGAATATGGCGATCACGAAGAGGACCACGTAGCCGACGCCTGCGATGATCCCCGCCGTCCGTTCCGTGATCTCGGGAAGGATCTGCGTCGCGGGAATCGATGGCGCTCCCGAACTGGTTTTGCTCGATGTTGTCATGGTGACCAACTCCTTGTCTCACTGTTCGTACTTAGTACGATTCATCACATGTGAGGGAACAATACCCGTACTTAGTACGGATGTCAAGTCGAGATCGTCGGGAGTTACCCGAGACGGGAGAATGGCCCACGGCGGGGCATGAAGACACCGCGACATCGCACCGGGCGACGCCAACGGGATGGCGAGCCAGGCATGCACCACATCGAGAAGACTGGCGCCTGTGTGCCGTTCAGCCGGCGATGACCCGGACAGTCTTCGCTTCGTCGGTGGCGTAGGACTCCTGGGCAGGAACGGCCTCAAGTGTCCGATGTGGGGCGTGGGCGATCGGCACCACGACCGAGCGTTGCATTGCGCGTCGTTGCTTGATCGTGAGCAACAGTGTCACGTACCCCGCAATCGACACGTTGACGGCGATATTCACCCAGAGCCATGGGACGGATCCGGTCCAGGTTGCGAAAACGAGCGTCGCCACCGAGGCGATGCCGAGACCAAGCAGGACATGCTGGCGTCGTGTTTGTGCGTGGCGGCGTATGTATGAGTCGGTGTCGGGCTGGGAAGAGGTCACATTCGCAAGCATCTGCCGTGTTCGCGCGAAGTCACGGGTTGTCGCCTTCGGCGCACGGCTCCGGTGATCGAAGAACGAAGGGAGCAAGAACGCAGCCCACAATCCAGCGATCAGAATGAACAGCACAATCGGCATGTCTTTGGGTTTTCCTCTTACTCCGCCAGCCCTAGCAGCGTATACAAACGACCAAGCACATCTGAGTATTTGCGCTTGCCCGTTTGGTCAACATTGGCACGAACCATTGCCATCGGCAACTCGGTCAATCCCTGAAGGTTAGGGCATTCTCAGTCGTGGCGCCCAAAATCGCCCCGGGTGATCGCCACCGAATGCTCAAGCACCGGATCGAGGACGTCGAAACCCTCGGCAACGGCCTTGGGCGAACCGGGCAGGTTGATGATCAGACACCCGTGAGCGATGCCGGCGATCCCTCTCGAAAGCATCCCGAAGGGCATGGAACCGAAGGTTGCGTGGCGCAAGGCTTCCGGGAGCCCCGGCACCTCACGCTCGATGACCGTCGCGGTCCCCTCGGGTGTCATGTCTGTCGGCGACAGGCCGGTCCCCCCGGATGTGACGATCAGGTCCACCTCATCGACCAGCTCGCGCAGCACTGCGGCAACCGATTCCACGCCGTCGGCAACCACAACCGAACGCACGACATCGAAACCGATTGCCGTCAATCGCGACCGAAGCACCTCCCCGGACCGGTTCTCGGCGGTCCCGGCTGCTGCAGATGTCGACACGGTCACTGCTGCGGCGCGATACTCAGGCACGAGTCCACTCCCCTGTCCGGCCGCCGGCCTTTCGGAGAAGTCGCACGGAGGTGATCGATGCTGATCGGTCGACGCCCTTGATCATGTCGTAGAGTGCCAATGCGCCCACGGATGCACCCGTCATCGCTTCCATTTCGACCCCCGTCTTGCCGTCGACCCTCACGGTCACCGTAATCGATGCTCCGTCGTCGGTCTGTTCGATGTCAACATCTGCACCGGTGATCTGGAGCGGGTGACACAACGGAATCAGGTCGGAGGTCCGCTTCGTCGCCTGGATCGCTGCGATCCTGACAGTCGCGAGTGCGTCACCTTTCGGCAGGTCACCTCCGAACAGTCGCGCCCGCGTCGCGGCAGCCATCTCGACATCGGCCACTGCGACAGCGACACGCCCTGTGATGTCCTTGGCTCCCACGTCCACCATGCGGACGGAACCATCCTCGTTCAGGTGATTCATCTCACTCATCAAGACCTCGGTTCTCGCGCCATGTGAACATCTCCAGTGTGACAGGATCTCCGGCGCTGACCGACGAAACGCCGATCGGGATCACGGCGAACGCCTCTGCTTCTGCGAGCGCGGACAGCACATTCGACCCCTGGCCGCCTGAGGTCACCGCCACGAAGGACCCATCCGAATCCAATGCAAGCAACACCCGCACGAAAATTTCACGATCAGCCGCCGTGGTGATGTCCTCACCCATGGTGGCAGGGATGCGCGGTCGAAGAAGGGCGGTCGCTCCCATCATGGCGAGCAGCGCAGGCCGCACGAACTGCTCGAAGGCGACAAAGGTCGACACCGGGTTCCCGGGAAGCCCGAACAACGGCACCCCGTCGATGGAACCGAATGCGAAAGGTTTCGCAGGCTGCATCGCGACTTTCCAGAAGTCCACGCTCCCCGTTTCCCCCAAGACCTGTTTGACGAAGTCGTAGTCGCCCATCGAAACGCCGCCCGTCGACACGATGACATCGGCGGTCGCGGCTGCCCGGCGGTACGCATCGGACAGGTCGTCGATGTCATCCCCGATGATTCCCAAATCGACAACGGGCACACCCAATTCCCCGAGAACACCCTTGAGAATCACCCGGTTCGTGTCGCGTATCGTTCCCGGTGCGAGCTCATCGGATCCGGGGTCCACAACTTCGTCTCCTGTTGACATCACGGCCACGACCGGCAGACGCGCAACGATCGGCCGTATCCCAGCGCTTGCCAGACTCGCGGCATGAGCTGGCGTGAGGCGGACTCCGCTGTCGACGAGAACCGATCCGGGCGAGATGTCACCGCCCGCGGGTCGAACGTTCTGATTGACCTCGGCACCGACGAGAACCGTGACCGCTCCCTCCGAATCCACTCGTGTGTCTTCGACACGAACCACCGCGTCGGCACCCGCTGGCATCGGCGCTCCGGTCATGATCCGCGTGGCTGTGCCTTCGAGAACTGTGACGGTGGGGACGGATCCAGCTGCAACGTCCTCGTTCACCGTCAGCGCGACCGGTGTCCGCTTGACGTCGGATGCGCGGACCGCGAACCCATCCATCGCCGAATTGGCAAACGGGGGCACGAACACCTCGGACACGCACGGACGGGTGGTGACCCGCCCGACTGCGTCCCAAACGTCAACCTGTTCGCTCGGAAGCCGCACCATTGCGTTGAGCACGTCGCGCTGGGCATCGGCAAGCAGCCTCATGGCATGACCTTGCGCTCTTCGGCCGTGATCAACCGACGGATGTTTGATGCGTGTCGAACGACGACGAACGCTGCGATCCCGGATGCCCACCCAACCGCGCTCGCGGAATGTCCCGACAACGCTACGAGCGGAACGAGCAAGGCCATGACCACGAGGGAGCCGATCGATGCCGTCTTCCAAACCAGGAGGATCGCAATCCACACCGTCGCGAGGGCAACACCAACGAGCGGGGCCAGGAACAGCACTCCGCCAATCGCCGTCGCGACACTCTTGCCGCCCTTGAACCGATGCCAAATCGGGAATGAATGACCGACGACCGCCACCAGGAGCGTTGCCCACCCGAAGTCGCCGCCGACCCATACGGAACCCAGCGCAGCAGCTGCGACACCTTTGACCGCATCACCAATGAGGACCACCACGGCCAGCCGCTTGCCAAGTGTCCGGAGGATGTTCGAGGTTCCGGGATTGCCAGAGCCGACCGAGCGGATGTCGACACCCTGGCTGGCTGCAACGAGGATGCCGAAGCTGAGACTCCCGATGAGATACGCGATGGCGATGGCGGCGGCTTCTTGCACACCGGAAGTGTAGGAACCGACGGACAACCCGCAAGCCCGCACCTCTTCACACCGCCGGGGCGAAGCGATACGTTCGTTGCGTGCTCGCCCTGTCCAAACCGCCATATCTCCGATGGCTGGTTGCCTGTGCCCTGATAGCAGGAGCATTTGCGTGGGATGTGTCCGGACGCGCCACAGAACTTGCTCCTTTCGCGTCGGTTGACATCGAGCGAGGGCATTCCATCGTCGAGACCGACATCGAGTGGAAAGCCACCCCCGTCGGATTGTTCGATGCGTTCGTGCCGGAAGGGGCGACCGCTGCGGTGGACATCCGGCGTGGGGATCCGATCACTGGATCATCCGTGTCGGTCGGCCCGGCGGTCCCCGTCGGTTGGTGGACCGTGCCGGTCGACATGCCGGCGTCAGTCGTCGCCAGCGACAAGGTCAGGCTGTTGCTTGCTGAGGGTGTCGGGGTTGACGGAATCGTGGTCGAGAATGCCCGAGAGGATGACTTCGGGATGCAGACTCAGGGGCTGGTAGCAGTGCCCGGAGACATCGCCGATGCGGTAGCGGTGGCAGCTGCAACCGGAGATCTCATCGTGTTGTTCCAGCGATGAGGCTTCTACACCAAGAAGGACGCAACGGTTCCGGCGACCACGCAGTAGATCCCGAATGGTCCGAGGCCGACCCGTGTGAGCAGCCGGATCAGTACTGCGATTGCGAAGTAGCCCGACACGCCGGCCACCACCACGCCGACCCACACCGACGACGGAATCGATTCCCCTGACCCGAGGAACTCGATCATCTCGAGGAATCCTGCCCCTGCGATCACCGGGATGCCCAAGAGGAACGCAAACCGTGCCGCTTGGACCTTGTCCATCCCCCGGAGGAGCCCGGTCGCAATCGTCATGCCCGACCGAGAGATCCCGGGGATGAGGGCCAGCGCCTGGCCAAGACCGATGAGAATGCTGTCAAGCGGTCCCACATCCTCGAAGCGGCTGTCCCCTGGTCGCAACAATCCGGTACTCAGCAGGATCACACCAGTGGCGATGAGCATGAGGGCGACCTTCGACGGATCACCGACAAGTTCCTCGATCCTGTTCTCGAAGGTGAGACCGAGCACGACCGCGGGAACGGAACCGATCGCGATGAGCGTGATGCTTCTGCGTGCCTTCCGATCGAATTTGGCCATATCAGCAAGATCAGTCCGGTAGTACACCAGCACTGCTGCAAGGGTGCCGAGATGCAGCATCGCAGTGGTACCCAGATCCGGACCGGCCCGGTCAAGTATCGCCGGCACGAGAACGAGATGTCCGCTGGAGGAAATCGGTAGGAACTCGGTGAGGCCTTGGATCAACCCCCAGAAGATGGCATCAAACATGTGCGTCAGCGTACAAGCTTCACGCTATGAGCCATATGCAGACGACAAGCGGACCTGTTCGGCGATCGTGACATTCACGAGCGCTGGAACTCCTGAGTCCTGAGCCCTTTCGAGCGCAGGCCTGATCTCTGACGCCTTCTCCACCAGTTCGCCGTAGCCACCGAGACCTTCGACCATCTTCTCGTAGGGACGAAATCCGATCTCGGACAGGTGGGAGCTCTCGCGATCGACGATGCGGTGGAGGGTGCGGATGTTGTTCCATGCACCGTCATTGCCCACGACACCGACGACCGGCAAGGCATGTCGGATGAGGCTGTCGTATTCCATCGCGTTGAACCCGAACGATCCGTCCCCATAGACGATGCCAACCCGCGTGTCCGGTTCAACTGCCTTGGCCGCAAGCGCGAACGGCGCGCCGACGCCAAGACACCCGAACGGTCCGGGATCGAGCAGCGCGCCCGGTCGTGATGTGCGAAGCCACTTGGCTGTCGTCGACACGATGTCGCCTCCATCGGCGGCGACAATGGCATCGTCTGCGAAGAACTCGGCGACCTCCCGTGCGAAACGCTCCGGATGGATGGGGTCCTCGTCAGACAGCGAGGCTTCGTCCGCAACGGCCTGCTTGGCTGCCTCTACCGCGAAGATCTCCTCCGTCCAGTCGCGCTCAGACGTATGGCCAAGGCGATCCATGGATGCCAGTTGTGACACGACAGTCCCGGGATCGGCAACGACACCTATCGCTGCACCCCGATTCCACCCGACCTTCGTCGGATCCTGATCGATGTGGATGACGGTGGCTTCGGGGTCGATCTTGGAGCCGTAGCCCGTGCGGAAGTCCCAGTCCACGCCCAAAGAAAGGATCACATCGGCCCCGCGGAATGCGTCGGAGCGCGATCTGTTCCCGAGATACGGGTGAGAGAACGGAAGCGAGCCCCGGGCAAGGCTGTTGAGATAGACCGGCGCTTTGAACATCGATGCGAACGCGTCGAAATCCTCGAGCCAGTCGGGTTGTTGCGTCCACCGGAGCCCGGTGCCACCGAAGACAACAGGGTGCGTCGCGCTCGCAAGGACGCCCGCGATCTCATCGAGGGTTTCGGAGTCGACGCCCGAAGGTCGGTTGGCACGAGCGTTGTCAGGCCACACGATCGCGCCTTCCTCGACCATGTCGGCAGAGACGTCCCAAGGGACATCGAGAAACACGGGTCCACCCCGGTTCGCGAACGCGTTCCTCGCCGCAGTCGCCACGTACTCGGCGAGTCGATTCGCCTTCGACGCCGTGGTCGACCAACGGGTGATCGACTCGAATAGCTTCGGGTGGTCCATCTCCTGGAGACCACCCTTGAGGTCCTCGGTGGTGAGATGCCGTCCACCGATGAGGAGCATCGGAGTGTTGGCGTAGTACGCATTTGCGACGCCGGTCAGGGCGTCGGTGACCCCCGGGCCGGCGGTCACGAGCGCGACACCGAGCCTGCCGGTGAGGCGAGCGTATGCGTCGGCGGCATGGGCCGCTGCCTGTTCGTGACGGACATCGATCACCCTGATGCCTTCAGCAACGCATCCGCTCATGATCGGCAGGATGTGGCCGCCCGTGAGGGTGAAGACCGTGTCGACGCCTTCGGCCCGCAACGCTCTGGCCATCACCTGGCCACCTGTGATTTTCGCCATACCGGTTCCCTTGATCGGCTCCCTGAGGGTAGACAGCCGGCAGCCACTGCATGGGTGCGAGCGTGTCGTCTTTGACTTGCTTCGGTGCGGCCACTCGAGCGGTATCACGAATCATTCGGGCATAGGTTCGCGTCTCATTCGGGCATAGGTTCGCGTCGGCCAGCGTTGTCACTATCGCACGGATTGTTCGCGCGCAGGTCTCGTGCGGTACTGAAAATCGGGGAGCCACGTGTTCAACAAGAAGCCAAAAGCCGTCAAGGTGACATCGATGAACGAGATCGACTCGCTCGCCGCCACAGGGAAGCCCGTCCTCGTGGACTTCTATCAAAGTGGCTGTGCGCCGTGCCAGGTGATGGACGGCATCATGAACGAGCTGTCACGCGAGTACGGCGAATCTGCCCACATCGTCAAGGCCGACATCACGCGAATGCCCGATGCGCAATACAAGTTCAAGGTGCGCTCGACCCCCACCATGGTCCTCCTTGCGAGCGCCGCCCCCAAGAAGAAGTCGAAGAAGACCAGAAACGGGAGGACGCACGCAGTCGGCGGCGCCCGCCCGGTGACCCAGCGCTGGCGAGGCTCGGGCCTCATTCAAAAGGATTTCCTCGCCAAAATGCTCGAATCAAACGGCGCCACCAAGACCACCTAGGGTCGGTCCGCTCTCTGATCTCGCGTACCCAGGGTTGTACGACCATGTTTCCGTGGTAACCCAGCCCACAGAACGCAGGGGTATCGACCACATCGTCGACATTTGACATCCTGCGCTCATGAACCCTGAAGCGATGGCCTATCACATCGCCACCCGTCAAGGTGGTGTGCTGACCCGCCAGCAACTGCTCGAGTTCGGGTTCACCGACGGCCATATCGAACGCCGGATCAGCTCCGGGCAGTGGGGTCGGTTCAGTCGTGGCGCGTATCTGCTCCTACCGATCGACGAGCGTCTCGATCGGGTGCGCGCAGCGGCAGCTGTTCTCCCAGGCGGTGTGGTCTCACACTTTTCCGCAGCGGAGATCCACGGAATCGATCGACTCCCACCAGCGCCGCCGACGCTTCTGGTACACACGCAGACGACGCATGTCTTCCCCGGCGTCAACGTCATCCGGTGCCATGACCTCGACGAATCACATGTGGAAACGAAGCGGAACCTTCGGGTGACCACGGTGGCTCGCACCGTCGTCGACCTGGCCGCAAGACTCACCGAGGGTCAGCTCGGTGTCTGTCTCGACACCGTGCTCGCAGCAGGTATGACGGACGTAGCACTGGTTCAATCGGTTCTGGATTCCGTCGCGCGAAGGGGAAAGCCCGGTGTCCGATCCATGCGCGCCGTGCTCGCCGAACGAGCAGAAGACGACCACTCCTTATCGGTTCTCGAACAACGCGGTCTGCAGGTCATCAACGACTGCGGTCTCAAAGGATTCGAACTCGAGTACCCGATCCCATGGGCACCAAGACAGCGATTCGACGTCGCGTTCCCAGCGGCTCGCATCGCGGTCGAATGGGATTCACGGAGATGGCATACCCACGTCGAGGCGTTCCAGTCCGACCGCGAGCGGGATCGTTCGGCTGCCGCTCACGGATGGCGCGTACTTCGATTCACCTGGGCTGATGTGCACGATCGCCCGATAGTCGTGACTGCGACCCTGCGCAGGGCGCTTGCCTCCGGATGATTCTGTGGGCTGGAGTACCACGTAAAGGCGGTCGAGCTACCCAGGGTACGCACCCTCGCTGTCACCCGTAGTCGTAGAAACCTTTGCCTGTCTTGCGGCCGAGGTGTCCGGCTTCGACCATCCGGCGCAGGAGCGGTGGCGCCGCGTACCGGGGATCCTGATATTCATCCATGAACGATTCCGCGACGGCGAGCATCGTGTCGTTGCCGATCAGGTCACACAGCGTGAGCGGCCCCATCGGGTACCCGGCACCGTTGACCATCGCGGCATCGATGTCCTCCCTGCTTGCAAAACCT
Source organism: uncultured Acidimicrobiia bacterium (assembly GCA_965368815.1). Classification (GTDB taxonomy): domain Bacteria; phylum Actinomycetota; class Acidimicrobiia; order Spongiisociales; family UBA5794; genus UBA5794. The sequence goes on from CBDUOH010000013.1 coordinate 9,839, forward strand.
TCCTCGAACATCCTGATCGCTTCGAACAGGTAGGGACAGAGCAGTTTGTTCACAATGAACCCGGCGCGGTCCTTGGCATGGACGACCGTCTTGCCGAGTGAGTCACTCGCGAACGCCGCAGCGCGATCGACGACATCCTGATCTGACTGCACGGTCGAGATGATCTCGACCAGCGGCATGATCGTCGCCGGATTGAAGAAGTGCATCCCGACCACCGACGATGGCCGTGACGTGGCCATCGAGATCTGCGTTATAGGAATCGACGATGTGTTCGACGCAAGAATCGCTGTTGGTGACTCGACGACGGAATCGATCCGCCCAAAGAGGTCAATCTTCACCGCCAGGTCTTCGACGACCGCTTCGATGACGATGTCTCTGTCCGCGAACGCGGCGAGATCCGTCGTGAACGTGAGTTTGGCGAGTGCGTCAGTGCGCGCATCCTCGTCGAGTTTCCCGCGTTCGACAGCCTTGTCGAGACTCTTCCCGATTCCAGCTTTCGACCGATCCACGAGGTCGTCGTTCACCTCGACGACAACGACATCAATGCCTGCCTTTGCGGCGACCTCGGCGATTCCGCCGCCCATCTGTCCACCGCCGACCACGCCTAGTTTCATTGCTCTCCGCCTATGCAATCGCTTGCTGGCCATTGTACGGAGGGACCTGCGGCGTTCTCACCCATTCCGTGGGCTGGAGTACCACGAAATCATGGTCGTCCAACCCAGGGTACGCGTCGGGTCAGTGACCTGGCGGTTTGGGAATCGAAGAGAAGACTTGGCGGCGGGATTCGACGATCTCGAAACCGATCTGTTCGAGCGTGTCCATCAGCCAGAGGTAGGCGGGTTTGCCAGGGCGGTAGTCGGCCTCCGCCATCCCTTGGATCCGACCCTGCTCCTGCAGGCTCTTCACCTTCCCGTGGTTGTTCCGAGGCTCCACCGTGTACACGCCGAGCGTGCGACCACCGGCCGTGTTGAGAATCGAGAACACCGGGACATCCGACGGACCGTCCGCGATGTAGATCATGTTCTTCATCGGCACCCGTCGCTGGTCCTCCGACATCCGGGCGTTGACGTCGATGTCGGGATTCCGATTGATCCCCTTGTTGATCTCGAACAGCGCTCTCGTTTTCGAAGTGTTGCCAACCGTGTAGCCAAGTTGCGAAATGGGAGCCGAGGCGGCTGCGACCTGCAACCGATCCAGATACCCCGGTTCTGCAGCCTCTTCGATGAAGGTATTTGCCCAGATGCCGTCGACCTTGTCGGCAAAGACCGATCCCTCGATCATCGGACGCAAGCCGGTCGACACGATGTAGTGCTCAACCGTGATGCCCTCGTCGACGAACTCGGGGATCTCCGCTACACGATCCCGCACCGCGGTCATGAATTCGGGCATCCCAGGTACGGGTTCAAGGTTGGCACCGAGCTCTCGCAGCTTCGCGTTGGTGAGGCCGTCGAAGATCCCGGCTCTCACATAGGTCAACATGTGCGTGAGATACGCAAGATCCCTCTGAATGGTCACACCCGAGCGGGCATAGAACTCAGGGAGCCCCTCGACCTCGAGCCAGAACTCGGCTGGGTCGACCCCGTACTCCGTGAAGATGGGGTCCTGCATGTTCGACGGGATCAGCGTTCGATCGAAATCCCACACAAAGGCAATGATCGTTTGGGTGTACAGCGGCGCAGGCATCCTGAGAGCCTATCGTTTCGGCCGCACGCAGGCGGAACTACGGGCGTTCGTACCCTGCAAAATGCACCGTGTCGTCGGCCACCCACCAGCCCTGGAGCGTCGAAGGCGTTCCCCGGAGGGCCGTGTGCGCATCACCGAGCCGATCCAGGCTCACGAGCACATTGAGGTTCCAGGCCCGATCCTCGAGCACCCACGCGACCTCGGTGAGGGACTCAGGAGACGAATCGCCGTCGAGGACCACCTCGACGGACCTGTCCCTGGGGGCAACGATCGCACGCAACGAACCGACGACCTTGGGGGCGTCGATGAACTCAGCGAGTGCCATTTCGGTAGCGTCCTCGACATGTGCGCGATACACATCGAGGACGGCCTCGGTGACCATATCGACGCTCGTGATGGATTCTTGGACTGCTACAGCCATCTTCGCCTCCGCGGTGAATAACAATATTGTAATTCACTTCGGGTCGATATGCCATCGAAAGCGACGAAGCGCCCCGGCGCGTGGAACGCGGCCGATTGTGACGGTGTGTCAGGACTCGACGACGCTCACCGCGTAGGCACCGGATTCGGGGTCGAAATCCATGTTCACGACGCCCTGTGCCTTCGCTGCCTTGACGAATTGGAGGAACCCTGAGTACCCGTAGCGCTTCTCCGAGAAGGTCGGGTCTGCTTTGCGCATCTCATCCTTGAGACCGGACAACGGTGCCGGGTCTGCATCGCCGAGCGCCTCGACGGTCTTCACGAGGAGCGCAAACGCCTTGTCCTCGCCACGACCCACCTCGGGGAACGACACCTTGGGGTCACCGTCGGACACGTTCGAATCCAGAGCGATGACGCTCCGCTTCTCAAGATTCCGCAGCGCTTCGGTGAACGTACGGAACCCGTAGTCCGCTTCGGAGAACGTCGAGTCCTTGCGGATGAGGGCGCGCTTGAGAAGCGACGCCCGTACCGATGTGCCTTCGCTGCGCAACAGACCCGAGAGCGTCCGTGTCACCAGCTTGTCAAGACCGGGCAGATCGTTCGCCACTGGCGGTGCATCGTCCTTTCCACGCCGGATCACCCGAGCTTGCGGCAACTCGACACCGTCGAGGTTCTCGTAGAAGAGGAACTCGTCACACGCAGGCGGAAGGAGCTTGGAGGTCGATGCCTTGAGCCCGACCCCGATGACCTGCTTGTTGAGCTCGCGCAGCTTGTGCACGAGCGGACTGAAATCCGAGTCACCCGTGCACACGACGAACGTGGTCACGTAGTCGCGCTCAAACGCCAGTTCGATGGCATCCACAGCCATCTTGATGTCGGCGGCGTTCTTGCGAACCATGCCCCGACGCTGGGGTATCTCGATCAGTTCGACATGGTTGTCGGTGAGCATCCGGCGGTCTTCTTCGAACCGCGACCAGTCCGCATAGGCACGGCGGACCACCACCCTCCCCCGCTCGGCGAGAGCGTCCGCTATCGGGCCGAAATCGAATACGGCGTTGAGATCCTCACGAGCCCCGATGGCCAGGTTCTCGTAGTCAATGAATAATCCAATGCGTTCGTCTTCCATGAACGTGAGCGTATCAGTCTCGCGTCATGCGACACGCTCGTCCAGCCAATCGATCAGAATTCTGTTCAGCGCATCGGGTTGTTCCTGTTGGGTCCAGTGACCGCATTCGGTGATGTGGGCCACCGTGAGGTCCGGGACGAATTCGGACATCGGCTCGGCGAGGGACGACGGCAGAATCGGATCGAGATCGACCGTGACCAGGAGCGTCGGCTGCGACAGCGGTGACTTGTCGAGGCGTTTGAACTCATCGAGATTCCGGTCGATGTTGCGATACAGGTTGAACTGGCCGGTCAGCCCGGACCCGGCGAACCCCTCCACATAGGCGGACAGGTCGTCGGGTGCCAGAAATCCGTCGCGGCCACCAACGCTGGAATACACCTGCGACAACCACCGTGCCGGATCTCGATCGAATGCTGCCTCCGAGACGGCCGGATCGATGAAGGAGAGCACATACCCGAGCCGGTCCCTGAGCTTGGAAGCGATGACGTCGGTGGGAGGGAAGCCGGATACGAGCCCGAGGTAGGGAACGTTGAGGCTCACGACATGAGATACGCGTTCGGGGTGGCTGAGCGCGGTCGCGTACGTGATGATGCTCCCCCAGTCGTGGCCGACGACAACGGCCTGCTCCAAGCCGAGGCGGTCAAGGATGCCGACGACATCCCCCACCTGATGCATCAGGGAGTACTCCTCGACAGCCGACGGTCCCGTGGAAGCACCTGACCCACGAAGATCGAATGAAACCGGACGGAACCCGGCGTCGACGAGTGCCGGGACCTGATGCCGCCACGAGTGTGCCAGTTCGGGGAAACCATGGATCAGTACGACCGGATAGCCATCGCCGCGGTCGTCGACGCCAAGCGATACACCGTTCGTTTCGATCGTGCGCATGTTCCTCCGCCTCACTCGCGCACAACGGTACCTCCACGAAGGCGTCCACGTCGGGCGAAGTGACGACAGCTGCCCGCACGACAGGGCCGTCTGCACGGATACCACATCGGGGACCGCCGGTACTGTGGACCACGGTTCGGTATGACGCAACAACAAGGAGACCAGCGCGTATGAAGCGAATCGTGGTCGGCAAATTCGGTCAGGAGACGAGCAGCTTCAGCAAGATCCCGACCGACCTCGACACATTCCGGAGCTACGGGCTGTACGAGGGTCCCGAGGTTCTCGAACAATGGGTGGGGATCGGGTCGATGGGCGGCTTCCAAGCGGCGGTCGATGATTTCGGGTTCGACGTCACGTTGGTCCCGACCGTCAGCGGCAGGGCCGGGGCCAGCGGCATCATCGCACCCGAGGCGCTCGCCTTCTTCGAGGAGAAGATCCTGTCTGGTCTCCGATCGGCAGGCACCATCGACGCCGTGTTCCTCGACCTTCACGGCGCAGGCCAATCCCAGAACCAGCCGGACTCCGAGGGATATCTGCTCGCGAAGGTGCGGCAGTTGGTCGGGCCGAACGTCCCGATCGTCGCGTCGTTCGACCACCACGCCAACATCACCCAGGCGATGATCGATGCTCTCGACGGGCTCGTTGGCCATCGGGATCAACCGCACCGACCGTTCGGGACGGGGAGACTCGTGGGTGAGATGCTCGGTGGAATCCTCCGGTCTGAGTTCCATCCGACGATGGCGTGGCGAAAAATTCCGATGCTGACCCATCAGGAGCAGTACCTCACAACGGTGCCGGGGCCCATGAAGGAGTGGTTCGACCTCGCACGTGAGATCGAGACTCGCCCAGGCGTCATCTCAGCTTCGACATTCCCCGTGCAGCCGTGGCTCGACGTGCCCAAATGCGGCTGGGCCTCTGTCGTCATGACGGACGACGATGCGCCGCTGGCGGAAGCACTCGCAGCGGAACTGGCCGAGGCTGCATGGCAGCGGCGCGACCGGTTCTGGGAACTCGACAGCGTGCCGGTTGCCGATGCCGTGCGGCGCGCCATCGAAGCGGATCAGGGTCTGGTGGTTCTCTCAGATACCGGGGACAGCGTCTTCGGCGGAGCCACCGGGGACAGCACTCACGTGTTGCGCGAGCTGCTGATCCAACAGCCGCCCGACCTCGCGTTGATACCCATGCCCGATGCCGAGGTGGTGGCCGCAGCGTACGACGCTGGCGAAGGTGGCCACATCTCCGTTCTGATCGGAGGCAAGCTGGACGATCGCTTCGATCCTCCGGTCCCGATCGAGGCACGCGTCGCCAAACTCGGCGGCGGACGAATCGATATCGAGGTTGCCGGCACGAACTCGTTTGACATGGGTCGTGCCGCCCTGCTCGAGGTGGGGAACATCCGGATCGTCGTTTCCGAGGAACGCGCCATCGGCGGTAACCATCCGATCGTCTATCGCCACTTCGGCCTCGAACCTGCCGACGCGAAGATGGTGTTGATCAAGACGGCGAGCAACTGGCAGTACTACGCCGACATGACCTCCGAGGTCATCCGTGTCAATAGCCCGGGAGCCACGATGTCGGATCTCCACGCCTTCGACTGGCAGCTCCTCACGCGACCGATGTATCCGTTCGATGACATCGGGGACTGGGAATCGACCTGGGCGGGCACAGCCGCCTCCAAGCGGTCCAGTTAGCCCGGATTCGGCGACGTCGTCGGGACAGGCCGATCCGCACCTGCGACCTGCCGCCCCCGTTCGCGGAACTCCTCGACCCGCAGTTGCGGTGCATCGGAGGCGTACGGACCTGGGTGATAGCGCACCTGTCTGATCGTTCCGCTCCATGGGAATGTCCCGCGACGGACATGGAGGTCCCACGACACGGGAGACGCCCGGTTGAGACCGATGTCGATGCCGTGGAGTGGCGTCATCAGACCGGTCCGCATCCAGATCTCGGTCCGCTGCGACCGCACCTCCCCGTCAACGAGGATTGTCACGTCCCATCGATCGAGTTCGGGACAAACCACCTGCAGCTCGATGTGGCTCGCCTTGCCCAGAGCACCTGCATCGAGCACCGTCATGACACCGGCTGCATTGAGCGCAAACGACACGACACCCTGGTCGACATACAGGACGTAACCGGCGGCCTGGTCGCCGTGGGACAGCACGATGCCCTGGGCCCCCGGAGTCGGGGTGATATCGACTTCCACGGTGAAGGACCGATTCCAGATCAGATCCCGCGCTTTGATCCGCTCGACCGTTGGAATCCCGGGCCAGAAGGTCGCCGATTCTGTGGGCCGATGGAAATCGGGGCGTTGATGGAACATGATCCCGCTCCCGTCCTCAAGGGGGAAGACGTCCCCCTGGGCAGCCATCTCCTCCCATCGGCGACTCATGGCCCGGAGTCGGTCCGGTTCGTCGGCGGCAAGGTCGACCGCCTCGGTTCGGTCGGTCTCAAGGTTGAAGAGCTCCCAGCCAGAATCGTCGAACGGTTCGAGCGGGGTGAACGTGTCCACGAGAGCCCAGCCATCCTGGTAGAGACCACGGTTCCCGTTCGATTCGTACAGCTGCTCCACCCTGTGGGGCTCGTCGGTCTCGCCCCTCAGGTTCCCAGCGAACGAAACACCATCCAAATCGGTGTGGTCCAGGTGCGTCTGCAACCCGATGAGTTCTGTGACCGTCGGAAGGAGATCTGAAACGTGTGCATAGTCACCGCGTACGGCAGGGTCGGGAAGATCGCCATCGGGCCAGCTGATGATGAACGGCACCGTGTGACCACCGGAGTGCGTGAATCGTTTGTACAGCCGGAACGGCGTGTTGCACGTGAGGGCCCAACCTGCCGGGTAATGGGGGAACAACCGCGGGCCACCGATGAGATCGATGTTCGCGAGGTCGGTCCCGATGTCGACACGGACGGGCGAACCATGCGCGTCCATGTATCGGGTCGTGCCGGCGTTCCCGAGGTCACTCGACGCCCCATTGTCCGACATGAATATGAAGATCGTGTTGTCCCACTCGCCGAGCTCTTCCAGGCAGTCCCGCAACGTTCCGACACTCCGGTCGACGGTCGCGACCATGGCGGCATACACCTCCATGTACCGCGCAGCGAGCGCTTGCTCCTCGTGTGACATGCCATCCCAGTCGGGGATGTCGCGCGCGGTCCCTGCATCGAGATCCGCGAGCACGGCGTCCTCGGGAAACAGCCCGAGTTCCTTCTGGCGTCGGAACCGCTCCTCACGGATTTTGGTCCACCCGTCCGCGTATCGACCACGGAACGGTGCGATGTCGCTCTCATGGGCCTGGAGCGGAGCATGGACGGCGCCGTGGGCCAGGTACAGCAAGAACGGTTTGCTGCTGTCAGCCGACTTGGTTTCCTTGATCATCGTGACCGCACGCTCGGTCAGATCATCAGTGAGGTAGTAATCGTCGGGGTACTCCTCGATGTCGAGGTGATGATTGTCCTCGACCAACTGGTGGGGATGGAAGAAGTTCGTGAACCCATCGAGGAATCCGTAGTAGCGGTCGAACCCGACCTGCAGCGGCCAACCGTGTTTCGAGCCACCTGCCGACTGCTCGATCTCGCGGGCGAGGTGCCATTTCCCGACGGCGAACGTCGCGTACCCGGCGTCGCGCAGCGTCGAAGCAATCGTCGGGATCGAATCCGGGAATTCCATCGAATAGCCGGGAAACCCCGGGTCGAAGCTCGCAACCCTTCCGAAACCGGCCCGGTGGGGGTTCCGCCCGGTGAGCAGGGCTGCTCGTGTCGGTGTGCAGGTCGGCGCCGCGTGGAAGTTCTGATACTGGACACCGCGTGACGCGATGCTGTCGATGTTCGGGGTGGGGATCTCGGATCCGTAGCACCCGATGTCCGAATAGCCCATGTCGTCGCACAGGACGACCACCACATTCGGTGAACCGGATGCATCCTTGCGCTCGGGCCACGCAGGGGTCGAGGCTGAAGCCGAGTATCGGATGTCAGGTTGGGTCACGCTCACTCCAGTGCTGTCGTGCGGGTCGGCACACGGTATACGCAGCTAGTGTGGTCCACCAATCCGGGCGACGGTCGCACGCAAGAACAAGCACCCCAGGGCATGCATGCGACTCGACGCATCGACAAGGAGCAACCAGACCATGACGCGCATCGCGTTTGCCAAGTACGGACAGGAAACGAGCAGTTTCAGCAAGATCCCGACGGATCTCGACACCTTCAGGGTCTTTGGCCTCTATGAAGGACCCGAGATGCTCGACCGATGGGATGGTGTCGGATCCACCGGCGGGTTCCTCTCGGCGGTCGGCGATTGGGAAACCGATGTGACGTTGATCCCGATCGTCAGCGGATGGGCCGGGGCAAGCGGCATCATCACCCCTGACGCATTGGCGTTCTTCGAGGACAAGATCCTGTCGGGTATTCGTGCAGCAGGTTCACTCGACGGGATCTATCTCGACCTCCACGGTGCGGGACAGGCTGAAAACGAGCCGGACTCAGAGGGGTACCTTCTCCAGAAGGTGCGACAACTGGTCGGCCCCGATGTTCCGATCGTCGCGTCGTTCGACCATCACGGCAACGTCACACAGGCGATGATCGACGCCCTGGATGGTCTCGTCGGTCACCGCGATCAGCCACATCAGCCCTACTCGACCGGCCGCCTCGCCGGCGAGATGCTCGGCAGGATCCTGCGATCCGAGATCAAGCCAGCCATGGCATGGCGGAGGACACCGATGCTGACGCATCAGGAGCAGTACCTCACGACCGGACCGGGACCCATGAAAGAATGGTTCGACCTTGCCCGCGAGATCGAGACCCGCCCCGGCGTCATCTCAGCATCGACGTTTCCTGTCCAACCGTGGCTCGACGTTCCGGACTGCGGATGGGCCTCGGTTGTCATCACTGACGATGATCCCGCCCTCGCGAACGACCTCGCCATCGAGCTCGCCGAGGCCGCATGGCAGCGACGCGAGCGTTTCTGGAGGTTCGACAGCGTGCCTGTCGAGGATGCGATTCGGCGAGCCAACGCAGCGGACCGAGGCGTCGTGATCCTGTCCGACACCGGAGACAGCGTGTTCGGCGGCGCCACCGGGGACAGTACGCACGTCCTCAAGGAGCTCCTGAACCAACCACCCGACGGTCTGGCCCTGATTCCGATGGCCGACCCCGAAGTCGTCGAAGAGGCGTTCGCAGCAGGCGAGGGTGGGCAGATCACCACGATGATCGGCGGCAAGCTCGACGAGCGGTTCGGCGAACCGGTGGAGATCACCGCTCGGGTGGTCAAACTCGGCGGTGGTCGGATCAATGAGGAGATCGTTGGCATGGAGTCCTTCGACATGGGCCGTGCCGCCCTCCTCGAGGTTGGGAACATCCGGATCGTTGTCTCCGAGGAGCGCGCCATCGGGGGCAACCACCCCATCGTGTACCGCCATTTCGGTCTCGAACCGGCGGACGCGAAAATGGTTCTGCTCAAGACCGCGAGCAACTGGCAGTACTACGCCGACATGACCTCCGAGGTCATACGGGTCAACAGTCCCGGAGCGACGATGTCAGACCTTCATGCCTTCGACTGGAAGCTGCTGACACGACCGATGTATCCGTTCGATGACATCAGCAACTGGGACCTCGGGTAGGAATCTCGCACCGGGCCTCGGACCGACACGGCACCGCTAGTTCGCTGCAGCCGAAACCAGTGCTCTGATCTCAAGAATGAGAGCCACGCCGGCGCCGGCGCCGATGAGGCTGCCCATGGAGCCGATGGTGAGGTACGTGGCGTACGAACCCGGTTGCGCCGTGACTCCGTTCCCCGCGGCAGTAGCGAGGTACGACACGAGGTTGCCCGTCACCCATAGGAACCACCAGACATCTCCGATGGAGAACCGGTGGTTGGCCACCCAGCGGTGCTCGATGGGCGTACCCCGGTAGGGCTCGGATGCACAGCGCTCCATTTCGGCGAAGACAAGGCGAGGGATCAACAGGTTGGCGAACGGCACGAACCAGCTGCCGATCGCCCATCCGGGAGCCCACTTCCGGCCCTCGGCACCGCGAGCGGTCATCGCCTTCGACACGCGGTACGACCAGGTGATCACCAGCACGGCCGCAACGATCAGGGTCAGGAACCACATCGCAGAGGTGTTCAACCACAGATCCCGCGCGGCGATTGCGTCTGCGTCGGTGTCCCAACCCACACCCGACCTTCGGACCGCTGAGGCGAACATGAATCCTGTCACGGCTGTCGCACCTGAGAAAACGGCAGAAACACCGACGGACACCTGGGTCCCGATCCCCGGCGACACCGCCGTTGTGGATGCGGCAGGTACCACGGGGGTCAGATCGGTCGTCGGCCATTGTTGTCGCGGTGCATCGAGCAGTTCGGGCGGGTACCACTTCCCGTCCGACGCCTGCCACCACCCCTCACCACGCGACCGGTCAGCCATGCCGGCAAGCCTAGGGGCATCGTCGGTCTTCGCCGATTCCCGGTGTCATGAAGCGAGTTGGGTCACTCCTCGACGCTCCATATCGCCCCACACCTTGGTGGCCTTGCCACCCATCATCGCCCGGATGCGCCACCACACGGTCATCTGGCGCAGGCCCAGGTTCTCGAAGAACACCAATCCCACCAACCGGAGCGTTTCCATCGGATCGTTGAAATAGCCGTATCGCTCGTCGAGGAGGAGGCCGACGAGCGAGGTGAACGCCCCGAGAAAGAGCGCGATGAGATACAGGAGAATCACATCCGATAGGGCCACCCACCCGAAGTAGAGAGCGAATGGGATCAGGAGGTAGCCGGTGAATTCGACGATCGGGGCGCAGAACTCGAAGATCACGGTGTACGGCCACACGAGCATGCCCACCGTTCCGTGCTTCGGGTTGAAGAAGCTCGAGCGGAAGTCGCTCACTGCGGTCATCAGCCCGCGATGCCAACGGATCCGCTGCCTTCGCAGGATCGCCCGCGTCGGTGGGACCTCCGTCCACAGAACCGCCGCTGGCGCATACCGAATCCGATACGGTGTCTTGGTTTCGTGGCAGTACCGGTGGATGCGCATCGTCAGGTCGAGATCCTCACCGAAGTGGCCCCTGGCGTATCCACCGAGCCCGACAACGAGATCCCGCCGGAAGATACCGAACGCACCCGAAACATTGGGGAGCGCGTTGATCGACGCCCACGCCGGTTTGGTGGCGATGAACGCACGAACGTACTCAAGAATCTGGTACCGGGCGATGATGCCTTTCGGGATTGCGGGCTCAACGACGTGCCCGTGCTTCACGGTGCCGCCATTGAGGGGGCGGATGTTGCCTCCCACAGCAACGACCCTCTCGCGATCCTCGGCGATGAGTCGCATGGACTGGATGAGTGCGTCCTCGTCAACGATCACGTCAGCGTCGGTCGCCATGACGTAGGGGAACTTGGCTGCATTGATCGCGGCGTTGAGGGCGTCGGCACGGCCGCCGTTCTCCTTGTCCACGACGGTGAGGTCGACACCTCCACTCCGGCGTGATTTGTAGACACCACGAACCAGCGCGGTCGGCACGCTCTCGCGAAGTGGATACGGCACCTGCTCAAGGTCGAAGGCGTCGATCAGAAGCTGCAACGTCTCGTCCTTGCTCCCGTCGTTGGTGATGACGATCTCGAAACGGGGGTACGACACCATCGCAAGCGATCGTGCCGCCTCGACGATGCCCGCGGCCTCGTTGTAGGCGGGGATCACGATGGACACGGGCGGTGCAAGATCGGAATCGAGCATGTCCTCCACGCGACCGAACCGCTGGACGATCCGCTCTCTCCGAAGGAACACGGCCGAACCGACAGCAAGCAGCGCCATGATGACTTGGAGCGCGACGTAGAAGACCAGAAAGAACAGCGACAGGAACGTGAGGATTCCGATGATCATCCGACACTCGCCCCCGTGCTCAGACTCCCAAGAGGCGCGGCGGTGGTACTCACAGGGAGGTTGCCGATGTGGGCAATCAGATCGATGTCAAGGGCTGTTGGATCGCCGCTGCGGGAGCGCTCGGCAGCCTTGGCCACCTCTCCTTGGATGGTGAGCTGGTACAGAGCAGCGTCGGATGCGAACGGGTCGTCACCGTCGAGGGACCCGATGAGGACGGCGACGCCGCCGGGTAGCTGGCCGATCGCTTGCGCCGCGTTCTGGCGCACCCACCACATCTCGTCACACAGCAGCGGTGCGAGATGGTCCCGCGCCGAACCTGCAGCGAGGTGGCCAAGCGAACTCGCTGCACGAGCACGCACCGGCCAGTGGTCGTCTTCGAGAGCTCGTATCAGACCCATGACGGCCCCGTCGCCGCCCGCGGCGCCGAGCGCGGACGCCGCTGTGACACGCCACTCCGGCTCGTCGCTGACGAGCAACGTCAGGAGCAGCCCTTCGGCATCGGCATCCGAGACCTGACCGAGCACCCGTATCGCGAGGGCAACTGTGGGCACGGACACGTCGTCGGCCGCCATCGCCGTACGGATCCACTGCCTCACCGGTTCGCCGACTTCGTACCCGAACCCCGTCAGTGCGTCCGCGATGCGCGCGGCATGCCACGGTGATGCGGCAGATGCGCGGTCGAGGATTGGTCCTACCGAGGCGGTATCGCGCAAACGGCACAACCCCTTCGCGGCGTGGATCGCAATGTGCGGACTCGGATCCAAGACGAGGTTTCTGAGGTCAGGAATGCATCCCTCGGTCGCGAGGTCGACAAAGGTCGACACCGCCTCGAGACGACGGCTGGTCGAATACCGGGGTGCCATGCGGGACCGCAGCACATCGAGAATCCCGAGGTGCTCCACCAGATCGTCGACGAAACCCCGCTCGGATCCGACGAGGGAAAGGCGATAGTCGATCAACGCGTTGTGGAACAGGCTGTCCTGGGCCCACGCCGGTGCGGGGTGTTCAGGAAGTATCGACCGGCTGATCATCTCACCCACGGCGGCGACGTAGTGAGCACTCCGAACCCCTCTCTCGCGCAGATAGGCGCGGTGGATCAGCTTGACGACCACCAGCACGAGGGTCGTGCCAGCGGCAACGCACGCTGAACCAAGCAGCCAGAGAAGGAGCGTTTCATTCATGTACCTGTGCTATCGGTGCACAAAGCCTTGTGGTTAACGCATTCCCGGCGCTGGGCGACCTACGAGGATGCGTCCAGAATGCGGGTGATTCTGGCTTTCAGCTCAGTGGGGCTGAACGGCTTGCGAATGTAGTCAGCTGCGCCCTGATCGAGCGAACTGACGACGGCGTGGTGGTCGTCGACACCTGACAGAAGCACGACGGGGAACTCGATGCCCTCTTCACGCCACGCCTGCAGGACATCGATGCCCTTGAGACCCGGCATGAGCTGATCGAGAATCGCAAGATCGACTGCCTCCTCCCGTCCCGCTGCAAGGGCTGTCGGGCCGTCGGGCGCCTCGACCACCTCGTGGCCGTCTGCCTGGAGATGCCGCTTGACCAGGAGCCGGATGGATGCTGAATCGTCAGCTACGAGAATGCGTGCCATGTGTCCATTCTTACACTGTTCGGTAGCCAGGTGTGGACCTTTCATGCAGGTATGCATTCACGCGGGGTGGCCCGGAGAATCGCCACCCCGCTGGCGGTCGGGTGTCGGGATCGTCGGTGGCGATGGCATCGCCCACATCGGCGGTCCGACCACGCCGCCCATGATCTCGGAAGCGGCCGCATCGTCAGGAGCATCCGCCGCCGACATTTCTGCCCCAGCGAGCGCTGTGTAGGCCGCGATTGATCGTTCCCGTTGGGCAACCGTCCAACCGAGGAGCGGCGCCACGAGATCGGCGACTTCATCGAGCACGTCGATCCCGTGACGGGGATACTCGCGATCGATGCGGGTGCGGCGTCTGAGAACATCCTCGAGATCAAGGGCCCCCTCGTGCGTGACGGCATGGACTATCTCCACCCGGAGCCGACGCGGAGCGCCTGCGAGAGGCTTGGCAAGCGAGGGGTCGTCGTCGCACATCGCCACGAGATCAACGACCCCTGATCCGTACCGCTGGAGCAGCCGGTGCACGATGTCGTCGTGCCACTCGACCACCTTTGCGTACTCACGGACGGTTTCCTCTGCGGGTGCGAATCCTTCGGCACCGACGATGGCCAGATCGTGGGTGACGGACGGATTCGTTCGGGCGAGCGAACCCAACGCCACGTCAACGACGTCCTTCGCCATGACCCGATAGGTCGTGAGTTTCCCGCCGGCGATCACAGTCAGACCGGGAATCGGAGTGGCGACCGTATGTTCGCGTGAGACCTTCGACGGGGCGACGCCGAGGTCCGCCGTTGGTTGCAGGAGCGGGCGTAGCCCGGCCCAGGTTCCGATCACGTCCGCCCGCGTGAGCGGTGCGGAAAGCACGGCGTTGACCCGATCAAGCAGGTAGTCGATGTCTGTGGCAGTCGCCACAGGGTGTCGAAGGTCGCCATCCCACGGGGTATCGGTTGTACCGATCACCCACTCACTGTGGGACGGAATGGTGAACAGGACCGACGTGGGAGTCCGGATGATCAGCGCGGCATCGCCGTCGATGCGATCCCTGGGCACGGCGATGTGTGCACCCTTGCTCGCAAGAACCTCCAACGTTGGTGTCTCTCCGGTCATGGCCTCGGTTTCCTCCGTCCAGACGCCCGTCGAGGCGATCACACGGGTGGCGCGGATCTCCATGGACTCTTGGGTTTCGAGGTCGACCGCGCGCACACCGTTGACCTCGCCGGACTCGTTGGTGGTGTACCCGACCACTCGAACCCGCGATACCGCGACGGCGCCGTATCGGCTTGCGGTTCGCACGAGAGACACCACCAATGCCGCGTCATCGACGGTTGCATCCCAGTATTCGATTGCTCCGACCGTCGAACGATGCGCGATTGAAGGGAATCGTTCCCGCGCCGCCTTCCGGCTGACGTGGCGGTGCCACGGCATTGCTCGCCGTCCCCGCCGAATCGTTGCCATGAGGTCGTACAGGAGGATGCCTGCACCGATGAACAGCCGTTCCCATACCCGATGCCGCAGGGGGAACAGGAACCGCTGCGGTCGCACCAGGTGAGGAGCAATCCTCGTGGCCAGAAGATCCCGCTCGTGGAGTGCCTCCCACACCAGCCTGAAGTCCAGCATCTCGAGATAACGCAACCCACCGTGAACGAGGTTGCTCGACCGACTCGACGTTCCGGACGCCCAGTCGTCAAGCTCCACGATCGCGGTCGAGAGCCCACGGGACGCAGCGTCCACGGCGACTCCGGCACCGGTGACCCCACCGCCGATGACGAGGACGTCGAACGGCGATCCATCGTCACGGGCTGTCGCTGACAGAGCGGCAAGCATTTCTGCTCGCCGACGTGGAGACAGCCTGTCCGATGCGTTCGCGCTCGTTGTCACATCCCAAAGGTAGGTCCGCCACGCGGTACCACACCCACGGTCCGTCTCTCCACGGCCTCCCGATGCGATTCCCGGGTGCCCACCGCCTGCATTGTCTCTCGGCACTGCAGACAGCGCCAGAAGAACGCGTGTTCCTGTCGATTCGGCACAGTCGGTGACATCTTTCGCGGAATCGTTCTGCACTTCTTGACCGATCGGGCGTTCAATGGAGGTGTAGGAAGGATCCGAGTGATGTCTCATCGGAGTGTTTCGGAACCACGGAGCATTCGCAGCCCCGTCGAAACCCGGAATCCATCCATTCTCGGAACAGCCAGCCTCACCGCATCCACCGCTGCCACCACAGATCCGTCAATGTCATGCAGCCGGCCCGCGAAGGAGGTGAGGACATACTGAGCACTGACCCTTTGCAATGTACCAACACAGCCTCCCACCGCTGTGAACGAATGACGTAGCAGCCGTGGAGGGCGTGAAACGAACGGAGTTCGAAATGAGAATCCGTTACACACGGATAGTCATCCTGGCGATGGCGTTGGTCCTGAGCGCTGCAACTGCAGCGATCGGTGCCGATCAGACCGTTCAGGTCAACGTACAGCCAGCAGATGCTCTCGCAATCGAGGTTCAGGACCGAGTGGACGTGTCTGTCGAATTGGGGCAGGCCTCCGAATGGCAAGGCTTCCACATGCAAGTCCTGAACACCACCGATGCAGGCTGGAGGGTCACGGCTACTAGCACCGACCTCGAAGGCTTCACGGAGAGCAACTGCGACGAAGAGGGGAACTGCGACGAAACACCCACCGGATACTCGATTCCTGCTGCAGCTCTCGAGCTGTGGGCTCAGGATCAGACCAACTGGGACCCGGGCGAGATTGTCGGATTCGCCGGATCTCTTGACAATACGACCCCGCTCCTCCTCCTTGAGGGGACTGCGGTGCCACAGGGCTGGTTCGGAATCTACGATCCGATGACGGCGATGCGACTGACTGCTCCAGACGACGTCAACCTACTCGGGCTGATGCGTGGAACGGTCACGTACACAATCGTCACATACACCCCATGAGCAACCGGCGGATGATGGGACGGTCCCCCGTGGGGCCGTCCCGTCTCCTGTCGTTTCTGGCGATCGGTCTCCTGCTTGCCGTGACCGCGGCCGGAACGGCTCTTTCGGCGCAGGATCGCCCCGGATACACCGCACGGCCGACCCAGGACGGGGGCATTGGGCGATCCAGTGTCCTCTTCACACATGCCATTGAGTCAGGGAACGTCCTCGTTGACGCCGTCGAGATCTTCAACCTCGCCGACGCGCCAACGTTGTTCGATGTCTACGTGGTCGACATGGTGCCGTTGGCCGACGGCAGCCTGTCACCAGCGGCGCGTGCATCGTCTGTCGAAGGTGCCGGCGCATGGTTCGATGTCTCGGTCGACACCGTCGAGGTTCCACCCAGAAGCACGGCTGAGGTCGACTTCACCGTGGCGGTGCCCGATGGAACGCCGCCGGGTGACTACACGGCGGCTGTCATCGTCGAACCTCACGAGGCCAGCACCGGCGGGACGATTTCCATCAGGACCCGGCTCGGATTCCCCGCACAGATCACAGTTCTCGCAGAAATCAATCTTGGAGTAACGCTCGGGTCCGTCTCCACTCGGACCACGGATGACGGCATCGAGATTGCCATGCCCATCTCGAACACTGGTGACGTGACATTCTCGTCCGCGGGAATCGCGGAACTCGAAGGTTGGAGCGGCGACGGCATCACATTGCAGATGTCCCCAGAAGGCGCGTTCATTGCTCCGGGCGAACAGATGCAGATGACAGCGCTCTGGGAAGATCCTCCGCTGATCGGACGATACGGCGTGACCGTGACCGTCGATGCAGTGGTCGGCGACCGCCAACCAGTGCAATTCGTTTCGTCGACAACGACGTTCTGGTTGGTCCCTTGGTCGGTCATCACCATCCTTGTCGTCGCGGCCGCGATCGCTGCGTGGGTTGTCCGCGCGACGCGCCGGTCGCGTCGGAGAAGGTCGTTGCGCAAACTGGAAGAACGCGAACTCCTGCGAGAGCTCCGCAGCAGGCCGCAGAGCTGATCTCCTCATGCGACGAACGTGTGACTTCCAACCCGGGACCTCGTCCCAGCCGGATTGACGCATTTCGCAAGGCTCGGCATGATTGAGGCGTGAGGGACACCGTCCTGCAATGGCTCATCGATGGCGATCCTGCGATCCGCTGGCAGGTGGAGCGAGATCTGTTGAGCGAGAATCCGCAGGTTTGGGAATCCTCACGCGCCGAGATCGCTGAGGTCGGATGGGGCAAGCGCCTGCTCGACGCCCAAGATGCTGGTGGGACCTGGGGCCATGGACTCTACGGCCCGAAGTGGACCTCCACCACGTACACCCTGCTACTTCTCCGACGCCTCGGATTGGCTCCATCGAACCCGCAGGCAATCGCAGGTTGCCGAAGACTCCTCGATGACGCAACGTGGATCAGCGGTGGAGTTTCCCTCTTCACCGGAATACAGCTGGCCGAAAAGTGTGTCAACGGCATGGTCCTCTCGCTTGCGTCGTATTTCGACGTCCCCGATTCGAGAGTTCGATCAATCGCGGACATGCTGATGGATGGCGGCCTTCCCGACGGGGGGTGGAATTGCAGGGACATCCGTGGTGCCGTCCACTCCTCGTTCCATACCACCATCTCGGTCCTCGAAGGGCTTCAGGAATGGAAGCGGCGAACCCGCAGCCAGGACGCGGACCAGGCGATCGCCTTTGGACAGGAGTTCATGCTCCGGCACCGGATGTACCAATCGCACCGAACCGGCGAGGTCATCAACAGCGAGTGGTTGACATTCCACTTCCCACCGAGATGGCACTACGACGTGCTTCGTGGGTTGGAGCACCTACAGGACGCCGACGCGGCACCGGACGAGAGAGCGGCCGATGCCATCGAGCTCGTGGTTTCGAAGCGACTTGAACGACGGTCGGTGGGGCAAGGGAAGCCAGTACTCGGGAAAGGCGCATTTCGTCCTCGAACCAGGCAGAGTGCCAGGTCGATGGAACACCCTCAGAGCCCTACGCGTTCTCAACTGGTGGCCCAACGGAACCCTTTGAATTCCGGGGGATCGAGTCATGTCGCCGATACTCCACCGGCGCTCCCTCATGGCGCGAGCACGGCAACGGACGCGCCAGCCACGCTGGCCCCCACGAGCACTCGCCCCAAGACACAATGACAAGCAGCAATGTGATGAAATCAGCCACCTTCTGCCTCGAGACGCAGCATCAACGCACCGCCCACCTCGCCACGCACGGGCGAGCACCCACTGTGGTCGGTAACGTTGCGGGATGAGCTTCAACGATGCCGATTATCTGGCCGAGCGGGCAGGCGTGACCGCGGTCATGCGATCGCTTGTCGATTCACCATCTGATCTGGATTCCACCCTCCAAGCGATCTTGGAGAATGCGGTTCGGCTGTGCCAAACGGACAAGGGCTTCATCTACTTGAAGGACGGCGATGCCTATCGGCACGTGGCCGATGTCGGTGCTTCGCGTGAAGTCGTCGAGTTCAACAGGGCCAACCCGATTCGACCGGGCAGAGGTACCTCAACGGGACGAGCGGTGGTCGAGAGGCGCGCGGTACACATCCCCGACGTGGAGCTCGATGCAGAGTACGAGCACCGGGAGGCCCAACGGTTGGGCGGATTCAGGACGCTGCTGAGTATGCCCCTGATTCACGAGAACGATGTCATCGGCGTCATATCTGTGTACCGAAGTGAACCCTTGGCCTTCACCGACAGCGAGATCGACCTATTGGCGTTGTTCGCCGAGCAAGGCACTTTGGCTGTTGTCATCAGCAACCTGATGACAACGGTGGAAAGGCAACGCGTGGAGCTGGGCCGCTATCTACCCAAGCAGGTGGCGGACCTGGTCTCATCCTCAAACAAATCGGGGCTCCTCGACGGCCACAGGTCCGAAATCACTGTCGTGTTCGTCGACATTCGTGGGTTCACCGAGTTCGGAGCTTCGGCAGAACCTGAGGAGGTCATCTCAGTGCTTGGGGAGTATCACGAGGAAATGGGCAAACACGTCACAAGCCACGAAGGAACACTTGGTGGCTTTGAAGGCGACGGTCTGATGATCTATTTCAACGACCCGATCCCGGCTCCCGATCATGCAGCGAGAGCGGTGGCGATGGCAAAGGACATGCACCGTGGATTCGTCTCTCTGGCAAACGGATGGGAACGCCAAGGCTTCCACCTCGGACTTGGAATTGGAATAGCGACCGGGTATGCCACCTTGGGACGGATCGGATACGAGGGTCGGTACGACTACACCCCGATCGGGACCACCGTCAATCTTGCATCCCGCCTATGCGGCCGGGCAGAACCGGGAACAACCCTGGCCAGTCAGCGCACAATCGCGGCTTCCGGCATCGATGCCACTCTCCTACCGGAGCCACTGACCCTGAAAGGCATTCCGCAGCCGGTCCCTGTCTACAGCGCGTGACTCCGCTCCCGCATCCCGTCGACCCCGCCCACGACGAATGTGCTGGTCCAACATGGCTCTCTGCGATGCCCTCGACCGACTCAGCGTGCGCCAAACCGCCTGAAAGCCCCTGGGGTTATGATTCCGGCACGCCCTCGTAGCTCAGGGGATAGAGCACCGGTTTCCTAAACCGGGTGTCGCAAGTTCGAATCTTGCCGAGGGCGCCAGCGAATGGACGTAGGGTTCTGCCAATTCAACCCTGGGGAGTGGAGCGTCCGCTGCTACTGCGAGTTCAGCGAAGCTGCTAGTCCTGCGATCGTCTCTGAGACGGCTGCAAGCATGGGGTGGACTTCCCCGACGGAGGCAGCGAGTCTGGCCGTCTCCGTCCACGGGTCGTCCGAGAACCGGAACACTTCGAATGTCGGTGCCGCGGTTCGCTGAGCGGTGACAGGAAGACTGACCAGGTACCGCGCTGTCGGCGCGAGACACTGTGACATCAGCGCGTACAGTCGTCCAATTCCCCTTAACTGGTCGTCGGATCCCGAGAACAGCTCACCCATCGTCACGAACATCAGACCGTACATGGCGTTGAAGAGGTCGGATATCGGCTGAAGCTCCGCCGGCATGTCCTTGGTGCGAGGATTGTCACGAACCGGCCAGACATCGCCCAGGGGTGTCTCGCCGTCGGCGATCTGCTTGAACTTGTAATAGTGCGTCAGCTCCTCGTGGGCAGGGTCTGCCCACCGGTGATCGGTCACTCCTTCACCCTGATCGATGATGGTCTCGAGCGCCCTGTCCGCGCTGGCCGCATCATGAACAAGGAGGAGTCCTCCGCTGTCCTCCGCATCGAACTGCACCGGTGCGTAGAACTCTGGATTGCTGACCTGTCGACTCGGCTGATGATGGGCAAAGATCGTGTCCTCATGTTCCTCATCGAGCCGGTCGAGCGCCTCTTCAAGTGCTCCGTAGAACTGACCAAGGGTCTCGTAGTCGTCGTCCTCATTCACAGCGTCGCGAGCCTTCGGGCTCTCGATGACCATAAAAACATCACGGATGAGGCTTGTCGTGCAACCACGTAGTTCCAACATCAGATCTGGTTTGTGATGAGACATCAAGGCGGGATACGTTGGGATGGACTCGTAGCCGAAATCAGGCTCACCACCAATCGCAAGCAGCAGATTCGTCACGAGAGTGGTGTGCAGCATCTCTTCAACCACGACACTTGCAATCAGTTTGGCGGCATCCGACTCCTGATCCTTGATCGAATACATCGCAAAGAGATAGATAGGGATCGTCGAGAGTTCCACCCTTGTCGCCAGCAGCAGGTGATCTCGGAGGTCGTCGAGTGTCCTGATCGCCATGGTTCCTCCAAAGCGTTCCGCCACGCCATGTTCGTTTTCAATATCCGGGTTCTGACGTGTGAGACGGCGTCAATGGCGCGCCTGCACCCTAGCGAGGCAGAACTGTGCGCGTTGTTGGATTGTCGTGCACCCATGGCAGGGGCGCCATAATGGCGGCAAAGCTAAGGAGCCCATGTGCGCATCAAGGGAATCATCTGGGCCGGGACGGCCACCGAGGAAAGGATCGCCACGACCGACTTCTTTGCTGATCTCCTTGGGATGGATCGGGTACTCGACGTGCGTGGCTTCTCGAGGCTGAGGGCAGAGAACGGCGATCTCTTCGAGATCTTCGGACCCGAATCCATCGAACACGACCACCTCGACACCGGACCAGTTGCGGGTTTCTGGGTCGATGATGTCGAGGAAGCTCACAAGGAGTTGGTAGCGGCTGGTGTCGAAGAGGTCACGGTGGTCGAGCGTGCAGCCCACGGTCACGGGTGGTTCTACTTCAAGGCACCGGACGGCAGGTTCTACGAGTTATGTGAGCGCCGTGAGCCAAGACCAGCCAAAGTGCCGCACTCGGAAAGCTGAAGTCCCTCGATCGACAAACGCGGGCGGAGTTGATTTTCGCAATCCACGATCCAGCAAACAACGGGGTACGTATGTTGGGTGGCCCAACTCAAAGGGCGTGTGCCTCGATGTAGGCCTTGTCAAGTTCAAGGCCCCAGCCCGGTCCCTGAGGAACCTGGTAGATGCCGTCAACAATCGGAGACCGATTGGCTATGAGGTTCCAGAACAACGGATCGCGATCGGGATGGAACACCTCGGCATAGGTGCCATGCGGAATCGAGGCCAGCATGTGGGCGGCGATCTGCGCTTCCTCGTGGTGACCCATTTCGACACCGTAGGCGGCAGCGACGCCGGCGACCCGTCGCCACTCCGTGGGTCCACCGGACCACGACGCATCAAAGTTGCATACATCGATCGCACCCTCGGTGATCAACTCGGTGACACCCTTGCGAGTCATCTCACTCTGCCCTGCGGCAATGGCCGCACCTGTCTTGTACCTGACGTCGCGCATACCCCGCAGATCGTTGTACCAACGAACCGGTTCCTCGAACCAGCGCATTCCCATGTCGGCAACCAGGTTGGCGAATGCGATCGCCTCGGGGACCGTGTAACCCTGATTCGCATCAGCCATGAGTACGAAGTCCGCCCCACCAGCCTTGCGCATGACCTCGAAGCGATGGGCATCGACTTCGGGACTGTCACCCCCGACCTTCATCTTGCATCCACCGATGCCGAGTTCGAGGTAGTCCTCGACTTCCTTGGCCAACTCGGCGTCCGTCTTCCGGTAATAGCCGCCGATGGCGATCATCGGAATCTCCGTGCGATGACCACCCCACAGTTTGACCACCGGCAGTCCCGCAACCTTGCCCACGATGTCCCAGACGGCGCTATCGACAGCAGCCATCGCCATGACCACGAGCTTGCGATCCCGCAGGATGTCGAACGTCGGCGGGAGCATGGCCTCCCAGACCTGTTCGACCAGCAGCGGATCACGGCCAACAACCAACGGCGCCAACTCCTCAACGATGATCCGAGCGATCTCCACCTGCGTGTGGATCTCGTCACCGTTGTAGATCTCACCCGTGACCCCCTCGTCGGTGAACACGCGGGTCACGAGTGTGGCTCGCTCCGACATCGAATACTTGGATCCCTGGAAGGTCTCACGCAACGGGACAACGAGCGGGGTGACCTCGATTCGTTCGATCTTCATGCCAAGACTCCCTTGCGTGGTCGATGCGCGACCCGACACTACCCCGCCCCATGACCGACGACGCCGACCAGGAACACAACCTGTGGCAAAGTACCACCATGACATCCTCCGCCGGCTCCTCACGCAACAGGAATCGCCCGGGGCGTGTCGTTGCATCGCACCGAATGCTTGCCATCGCTCTGGCGATCGCGGCGGCATTCGCTGTTGTGGCGATCGTCTGGGCCATCGTCATCGCAATGCAAGGCGGGACATGGTGGGGTCCGATACACGCATTCCTTGCCGGGACAGCGCTCGCCGCAATCTCCGGGGCAACCCAGATGTTCACGATCACCTGGTCGACGACGTCGCCACCAGCCAGCTGGATGACCATCACTCAGGGGTCCCTCCTCGTCGGCGGAGTCGCTTTGGTTCTCGTCGGTGTGCCTGCACACGCCGACCTCGCGATCTGGCTCGGCGGGCTCGCAGTGATCGGCTCCCTCGCCCTTCTGGCCACCTCACTCACCACGATCATCCGCAAGAGCCTGCTTCGGAGGTTCGACCAGTCATCAAGGTTCTATCTGTTGGCGCTTGGGTCCGGCGTTGTCGGTGTCACGCTCGGGATCCTTCTCGGATCGGGAGCCATCACCTCGGGATATGGCGACAT
Source organism: uncultured Acidimicrobiia bacterium (assembly GCA_965368815.1). Lineage (GTDB taxonomy): Bacteria > Actinomycetota > Acidimicrobiia > Spongiisociales > UBA5794 > UBA5794. The sequence continues at coordinate 33,544 of CBDUOH010000013.1, forward strand.
CCGCCTCGTCCACCTTCACCTCAACCTGATCGGGCTGGTGGGTTTCACCATCATCGGCACGCTCCCAACCATCCTCGTCACCTTCGCCAAGCACAAGATCGTCAGCGGACGAGAAGTCAGGATCGCATGGAAGTTGTGCCTGGCATCGTCCGTCCTGGTCGCTTCGGCCATCGTCGGCCCTATCTGGTTGATCGGCGTTGGCGCACTGCTCGCCGCGGTTGCAGCCCTCGTGGTTACCGCTGGTGTTGCCTTCCGCCTCGGCGGCAAACAGATGAAGGGTGGCCTCCCGTACTGGGCGGTCATCACCGGAGTGCTGTGGCTCGTTCTGTGGACTGGAATCGACGCCGCCAACATCCTGTCGCGCTCACAGCTCCCCTATTTCTCTCGCTGGACTGCCATTGCCGTCGTGTTCGGCGTCGGTCAGGTGATTGTCGGGTCCGTTGCCTATCTCGTCCCTGTGGTGTTCGGCGCACCCATAGGCGACAACCTGACCCGCATGACATCACACCCGATCCTGCCGCTGATCACCGCGAACCTCGCGGCCCTTGCACTTGCTCTGAACTGGCCGGCAGTCGCCATTGCGCTCGCGTCGGTGTGGGGTATCGATTTCGTGCGAAGGCTGGCGATGCTGCGAAAACCCGATCAGGCACGTCGCACCACAGTGCCCGGTACATAGCCGGACCGCACCGCCGACCCACTAGAATTCGTATCAGCGGCAGCACAGCCGGATCGACCGAATCCGGTGCCTTGACGTTGCGGAACGCCTGCACCGACCGGTCGACCGGACAACGGCCAGACGGAAGGTGCGAGATGATCGTTGTAGCGGCAGTTGATGGCTCCGAGCACTCCAGCGAAGTACTCGAAACCGCCGAACAATTCGCTGGTGATGGACAGATTCACGCCGTGTACGTGTCTCCCCCGACCATGTACCCGACGATGGTGCCCGACATGATGCCGGTTGCCACCATGGTCGACATGGAGGCACTTCGAGCAAGCGAAACCGAAGCCGTCTGGGCGGCAATCGGGAAGCTTCCCACAAACGCCATCGCCGAGACTTTGCATGGCTCGCCGGCTTCGACGATCGTCGATTATGCAAAGCGCATCGATGCTGATCTGATCGTGATCGGATCTCGCGGACGTGGTCCCCTCGGGTCCCTGGTGCTCGGGTCGGTGAGCCACGGTGTCGTGCACGCGGCCGATCGGAATGTCCTCATCGTCAGGTGAAACGGACACCGACGGCTAGGCTCGCTGCCGATGACGCCGTGGACAGGCAACACCGATGGAGGCCACGTGGGCAATAGCGCTGGTGCAGAACGCATTTCGGGTGTGCGCCGGTTCGCAGCTGCCGCATCTGACGAGGCAGAGTCGCACTTCGGTGCTTTGCTCGCATTCGAGACGGACTGCTGGGATGTACACGAGGCAATCGAATCCGGCCCGATCGACTTCGTATTGCTCGATGTCCGGAGTCCTGAACTCTACGACTCGGGGCATGTCCCGACGGCAGTCAACCTCCCCCACGGCAGGATCGTCGAACGCAAACTCGCCGGCTACCCGACCGACGCCTTGTTCGTTGTCTACTGCGCCGGTCCACACTGCAACGGAGCGGACAAAGCGGCCCTCCGGCTCGCACGACTGGGCCGTCCGGTCAAGAAGATGATTGGCGGAATCACCGGTTGGATCGATGAAGGATTCGAGCTGTCCGCGGGCTGAGGATTGTCGGACGACCACACCAATTCCTGAACTTGTGCGAAGTCAGCTTGCATTCCTACTAGCATTCTTCTCGTTAGCACCCCAGACCGCTTTCCCAGACTGAGTCGACTTCCGAGGCAGTTGAGTGAACGAGGCCGTGGGCTTCCAATCGAATGGAGCCGGAAGAATGACAAGACTGTACGTGGGA
>CBDUOH010000014.1:0-35225 GCA_965368815.1 uncultured Acidimicrobiia bacterium
GGTTTCGAGTCAGGTTGGGTCTACGACCACTTCCACACGGTTCCCGAACCGACCCAGGAAGTCACGTACGAGGCGTGGGCACTCATGGCAGCGCTCGCCGCAACGACCGATACGCTCAGGCTCGGTCAGATGTGCACCTGCAACGGGTACCGACCCCCTGCGTATCTCGCCAAAGCGGCCGCTTCGATCGACGTGATCTCGAACGGTCGTGTCGAGATGGGAATCGGCGGTGGTTGGTACGAACACGAGTTCAACGCGTACGGGTACGACTTCCCGAAGCCCTCGGTTCGGCTCGGTCAGCTCGACGAAGCGGTCCAGATCATGAAGCGGATGTGGACGGAGGATGAGGCGTCGTTCGACGGGAAGTACTACCGGCTCGACGGTGCAATCTGTCAGCCGAAACCTGTGCAGACACCGCACATCCCGATCTGGGTGGCTGGGGGCGGGGAGCAGTTGACCCTGCGCACCGCAGCCAAGTATGCCGACGCCACCAACTTCGGTTCGACTCCCGAGCAGTTCCGGCACAAGCGGTCCGTTCTCGAACAACACTGTGACCGGCACGGTCGCGACATCGGCGAGATCACCACATCAGCGAGCGCCAATGTCATCATCGCTTCCGACGAGGCAGCTGTTGCTCGCAGACGTGAACATATCCGCGACCGGTTCGCGACCGTCGTGTCGGACGCCGACGACACGATGCGACGCTGGTTCGGCAAGAACCAGGTTGCCGTCGGCACGCCCGATCAGATCGTCGAGACGATCAAGGCCTACGAGGCCGAGGGGTGCAGCTACATGATCCTGAACTTCCCCGATGCGGCGACCGACCCCGAATCGATGGAGATGTTCGCCGCTGAGGTGATGAGCCGCTTCTAGCTGCGGGTCGCGGTCCTATTCCGTACCGTCGTAGAACTGCTCGGATTCGGTCGATCCTGCCAACGCAAGCGTTGATCCCTGGCCGCCTGTGATCACCTGGCTCACCTGATCGAAATAGCCCGCTCCGACCTCTCGTTGGTGCCGTGTTGCCGTATAGCCGGCGGACTCCATCGCAAACTCATGCTCCTGCAGTTCGACGTATGCCTCCATGCCGCGGGAGGCGTATCCGAGCGCAAGGTCGAACATTCCTGCGTTGAGGGAGTGGAAACCGGCCAGCGTGATGAACTGGAATCGATATCCCATCGCTCCGAGCTCCTTCTGGAAGGTCGCGATCGCTGCGTCGTCGAGGTGGCGCTTCCAGTTGAACGAAGGCGAGCAGTTGTACGCGAGCATCTTTCCCGGGAACTCAGCGTGGATCGCATCGGCGAACTGCCGTGCTTCGGCGAGGTCAGGCGTTGACGTCTCGCACCAGATCAGGTCCGCATATGGTGCGTAGGCGAGACCTCTGCTGATTGCCTGCTCCATGCCGTTGTTGACCTTGAAGAACCCCTCGGTCGTGCGTTCACCGTTGGTGAAGACCCGATCCCGCGGATCGATGTCGGTGGTGAGCAGATTCGCTCCGAGCGAGTCCGTCCTTGCGACGACGACCGTCGGGATGCCCATGACGTCAGCGGCCAACCGAGCGGCCTTGAGTGTCCGGATGTGCTGGGCCGTGGGAATCAGGACCTTTCCACCCATGTGGCCACACTTCTTCTCGGATGAGAGTTGATCCTCAAGATGCACCGCAGCTGCACCAGCCTCGATGAAACTCTTGGTGAGCTCGAACACGTTGAGTGCCCCGCCGAAACCGGATTCGGCGTCGGCCACGATCGGCACCAGCCAGTCCGTCGACACGTCACCCTCGGACCACTCCACCTCATCGGCCCGTTTGAGGGCGTTGTTGATCCGGCGCACAAGCTCGGGTGCCGAATTCGCCGGGTACAGCGATTGGTCCGGGTACACCGATCCGGCAAGGTTTGCATCCGCTGCAACCTGCCATCCCGACAGATAGATCGCCTTGAGTCCTGCCTTGACCATCTGGACCGCCTGGCCGCCGCTGATGGCACCCAACGCGTGGACGTAGTCGTCGTTCGTCAATTGGTCCCAAAGCCTCTCGGACATCAACCGCGCAATGGAGTGCTCCTCGACGATCGACCCCTGCAACCGAACGACGTCTTCTGCGGTGTGGTCTCGCGTCACGCCCTCCCAGCGCGGATTCGAGTCCCAGTCCTGCTGTATCTCGCGGGCCCGTTGTGTGATCTGGTCTTGATTGGTCATCGTGTGCTCCTGTGGTTTGGTGCTACTGCGGTTCGAGGATGTCGTACGCGGGCAAGGTGAGGAAGTCAGGGAAATCGACTGCCAGGCTCACCTGTTCGAACAGGTCCCTGGCTTCGTCGTATCGCCCCGTCTCATAGGCTGCATGTCCGATCTCGGCTCGGATCGCGTCGGTCTCAACGTCGGCGATCTTGGTGACGACCTCGGGGGTGATAGCGACACCTGAATCCGTCCGTGCGCCTGATCGGATCCACTGCCATACCTGGCTGCGCGAGATCTCGGCAGTGGCAGCGTCCTCCATGAGGTTGTAGATCGCCGCCGCCCCGATCCCGGTCAGCCATGACGCTATGTAGCGGATCGCAACATCGATGTTCTGCCGGAGACCCTGATCGGTGATCGTTCCACCCTCGACGACGAAATCGGTGAGGTCATCGGCGTCCACATCGACGTCGGGCCGCTGCCGATCGATCTGGTTCGGGCGATCACCCAGCACGGCGTCGAACACCTCGGTGGCGACAGGGACGAGATCGGGATGGGCGACCCAGGTGCCGTCGCATCCATCGTTGGCTTCCCTCGTCTTGTCCTCCCTCACCTTGGCGATCGCGGTGCGATTGATGTCCTCGTCGTGGCGGCTCGGGATGAACGCAGCCATGCCACCCATGGCGTGCGCACCGCGACGATGGCAGGTGGCAACAAGGAGGTCGGTGTATGCGCGCATGAAAGGCACCGTCATGCCGATCTGCCCGCGATCGGGGAACACGAGGCCCGCCTTGTTGCGGTGCTTCTTGATCACGGAAAAGATGTAGTCCCACCGACCTGCATTGAGACCGGCGGAGTGTTCCCTGAGCTCGTAGAGAATCTCGTCCATCTCGAAGGCGGCAGGGATCGTCTCGATCAGGACGGTGGCCTTGATCGAACCGGTCGGTATCCCGAGTGCCTGTTCGGTGTGGGCGAACACGTCGTTCCACCAGCGCGCCTCAAGGTGGCTTTCGAGTTTCGGGAGATAGAAATACGGGCCTGACCCTCGATGCAGCAGTTCGGTCGCGTTGTGGAACATGTACAGCCCGAAGTCGAAGAGCGAGCCGCACACGGCATCCCCATCCACTGTGACGTGTCGCTCGGAGAGGTGGAGCCCCCTGGGACGAACCATGAGCGTTGCGGTCTGATCGTTCAGCGCATAGTGTTTTCCGTTGTCCGCGGTGAAGTCGATCTGGCGTCGGATGGCATCGAACAAGTTGATCTGGCCCTCGACCATGTTGCTCCATGTCGGGGAGTTCGAGTCCTCGAAGTCGGTCATGAAGACGCGAGCTCCCGAGTTGAGTGCGTTGATCACCATCTTGCGGTCGGTCGGTCCCGTGATCTCGCATCGCCGATCCGACAGATCGGCAGGGGGAGGGGCGACTCGCCACGATCCCGATCGGATGTCCGCCGTTGCATCGAGGAACGCGAAGGACTCCCCTGCATCGAGATCGTGCTGACGTTGGTCACGCATCGCAAGCAGGCGCCTTCGTTCCGCGTCAAATGCGACGTGGAGCTCGGCGACGAAAGCCAGGGCGTCATCGCTGAGCATCGTGCGGTGGCCTGCGTCGGTGTTCGGCGATTCGATCTGGAGTCCCATGGATTCGTTCCCTTGTGTCGGTGACGTGTAGGAAACGACAGAAATATCGAATACGCAAACAGAAAGCCTGATAAGATCGAAAGAAATTACTCTATTTGCTATTCAACAGAGGTAATTGTGACCACCATTGATCCGATGATGTTCGGTCGGCGGGTTCGCCATCACCGGAAACAACGCGGATTGACGCTCGACAACCTCGGCGAGATGGTCGGGAAGCCCGCGCCATACCTCTCGTTGCTCGAGAACGGCAAGAAGGAGCCGAAACTCGGCCTCATCAACAGACTCGCAGAGGCGCTCGGTGTCGGGATAGGCGAGTTGATGAGCGTCGAGCCGCCGTCACGACGCGCCGAACTCGAGATAGCCGTCGAGCGAGCACAGGGTGACCAGGCATACAGGGACCTCGGCCTCCCATACCTCAAGCCGACATCGAAGATCTCCGACGTGGCACTCGAACATGTCGTGAGGCTCTACGAGGAGCTGCGAGGTCGGGATGCCGCAGCAACGTTCACCAGGGACGAGGCGCGAGCTGCAAACGCGCAGCTACGGGCCGAGATGGCAGATCGCGGCAACTATTTCGCCGAGATCGAGGAACTCGCAGCCGAAGCCGTTGCTGCGATCGACTACTCCGGACAGGGAGCGTTGTCCAAGGGCGACCTGAATGCGCTCGCCGAGCACTTCGGCTTTCGGGTCATCCGCACGCCCGGGGTACCAGCGTCCGTCCGGTCGGTGACCGACATCCGCAATGGGAAGATCTTCGTACCCGGTCGCGACAATCTCGATTCCAAGCAGTCGCGATCGGTGGTTCTCCAAACGCTCGGCCACTTCGCTCTCGCCCATCCCGATCCGAAGGACTTCGGCCAGTTCCTCCGGCAACGGGTGGAGGCGAACTACTTCGCCGGTGCCGTGCTCATGCCCGAACGCGCAGCTGTTCCGTTCCTTGTGGATGCCAAGCAGGACCGGAACCTGTCGGTCGAGGACATCAAGGATCGGTTCTTCGTGTCCTACGAGATGGCCGGTCACCGGTTCACGAACCTGGCGACACGTCATCTGGGTCTGCGCACGCATTTCGTCAGGTCAGACGACCAGGGCATCATCTGGAAGGCGTACGCCAACAACGGCGTTCCCTTCCCACAGAATTCCGCAGGCGCCATCGAAGGTCAGCGTCTGTGCCGCGAGTGGGGGACACGCCAAGCCTTCTTCTCCGATGCGCGCTACACGATCCACTATCAGTACACCGATACATCCACGGGTTCGTTCTGGTGTGCGACGTTCGTCGAATCGAACAAGGAGGACGTCGCCGCGATCACCGTGGGAGCCAGGTTTGAGGATGCTAAATGGTTCCGAGGTTGGAACACCGAGCGCAAGAGCGTGTCGAAATGCCCCGACGGTGACTGCTGCCGCCGCGTGAGCGAGGAGATGGCTGAACGGTGGAACGGGAACGCCTGGCCCTCGGTACGCCCGAATTCACACGTCCTGGCCGCGATGCCGGTTGAGACCATTCCCGGCGTCGACATGGTGGAGATCTACGAATTCCTCGCCAAGCAGGAGAGCGAGGCGTACGAGTAGTCGCTATCTCTGTGCGTCTGGCACACTCCCGTCATGGCGAACATCATTCTCATCCATGGATATCCGCTCGATGCGTCAGCATTCGCTGAGGTGACTCCGCATCTCGACCGTGACCACACCGTTCTCGTCCCCGATCTGCTCGGTTTCGGGTCGAGCGAGTGGCCGGCAGGCGGTGATCTGTCGATGGAAGCGCAGGCCGGGCATGTGCTCGCCCTGATGGACGCAGAAGATATCGACGAAGCGGTTGTGGTCGGTCTGTCCATGGGCGGATACGTCGCGCTTGCCCTTGCATCCATGGCGCCCCATCGGGTGCAAGCGCTCGGGTTGGTCGGTTCCAAGCCGGAGGCCGATTCCCCCGAGGCGCGAACGGGACGCGATCGACAGGCGGAACTTGTCGTTGCCGAGGGCCGGGAAGTCCTCGTGGCTCCGATGACGTCGGCTCTGGTGGCCGACGACGCCTCGTTGATGACGAAGGCGCGCCTGCGAACCATGGTCGAGCGAACTGCACTCGAAACCTATGTTTCGGCGCTCGTCGGGATGCGGGACCGCCCTGACCGCTCCGATGCTCTGGCATCGTTCGAGGGCCCGGTAGCGATCCTCGTCGGCTCGCAGGATCCACTCGTGCCCGTTGCACGGGCGCACGAGATCGCCGCACTCGCCATCGATGGCACGATCGCCGTTGTCGACGGGGCCGGTCACCTGGTACCGATGGAGAAGCCGTCCGCGGTCGTGGCGTTCGTCACGGAGCTCGTTTCCCGTCTATGAGACCTGTTCGCATCGCGGCTCTCATCGCCGCCGCCGTGGTCATCGCGGCCTGCTCGGCGGAGACGGGTGTGACAACGACGGCCGCCGATGGCACCTCATCGACGACGGTCCCGCCAGCGACATCCCCGACGACAACAACCACGAACGCCGTCCCTGATACCACCATGCCTCCGGTGCCGGCGGTGCCCTTGAGCGAGCTCGTTCTCGGGACGGTCGAGGTCGACACCGCGTTCGACAATCCGGTCCTGTTCGTGGCGAGTCCCGATGGCGGCACAGACCTCGTTGTCGAGCAGCCCGGGCGTATCGTTCGTGCCGACGGTGGAGACCACGCCGTGGTTCTCGACATCAGGGACGATGTTGCGTTCGAGGGCGAACAAGGTCTCCTCGGGTTTGCCGTCCACCCCGACTTCGAGCAGAACTCCCTGGTGTACGTCAACTACACGAACAACCTCGGCGACACGGTGATCGAGCAGTTCTCGATGGATGGTGGGATCATCATCCCCGAAACCCGTCTGGTGGTCCTGGTCATCGACCAGCCGGCCGACAATCACAACGGCGGGATGATCGCCTTCGGACCCGACGGATATCTCTGGATCGGCATGGGCGACGGAGGCGGGTCCAACGACCGGTTCGGAAACGGGCAGAATCCCGATTCGCTTCTCGGCTCGATGGTCCGCATCGGTGTCGGTCGCGATGGCGATGACCCGTACTCGATCCCCTCCGACAACCCGTTCTCCGATGGAACCGAAGGCCGACCCGAGATATGGGCCATCGGGTTGCGAAACCCCTGGAGGTTCGCCTTTGATGGGCAGGACCTGTGGATCGCCGACGTCGGTCAGGGGGCGATCGAGGAAGTCGACCTCGTTTCGACCGTCACCGCAGGACTCAATTTCGGTTGGAACACGATGGAGGGGTCCGAATGCTTCTCGGAGTCCTCGTGTGATGCATCCGGTTTGGTGCTGCCGATCACGCAGTACACCCATGCCGAAGGCTGCTCGATCACGGGCGGGGCCGTGTATCGCGGGGCATCCATCCCGAGTTTGCAGGGGCAGTTCTTCTTCGCCGACTATTGCACCGGCCTGCTCCGCAGCATCGCGGCGGACGGATCCGGCATGGACTGGACCGGGCAGGTCGGGAATGTCGGGAACATCACCGGATTCGGTGTCGGGGCCGACGGTGAGTTGTACATTGTCACCCAGCAGGGATCACTCCTACGGATTGCAGAGGTGAACGGTGGCTGATGCTCCACGTCGTATCGTGCTTGATACCGACCCGGGACAGGATGACGCCCTCGCGCTGTTTCTCGCGCTCGCGTCACCTGAAGTCGAGTTGGCTTCGGTTGTGTCCGTTGCAGGGAACGTGCCCCAGCCCCTCGTCACCGACAACTCGCTCGCCCTTCTCGACCTTGCGGGCCGCAGCGACGTGCCGGTGTACCGAGGGTGTGAACTTCCGCTGCTTCGGGCCCAATACACCGCCGAGTACGTGCACGGCGACACCGGGATAGACGGTGCGGACATCCCGCGTTCGTCCAGATCGCCTGCGCCGGTGCACGGCGTGGACCACATCATCGAGACGTGCCTTGAGGCACCTGACGCTTCGGTGACGCTGTGCCCGGTCGGGCCTTTGACCAATATCGGTCTGGCGATAGCGAAAGAGCGATCGATCGTCAACAAGATCCGTGAGATAGTGTGGATGGGTGGGGCGTTCGACGAGCCGGGCAACACAACGGCGGTCGCCGAGTTCAATGCGTTCGTCGATCCGGAGGCAGCTGCCATCGTGTTCAACAGCGGAGCGCCGCTGACGGTGTTTCCCCTCGATGTGACGCACAAGACCTTGTTCCCTGCCGAGGCGGTTTCCAGGCTGTGGACCGTTGGTTCCACCGTGGCTGATGCCTGTGCCGGGATGATCGAGTTCTATCAGATCCACGACGTCGAAAAGTATGGATGGATCGGCGCCCCGATGCACGACCCATGTGTGATTGCGTATCTGGTCGATCCAACGCTGTTCAGAGGGCGGAAGATGTCCATTGCAATCGATCATGTGCAGGAATCGACCATCGGGAACACCTACGAACGAACAGACGGATCGGCGCCGAACGCAACCGTGATGTTCGACGTCGATACGGAGCGGTTCATCGACCTTGTCGTCGAGCGTTGGTCGAGCCTGTGAGCACTGATGGTCCCCTTCGGGGATTGTCGATCGTCGCATTGCAGGCGATCGGTCCGGTACCGCTTGCATGCTCACTTCTGGCTGACCTCGGGGCACACGTCATGACGATCCGACGACCCGGGGGCGGCGACAATCTGCCCGCTGGTCTCGGCGTCGCCTCGGCCGCACCGGGGGACGTCATCGAGATCGACCTCAAGACCCCACCCGGCGTGGACGCGGCGCGCCGCATCATTTCCGGCGCCGATGTGCTGATCGAGGGATTCCGACCCGGGACGATGGAGCGTCTCGGCCTTGGCCCCGATGATGTCCTCGCGTCGAGCCCGCATCTCATCTATGCACGGGTCACGGGCTGGGGGCAGGGGGGTCCATACCGCGGGATGGCCGGGCACGACATCAACTACATCGGCCTGACCGGGGCGCTCGACGCAATCGGGCCCGAGTCCCAACCGATGCCACCTCTCAACCTCGTCGGTGACTACGGCGGTGGTTCCATGTTTGCCATCGCTGGCATCCTCGCTGCAGTCATCGATCGTCACACCAGCGGAACAGGGCGAGTGGTCGATGTGGCCATGGTCGACGGGGCAGCTGCCCTCCTCGGTCCGATCCGGGCGTTGGCCACGGCCGGTCTGTGGGAAGAGAACCGCGGCGGCAACCTGCTCGACGGAGGTGCGCCGTTCTACCGCACCTACCGGACCTCCGATGAACGGTTCATGGCTGTCGGTGCGCTCGAACCGGCGTTCTACAGCGAATTCGTAGCGGGGCTCGGGCTGGTCGAGGCCATGCTCCCGTCCCGCTCGGATCCGAAGAACTGGCCCGCGCTCGCCGGAGAGTTCAGTTCGCGCTTTGCGAGCCGGACCCGGCAGGAGTGGACCGAGGTGTTCGACGGCACGGACGCCTGCGTGACGCCGGTGCTCACGATGTCCGAGGTCGGTGGCCATCCGCACAACCGCGAACGCGGAGCGTTGATCGATCGCGGTGGGTTCGAGCGACCCGGTGTGGCCCCGCGATTCGCCCCTCCCTCGCGGCCAGCGCCGCGACAACGGAAGAACGCACGGCAAATCCTGCAAGCATCCGGCTTTGCGACCGCTGAGGTCGATAGTCTGTTGGAAACTGGTGCAGTCAGGGACGGGTGAATCCCACCCGTTGTGCTCCTTGACAAGGGCATACTGCGCCCGTCGCCCCCGGTTGATCGGAGACGTATGAGAGCTGTTGTTGTAGGTGCAGGAGCCACAACCCGCGAATTGCTTCGACGTCTTGGCGACAGCTGGGAGGTCACGGTGATCGACCCGGACCCGGCCCGTCTTGAACTCGTCGAGCGCGTGCGAGAACTGTCGGTCATCGCCGGGGATGGCTCAAGCGCGCTCGTACTTCGGGAGGCCGGTGTCGACTCGACTGTGACGGTTGTGGCTGCATCGGGATCTGATGACGTGAACCTCGAGGTGGCCAAGCTCGCTGCCGACGCCGGCGCCGAGAGTGTCGTTGCGGTATGCCGCGCTCCTGAGCGTTCGGACGAATACCGGGCGATCGGAGTCCATGTCGTGGTCCCTGCGTCGCTTGCTGCTCGTGACATGGAGATTGCGATGGAGCCGCGCAAACTCGCGTCAACCACGTTCTCAGCCGGGCGTGCTGAGGCCATGGAGTTCGAGATCACCCCCGACTCGCCGGTCCAGGGGAAAGCACTCAAAGAGATCCATTCCGAGTTGTGGGTCGTGGCCGCCATCCTGCGTGATGACAAGCTCGTGGTGCCCCACGGGCGCACCAGGCTGTTGACCGGCGATCGGGTGACGATCGTCGGTGCGGCCGCTGACTTCGCCAACCTGGTCAGAACGTTTGCGGGTGGAGTATCGCGGTTCCCGCTCGAATTCGGGCGCAAGGTTGTCGTTGCCCTTGCAACGAAGGCCGACTACGACGGCCCCGTAGCCGAAGCTGCGCACTTCGTGCGGAATTCGAACGCCGCGAGCCTTGTCGTGATCCATACCGATCCGAAGGCCGTCAAGAACGGTGCGACAGCCACTGAGCTCGAGGCATTGCTCGCCGAAACCACGACGGAGCAGCTGGGTGTCGAGGTTGAACTGCGCGCCGTCGCTGGGGATCCGTACAAGATGCGTGTCGAGATCGCAAACGGCGAGAGCGTCGGAGCGATCGTCGCACCGATGCCGAAGCCATCGCTGTTCCGGTTCTATTCAGGAATCCCCAAAACGCTGAACAGTCTTGCGCCCGCCGGTGTGCCGATTCTCCTCACACGGGGAGAGGCGCGGTTTGACGCCATTGTTGCTCCCGCCAGACGGACCATCTCGGGTGACGCCGCCGGTCGGGCGGCCATCGACATAGCAAGGAGGTCCGGTTCGAAGGTGATCGGTGTCGCCGTTGCCAATCCGACGTTCATGGGGAAGGACGATCTGATGGAAAAGCGCAAGGCCACCGCCTGGCTGAGACGGGAGGCCTCGGTTCAGGACGTACCGGTCGAACGTCATGTCGTCCGAGGCAATCCGGTCCGCGTCATCGCCGAAGTTACCGACGCCAACCGTCTGCTGGTCGTGTCGATGCCCGAGGGCCATGTCGGGCGGTGGCGGCCCGGGACGGCAGTCTGGGCTGCGTCGCGTGGGGAGGGGTCGGTTCTGTTCGTCCCGATGGTCGACTAGATGTTCACATTTGCCGCAGGCGCCGCCGAGGGGGTTCTTCCGAACGCGACCACCTTCATCGTCATCGGCTTCGCCGCGTTTCTCCTGCCGCTCTTCGCGCGTCGCATCCGGGTGCCGGCTGTCGTTCTCGAGATCCTGTTCGGTCTGCTGATCGGACCCCAGGTGCTCCAGTTGATCGAGGCGGAATCGACGGGTGAGGGTTTCGTGCTCGTCCTCGCAGAGATCGGGCTGTTCCTGCTCATGTTCCTGGCCGGTTTCGAGATCGACTTCACCTCACTCGAACGCGAGGGCAGAGGCCCGGTGTTGACCGGTCTCCTCGGTTTTGCACTCTTCGTCGGTCTTGCCTGGGTCGGTTTCGGTTTCGTGGATCTCCCGGATGCGAATGCACGGATCTTCATGACCCTGCTCGTGTCAGCAGGGAGCGCCGGGATCATCATTCCGGCCCTCCGTGCAGGCAATCGGGCTGGAACGCGACAGGGTCAGATCGTCATCGTCGTGGGGATCATCGCCGAGTTCCTCGCCGCCACGGGGATCATCGTGTTCTCCGTGTGGTTCCGTTCCGGCTGGGGGATCGAACTGCTGGCGGTACCACTGTTCGCCATCATCCTGCTGGTCTCCCTATGGCTGATGCGAACGCTTGCCTGGTGGTTCCCCGATCGGGCGGAGCGACTCTTTGCGTCCCACGATCCAGACGAGATCGGTATCCGGTTCAGCCTGTCGCTGCTGTTCGTGTTCGTCGGTCTGTCGATCGCCCTCGGCATGGACCCGATCCTCGGCGCGTTCATGGCTGGTGCCATCTTCGCGTTCGTCTTCCGCAGCTCAGGTGACCTGGAGGAGCGGCTCTCCGGCTTCGCCTATGGATTCCTCATCCCGATCTTCTTCATCAATGTGGGTGTCGCCTTCCCGCTCGATGAGTTGTTCGATTCATCGGTACTCCAGACCGCGGCAGCGATCATCGCCGTCGCCATCCTCGCCAAGCTCATCCCATCCCCGTTGCTGATGTTCCGAGGGTTGACCTTCCGCGATTCGATCGGTTCCGGAGTGCTGCTCGCCGGACAGCTCAGCGTCATCATCGCGTTGGCCGAGGTCGGGGTCCAGATCGGAGCGATCGACGAAGGGCTGTCGGCCGGGGCGGTGCTCCTCGTCGGCGTCACGGCCATCTTGTCGCCGATTGCGTTCAAGATGCTCTCTCCGCCACTGCCCGTGCCTGCCGATGTCGGAGCCCCACCCTCACAGGGCGACCGCTAGCCGCCAGCAACGTCGGTCGATGCGGTTGCCTCGGTGTCGAGCCGATTTGCAAGCCATGCGATCGCTGCAACAGCAGCGAATCCGATGATGGCCATGACGATCGCCGCCGGAACCTGGGAGTCGGGCGAGGCGATGACCGTCGAGTCGACACCGAGCGGCCAGGGCCACAGGACACGGAGCGATCCGACCATGAGACCGATGAGACCAGCCAGAACGATGTCATGATGGGTCCGTAATGACCAGTTGAGGAATTGGGAGAACACGGCCAGGCCTGCCACTGCTCCGATCGAGAAGACCCCGAGAGCACCGATGTCGAGGTCGGTGACGGCGCCGAGCACTGCGCCGTACATCCCGAGCATCACAAGGATGAACGAACCTGAGATTCCGGGAAGGATCATTGCGCAGATGGCGAGTGCGCCGGATCCGAAGAATGCCCAAAGCGCGGGATCGGCGATCTGGCTCACGGTCTCCTCCGAGGTCCCCGATCGAACGCCGAGCAGCACGAAAACCACGACACCCACGCCGACGACGATCCCGAGGTGCATCGTGGCCGGGCGCTTGATCATCCCCGTGGCGATGACGATCGAACCAGCCACGAGACCGACGAACAACGAAGCCATGAGTACCGGTTGGTCGTGGAGGAGGTCCTCGATGATGTGGGCCAAGGTCACGATGGCCAGGAGGACACCGCCACCGAGAGGGATGAGGAACGACCATTCGACATTGCCGATGGCTTGTTTGCACCCGGAGACGTCGCCTTTGAGGATCCGCCCGATGGCAGATGACCCTGCACTCACCGACGCGATGAGCCGCTCGTAGATACCGACGACGAGGGCGATGGTTCCGCCCGAAACACCGGGAACGATATCGGCGGCTCCCATGGCGAAGCCGCGCGCAACCGAGAGAATGAATCGCTGAAGCATCTGGACGAGTGTAGGTTCCCGCGGTCGGAAGGAATGTTCATGCGGGCGGTGATACAGCGAGTGTCGAGCGGGTCAGTCGCCGTCGACGGTGCCACGGTCGGCTCGATCGGTGCCGGGTTCGTGGTCCTGGTGGGGGCCATGGACGGCGATGACGAGCCCGACGCGGCGGCGCTGGCTTCCAAGGTCGCCGGACTCCGTGTCTTCCGTGACTCGGACGGGCAGATGAACCGATCATTGACCGATGTCGGGGGATCGGTACTCGTGATCTCCCAGTTCACGTTGGCAGCCGACGTCCGCAAGGGGCGCCGTCCATCGTTTGCCCGAGCCGCCCGTCGCGAGACCGCAGCACCGCTGGTCGAGTCGGTGTGCCACCACCTCGAGGCAGCCGGGCTTGTCGTTGAGCGGGGAGTGTTCGGTGCCGACATGGAGGTCTCCCTCGTCAACGATGGACCCGTGACGATCGTGATCGATACGCTCGACGGCATGATCGTGTGACAGGCCGGGTCAGGACCGACCGTTTTCCCGGACCCACGCCCGGCCAGCAGGACAGTGGACCATGAAATCGCAATGGACGCACGACGGCGACGGCTTCGGTTCCCAAGGTCCTTCGGCACCGACGGCGACGAGCCGCTCGATGTCCGATCTCGCCTCATCGAGCCAGTCGTCGTCGACATCCTCGATGACCTCCACCACCTCGGCGTCCCCGAAGTAGGCGAATGCAACGCGCATCGATTCTGGGCGATCGATCGATACTGCGCCATCGACGGCTGCAATCGCGTACGCCTGGAGCTGCACACGGCGGGCAGGGTTCTCGCTCACACGGCCGGACTTGTAGTCGACGATCTCCCATCTGCCGGGCTCCGGCTCATAGATCGCATCGATCTTCCCGCGAATCGACCCCACACCGACCGCTACTTCGAATGGCACTTCGGTGAACCGCGACTTCGTCGACGCAAAACGCGAGTTCTCGAAAACGGTCCACGGATCCGAACGGGAACCCGCGGTCTCGAATTGATCGATCTCGGCATCCGCGAGAATCGCGTCGTACCGGTCGGGGGCGGCGTCATCGAGCGGCACCTTGCCGAGATTGTGGAGCTCCACCTTGCGATGGAACTCAGTCCCGTCCGAAGCGGCCTTGGAGGGGCGCCGAGGCATCTTGTCATAGTGGATCCACTTGAACTTGAGGGGGCATTCGGCCAACGCGACGAGGTTGGTCACGGCCGTGGCAAACGGTGGTTCACGGGACTCGGAAACGGGTTGGCGCAGTTCGCCGATTTCCAGGCTCAACTGGGCCACCCGTTCGGCGACTTCGCCGGCTGCATCTGGGTGGTTGGTTTCCACCCACCCAGCATCGTCGATTGTTGCTCGCAACGCATGTTCGACACCGCGGGTGAAGAGAGGGTCCTTGTCCCTGCCGTCGATGCTGAATGACATGAGATCCGGCTTGTATCCCGGATCATCGATCCATGTCCCGACCGTCACACCGTCGAGTTCGCGGGCAATCGAGAGGAACTCCGACGGCTTCTTCGGGTTCTTGACGGAGTCGTGCCATGCGTGGCCGGACAGCATCAGGGCATGGCGCGCCCTGGTCACTCCGACATAGGCGAGCCGGTATTCACTCAGACGGTCCCTGAGCTTGAGGAGATCCTTGCGTCGGTCGCCGATTGCCTCGGCGACGGGCTGCAGACTGTCGAAGTCGAGGCGGAGTTCGTAGGGGAGCACGGTTGCGTGGGAGTCCGGGTCGTCGTGCTTGCGGGATCCCATCGGGAAATCCCGATCCTGGAGGCCGGGAATGTACACCGCATCCCATTCGAGTCCCTTCGCGCCGTGGATGGTTGTGAGTTCCACAGCATCTGCCGTCGAACGGACGGGAGGCGTCAGTGCCTCGTCGCGTCCCGATTCGTTCAACGCGTCGATGTATCGCAGGAATCTTCGCACGGTCGCCCGACCCTCGATCGGTCGCCAGCCGTTGGCGATGTTGAGGAATCGACCGATATTGAGACGAGCGGTGGTTGCCTCGCCTGCTCGCAGCGCCGCGGCTTCATCCCAGAATCCGATCGTTGTGATGATGCGATTGATCGTGTTCGACACGGAGTTGACCTGAGCGAACTGCATCAACTCCCGATGAAGGCCGTTGAATCGTTCCAGGGCAGATCGAGTCGGGGTATCGAGGCCGTCGACACGGTCGAGATCGGTCATGGCTCCAAGCAGTGTGGTCGCGTCGATCCGTCGTGCGTGGATGCGCAACAGGTTGAGATCGGCGATGCCAAGTCGGTACTGGCCACCCATGAGAATCCTCAGAAGTGCGTTCTCGGCGTCGGGATCGGCGACGATCCGCAACCAGGCCAACACATCGGCAACCTCAGGTATCTGGAGCAGAGTTCCCGGATCGCTCACCGATGTCGGGATGTCATGGTGGTGCAGCGCAGCCACGAGGAGCGGGATCCACGCCCGCTTCCTCACCAGCACGGCCATCTCAGACCAGGGGAGGCCTTCTCCATGGCGCTTGGCGATGTCGCGAGCGACTGCCCACGCCTCATCCCTCTCGCTGCGGTGCCAGCTCACCATCACCGACCCGTCCTTCGCGTCGGGCCCGGGAGTCAACGGTTCGGAGCCGTCGATGGACGGGAGTTCCTCCCTGATTCTGTTGGCAAGGGTCAGGATCATTGCATCGGATCGGCGGTTCAGGCTCAGTGGGAGGGTCTCCGTGGCGAAGCCATCGGACCTCGGAAAATGATCGGGGAAAGCCTCGAAGTTGTCGAGGGAGGCGCCACGCCACTCGTAGATCGTCTGGTCCGTATCCCCGACGGCCGTCACGGCTGCCGACGGCCCGAAGATCGTCGTGAGAAGGATCCTCTGGGCTGGGTCGGTGTCCTGATACTCGTCGAGGAGTACAACGTCGTACCGCCCGGCGAGTTCATGTGCGACCTCGGGGATGGTTGTGACGATCTCCACCGATTTACGGATGAGATCGGCGAACTCGACGAGTCCGAGTCGTCGCTTCTCCGCGCGATAGGCCGCGACTGCGCGCACCAACTCGTACCGAACGGGCCATGGGCCGTCCGGATCGGCACTGTCGGGTGGTGGACCGAATGCGACGAGGTCGTCGGGATCCCGGAGATGTCGATCGAGCGAATCGTTGAGTTCGAGCACGTCGTCGACCCGCTGCTTCATGGCGGTGAGGTCAAGCGTGGTCGGAAGGTTGCGAAGTACGAGCTGACCGAGCTCGGATCGATGCCCGTCATCAAGGAGCATGGCGTCGTTGTCATACCCGATGAGGGGACCGAACTCGTCGAGGATGCTCGCGGCAAAACCGTGATATGTGGTGACCTCGACCTCGTCACCCATTCCGGCACCGCCGACCCGTTCGCGCAAGCGAGTCCGGAGCTCATCGGATGCCTTCACGGTGAATGTGATTCCCAGAGCCCGCGTCGGTGAGATGCCCGCAGCGACGAACTGCCCGAGACGCTCAACGATCGTCGTTGTCTTGCCCGTGCCGGCACCAGCGGCGACGCGCAGGTGCACCGGGTCGTAGTCGATGATCCGCTGTTGTTCGGGCGTTGGTGTGAACGTCATGTGGCGAATGCCTCGCGCCCTTCCTTCTGCGCAGGACAGACCGCGATGAAATCGCAGCGATCGCAGTTCTTGTTCACCACAGGGGCGAACGATTCGGCCCTGATTGCTCGTGCAATCTCAATGAGCCGTTCCTCGATCTGCCCCAGATTCGACATGTCGAAGTCCCTGGTGGCGATCGTGTCCTTGCGCGGCTTGGCCGACGGATACCAGAAGGAGGCACCGGCAACGACCCCGTGCGCGGTGATCGTCGGGTCGGCCATCGCTGCCAGCACGTAGAAGCCGAGCTGGAGGGATTCCTTGGCCTCATCGATGGTCATGGGGTTCTTCGAGGTCTTGTAGTCGACGATGGTGAGGTTGCCGGCTGCATGCTCGATGCGGTCCGCCTTGCCACGCCATCGCGTGTCGGCGAGCTCCGTATCGAACGGGTGTTCCAACGCAACGGGCTCAGCGGATGTCGGCCACTTCTCGTACAGCGTCGCGATGGTGGTCAAGGCTCGGGCCCTCCATGAACGTCCGACGCCGTCGTCCCCGAACCCGAGTTCGTCCCATACCTCGTCGAGGATGCCCTCTGCCTCGTCCACCGTCGACCGGATGCGTCCGGCGTCGTGCGCTCGTTGCTCGGCGACCTCGAGAACCTTGTGGACCAGGTTCCCGAACCGGAGGTACACCGATTCGATCTCCTTATGGGTTGCGAACCGTTCGAGGGCGTAACGACGCGGACACTCATCGTAGGTGCTCGCCTGTGAGGGTGATGTCACGTGGTCGTGCGGGACGAAGCTGTCGTCCTTGCCGCGATGTGCCGTTCGGTAGCGGAGGCGCTGGTCCACGAAGCCGTGTTGTTCGGCGACGCCGAGCACCCGCAATGCGGCCAATCGGTCGACCTCGTCAGCCTCGGGGTTGCGCAACCAGGAACGCAGCATCGCCTCGAAACCGCGATGGGTGAGAGGCCGATCGAACCTCGCCGGACGTCGGGGTGCCCCGACCTGCGACAGGAATCGACTCGGTTCGAGCTGTTCGGATGGACTGTCCACTTCGGTGGCCGTCCATACGACCCGGTTGGTTGCCCGCGTCATCGCCGTGTATGCGAGTCTGCGTTCCTCACTGAGCCGGAATTGGACATACTCGGCCGGGTCCTCGGGAAGGCGTGGGTTGAGCAGGCGGGTCCGCAGCATCGAATCGCGTGTGCGTAGGTCGGGAAGGTGGCCTTCGACGGCGTGGGCGATGAAGACGACGTCGAACTCCGTTCCCTTTGCCCTGTGCAGTGTGCCGATGGTGACACCTTCGACAGAACCGGCACGGAAGCTGAACAGGGCGTCGGCCTCGATGTCGGAGGACGAGGCGAGGATGTGTTGATCGAGCAGGGTCGCCTTCGGGGCTCGCTCACCGAGGCGGGCGACCACCTGGGCGAAGGCGGACCACGCTCGTCGGTCGTCGGTGCGGGCATCGTCGCTGGCGATCAGGTGGAGGGAAGGGAGGTGCGTCCACAGGTGCCACAGTCCCTCCACCGCGGGGATATCGCTCGCCCATGTTGGCGAGGCGATGAGGTCGGCGACGGCCCCCGCCCGTGGGAGGGTTGCCCGGATCGCCTCGGCCCAGGACCTGCCACCATCGACGATGCGTGCTATCTCGTTGACCGCACCCGGAGGTGCGCCGACGAACGGCCCGAGGAGGACGCTTCGCATCACCTCATGGGAATCATCGCCCGTATCGGTCGCCGCAGCCACCAGGTCGTACACGAAGCGTACGACGGGCTGATCCTCGAGTTGCTCGACCGTCAGGCTGTGGCGGATTCCCCGACGTTCGAGCGACGCTGCCATTCGATGGTGGAAATCTCCGGCGGCTCTTGTGAACACGGCGATCCTGTGGAGCGGTACACCGTCGGCGAGGTGCAGACGTTCGATGTCCGCGGCGATCCATTCGCTTTCGGCGTCGGGACTGTCGAACACGTGGGTGTCGACCGTGCCTCGATCCCTGACGCTCGCCACTTTCCCCGCGGCCCCCGGGAGCTCTCTGCCGGTGACGTTGACTGCCGCTGTGAGTATCTCGTCGGGTACCCGGAACGATGTCGTCAACACCAGCCGGTCCACCTGCTCGCCGAGTGCCTCCGCAGCAACATCAGGGAAATCCAGCACGTTGTGGAGATCGGTGCCTCGGAACGAGTAGATCGACTGATATGGGTCTGCAGCGACCGTGAGGCTCTTGCTGCTCGCTGCGAGGCCGAACAGGAGTTTCGCCTGGATGGGGGACGTGTCCTGGTACTCGTCGGCGAACACGAGCCGGTACTGAGCCGATATCGCCGGTTCGGCTCCGAGCACCTGCACCGCTGCGTTGAGGAGCTTGCCGTAGTCGATGCGATCATTGGCTACGAGTTCTGTGTAATACCTTCTCAGGAAACCGCCGATTCCTTGCCACTCGGGAATCTCGGATCGGTCGATGTCGCCGATCTCGCCACCTTGCTCATGGAATCGCAGGATGAAGTCGGTGAGCTCCGATGCCATCGCCGGCGTGTGGAGGATCGGGCGATACATCTCCCGCCAATCCTCTGGGCGTTCGTGTGTCAGAACCGACATCACGAATCGCTCGTGTTCTGGTCCGGTGAGCACGGTCGGCGCCCTGTCCCACCCGATGACACCGTAATGGGCCTCGACGAGGCGGTTCGCCAACGAGTGGTACGTCGAAACCTGGATCTGGTACGAGGCCGATCCGAGGACGTCGAACAGTCGTGTCCGGATGTCGGTGACCGACAACCGGGAAAAGGTCAGTACCACGATGGCGCTCGGGGGTACTCCCGACGCGACGGCCTGTGCGATCCTCATGCAGAGGAACTCGGTCTTGCCGGTTCCCGGGCCACCGACAACGATCTGCGGATGACCCACCGGGGCGACATGGTCGTCCCACCCACCCGGATCGATACGACGTTCGAACACAAGACCCCTCGTGGTCACACCTGTGACCCCGGTGTGACGGACGTGATGGAGTCAATGGGATCGGTTGCCGTCGGATCGTCGAGAGGCGACTCGTGTCCACCGATCTGGGCGAGGATCACAGCCCGGTTCCGCGCGATGTCCTCATCCGTATTGAACGCAGGGCACAGGGTGTCCTTGAAGTCGCACCAATCGCACAGCGTCGATTCGCGCGTCGGCCATGAATCCTGGATGATCGCGGTGTTGATCGCAGCCCACAGCGCGTGCAGGTGCGCATCCATGGCATCGAGTTGACCGTCGTTGATATCGAGGGTGTACTCGGTCGGGCCATTGAGGTACAACAGACGGATCCGATCCGGTGTGACCCCGCGGATGGTCCTGATGAGCAGCGCGTAGATCTTGAGGGCGAAAAAGGCCTTCGTTGCATATCGCTCCGGGGGAGCCTTGCCGGTCTTGTAGTCGGTGATGACGAGGAGCTCACGTGTGGAGCCGTGCCGGTCGACTTCGGTGACCCGTTCCATGCGGTCGAGGATTCCACGGATGGTCATTTCTCCGATCGGCACCTCGAGATCCATCTCCAGCTGGTCAGGGTCGAACGACGTCGGGTCCTCGATCGTGAAGTAGTCAGCGAGCAGTTGCATGCCTTCGATTCCCCATGTCCGTTCCTCCTCCACGGAGTCGAACAAGTCCGGGTACTCGGAAGTCTTCAACTCTGCCCACGCCTGGCGAAAGAGGTCGTAGAGCCTGTCCGGTGTGCGCTCGTCCCTCGGCAATTCGAACAGTCGCTCGAGTGCGAGGTGCGCTGTGGTCCCACGCGCCTGATGGATCGTCGGCTCGGTCGGGATCCGGTCGATCGACTTGAGTTTGTACATCTGCGGGCACTGCTTGAAGTCGCTTGCGCGCGATGGCGACAGCGAGGTCAGCATTGCGGTGGGGCTCTCGTCGACTGAGGTCATGGGCAAGACCATACCGTGACGGTGTGACAGGAAATGGCCCTGCGGAGCGTTGTCATGCAGCCGAACGAGGCATGTGGCCGGCCTCCGCGAAAAATCGTTCTACCCCGCGAAAATGAACAAGCGTTCTCGTTTGACCAAGGCCGGTTGCCATACCTACCTTCTCGGCAGCTCGAAGGGCGCAAGCCCGGAGGGTCAGGCACGGAGAGACTTCGGTCGATCCACCCGGGCAACCGGGGCCGACGCCACCGCTTCGGCGGAGGTGCGGTTCGAAGAGGGAGCCCAGCCTTCGACGAGCCAGCCGGGGACTTCGGTCTCTGGTGGTCCTATCGGACGTGACGGCTACGCTGGCAGCCGACAGGACACTTTCCGGGCATCCCGTGGGAAACCACGGGTTGTCCGGCAAAACCGGGAAGACGCAAGTCGACCCGATGCGAACCCCGAGAGGGCGAGGCTTCGGCCGAGCTTCCTCGGGGTTTCGCCTTTTCTCGGGCACCGGGTCCGGACCCCGCGTGTCGGGTCTGTTTGGTGGACCGCACGTGGATGCTGGGACGCCTCGTCACCCACAGGTGGGAGCCAGCTCGAGGAGATCCAAACCGTCGCGCACCGTGCCGACCAGGTGGGTTCCGTTCGTGTCGCCGATGGTCACAGTGTCCCCGCCGAGCGCCTCTGAGAACGAGAACGACGCGTCCTGCCCATACGCAGCGACGATCTCTTCCCGTGTCGCCCCAAGCCCGATGCCCGCGTCGGTGCGGAGACTGAGGCCGCGTGAATCGTTGCTCGATCCCGTGACCGGATCGAAACCGTATGTCCATGTCGCCAACGTGAGATCATCGACCGTACCGGTGTAGAGGACGATGAAGTTGCCCCAGCTCTCAAGCCTGGTGACCGGGCCCTGGCATTGCGGTACGAAGACCTCGGTCGTGGCGTCGAACGAGTCGACGTCGGGGCCACCAAACCGCTGGTTCAGTTCGGCGCTCACCAGCTCGTATGGATCGCCGACGACAAGGTCGCCGAAACCCGAGGACGTGAGTCGGAAACCCGGTTCGATGATCCCTGTGGAACCGTCGTCGGTCGAGCACGCCACCGACGTGAGTAGCAGAGCGAATGTGACGAGTGCACCAGGAATCAATCGCATCCCGACAGCGTACCGAGCGTCGCGAGATGGGTCATTTCACGGCTTGGGAACGGGTCGCGAAAAACAACGGTTGTTCGCGAAAACCAAGGAGCGTTCTCGCTTGCAGAGGTGTCGCCGGCGTGGCATTGTTCAAGGACTGAGACGGGGCAACCCGGATCAGGCCACCGAAGGGCAACCGGAGGTGGGCGTTGTCAGGAAGCTGCGACTGGCGCAAGCCGGAACCAGCACCGTCAATCGTCTCACGACGGCGGGCGGTCCCGACGGCGGACGTCGCCAGGATGCCGAAGACGCAAGTCGGAGGCGCCGGGATCGGGTCAAACCGGGACCGGCCCAGGAGACGGTTTCCGAGCCGGCAACGGTTCGGAGGTCCGGAAACGGGCCAGCCGGAAGGTGACACCCTCGGGTGTCCGGGGCGCAAGCCTCACCATCGCAGGCTTCGGCAGGCGAAGGGCCTGAAGGCACAGGTGCGGACCTCGGTTCGCATCGACTTCCGCAGACCGCAAGGTAGGCGGATTGCCGGACCGGAGGTCGAAAGGCCGTAAGGAAAGGCACTGAGAACACCCCAAGGGGGCTCCGGCTTCCTTGGGGTTTCTCGCGTTTTGGCCCGGATCGATCCGCGACACACGCCCCACGCATTCGCTACGATGTCCCCATGCCTTGGCCCTCCGATTCCCTGACCGAAGATGAGACGGTCATTACGACGTTCCGGCCCCACTGGAAGCTCCTGTTCATACCGGCGATGTGGGTGCTGGCGGTCGTCTTCGTGGCCGCGCTGATCGAGGTCTTCGTCGATGGATTCGCCCTGATCCGATTCCTCATCGCCCTCGGCGTACTCGCTGCCGTTGCCGTCAAGCCGCTCGTCGACTGGTGGTTCACCCGATACGTGTTGACCTCGGAGCGTTTGATGACGAGGTCCGGGTTGATCGCACAACGGGGTATCGAGATACCGCTCGAGCGCATCACCAATGTGAATTTCTCCCAGACCGTGTTCGAACGTCTGGTCGGCGCGGGAGACCTTCTCGTCGAATCGGCGGGGGAAACGGGTCAGAGCTCGTTCGCGGACATACCGCATCCCGACAAGTTCCAGGCGGTTCTGTACAAGGCGAGAGAAGCACGAACGATCTCGTTGTCCTCGAGCCCGCAGGCTCCACGTCCGCAGGAGGACGGCGCCGAAGCGATCAGAAAACTGGCGAGCCTCCGCGACGACGGGCTCATCACCGACGAGGAATACGAAGCAAAACGGTCAGAAATCCTCAAGGGGATGTAGCCGCTACGCCCCGGCGTCCTGGACTCCGAGGGTGACCCGGTCGAATCGGCCCACGATTTCTACGTGATAGGTCTGGGGAAACAGATCGACCGGCGTTGCATCGACGAATTCGTAGCCATGGTCGGCAAGCAGTCTCGTGTCGCGGGCGAAGGAAGCCGGGTCGCACGATACGTATGCGATCCGTCTGGGCATCGCTGAAGTCACGGCCTCGACGCCGCGCTCGGTCAATCCTTTGCGGGGTGGATCGACGACCGCAACGTCCCAATACTCCTCGAAGGCTTCGATGTCACGGGTGAATGAGCCGGCCACCACCCTGGCGTCGACCCCTGCGGCCGCATAGTTCCTTCGTGCGAACGAAACGGCGCGTTCGGATGCTTCGATGCCGAGTACCCGGTTGGCTGCGGTACCGACGGTGGCGCCGAACAACCCGACTCCGCAGTATCCGTCGAGAAGGGTCTCGTCATCTGCGATCTCGAGGACGTCCCGCACCAGGCGAATGAGAGCTTCGGCGCCGGCGGTGTTGTTCTGGAAGAAGCCCTCGGGTGGGATGTCGAATGTGACACCGTCGACGATCTCGGTGAGTTTCGGGTCACCGACCAGCGGATGGATACCGTCCTTGCGACGCTCGAGGATCGGCACGCCGAGGTCGGCGATCGACTCGGGTGCGTCGCCTTCGACGATGACGACGACGTCGCCGGTGTTGACCCCACATCGCAGGGTGATCCCTACGAGGCCACCAAGATCACCGAGGCGATCGAAGATGCCCCGGATCGGTTCCGCGAGGAGTAGGCATTCGGTGAGAGGGACGAGATCGTTCGACCGTTCCCGATACAGGGCCGGTTTTCCGTCCACGACATGGAAATCCATGCGGTTCCGGTAGTGGAAGCTGTCCGATGGAACAACGGTGTCGTGGACCACCGGATCCTCGATGCGGCCGAGGTGTTGGAGCTGGGACAGCACTGTTTGCCGTTTCCAACGATGTTGGAGTGTTTCATCGGCGTGTTGCCACTGACAGCCACCACAGGTCGCGGCATGACGGCACGGTGCGACTCGGCGACCTTCCACCGGTTCGAGCACCTCGGTGAGCGCGACGCGGGCCCATGATCCCTTGTCCTCGATCACGGTTCCTCGGACGACCTCTCCCGGCATCGCTCCAGCGACGAAATGAGCTTTTCCGTCCTTGCGCGCGACAGCTTCGCCGCCGTGTGCCATGTCGTGTGGGTGGAGTTCGATCATGCACCGAGCGTACCGTTGCTCGATGGCTCTACCGTGTCGCCCGGCAGTATCGTCGTTGATGTCAGGCAGCGCCTACAGGTGGGAACGTGGACCTCAGCACCATCCTCAGATTCCATCAGCAGTGGTTCTACGTGGCCGTCGGGGCGACGGGGATCGTCGGGTTCTGGGGGCTCGTCCTCGCGATCGGCAGGCGCACGCCGTCGAAGTGGTTCATCTGGGGGCGTGGTATGGCCATTGCTGCGATGCTGATCCAGATTGCCGCAGGGGTCACCCTGTACAGCAACGACATCCAACCGGGCAACGCCTTCCACCTCTTCTACGGAGTCGTGATCGCAGTCACCCTGACGCTCGCGTACCTCTACCGATCGACCATGGCCCGTCGCCCTGCCCTGACATACGGCATCCTGTTGCTGTTCGTCATGGGACTCGGTCTGCGGGCATGGGCGAATGTGTCGTAGCGACACCGTCTAGTCTGCATCCGAGAAACGAAGGGAACCGCACTTGCTTGAGGGAAAGCGAATCCTCGTGACGGGGGTCCTCACGGACGACTCGATCGCCTGGCACACCGCACGTGTCGCACAAGAACAGGGCGCGTCCGTCGTCATCACGGGATTCGGTCGCGGGATGTCGCTCACCGCCCGTGCGGCCAAGCGGCTGCCCGAACCGGTCGAGGTGCATGAACTCGACATCAACAATCCGGATCACATGACAGAGCTGGTGTCATGGATCGACGCCGAGTGGGGTGGCCTCGACGGTGCGCTCCATGCCATAGCGTTCGCTCCGGCGGACGCACTCGGCGGAGAGTTCCTCAACACCCCCGCCGAATCTGCGAGCACCGCGTTCCTGACCTCGGCGTTCTCCTACAAGACACTCGCGATGGGACTCCGGCCGATGTTTCTGAAAGCGGGTGGGGGAGCGATGGTCGGCCTCGACTTCGACAACTCGGTTGCCTGGCCCGGGTACGACTGGATGGGTGTGGCCAAGTCGGCACTCCAGTCGGTGAATCGATACCTTGCGCGATATCTCGGAGAGGACAACATCCGCGTCAACCTCGTGTCGGCTGGTCCGCTTGGGACCGTCGCCGCCAAGTCGATTCCGGGATTCACCCAGTACGAGAACCTGTGGGCCGTCCGAGCCCCGCTCGGTTGGGACCCGCGGGATCCGGATCCGGTTGCCAAGATGTCGTGCGTGTTGATGTCCGACTTCGCCTTGTCAACGTCCGGCGAGATCATTCACGTCGACGGAGGATTCCACTCGAACGCAGCCGGAAAGCACGAGGGTCTCGACAGCTAGCCCTCGTGGCCATCGGCGTGTGGGTCCTCGGCCTCGTGGACCGGCAGAGAGACGGTGAACGTCGCTCCACCGCCAACGGTCGGCTCGAACCACACCCGTCCGTTCATCGCCTCGGCAAGGCCCTTCACGATCGACAGGCCCAGGCCAGCGCCGCCCTTTGAACGCGTTGCGTTGGGCTGGAGCTGGGTGAACCGTTGGAAGATCACGGCATGCTTCTCATAGGGGATCCCCGGTCCGTGATCGATCACCGAGATACGGATGTCGTGTCCGACCCGCACGGCCGAGATCGCAACCTCGGTATCTCCCCCGTACTTCAAAGCATTCTCTACGAGGTTCGTGATCACCCTGGCAAAGTGATCCGGGTCAGCCGATACCGGTCCGGTGCCCTCGGCTATGTCGACTGCCACAGCATCGGCTCCGCGCATCGTCGACAGCAGGTCGTTGAGGAATGTGTCGAGATGGATGCCGACCGGCCGCACCGGCAGGCTCGTCGCCTCGAGCCGTGACATCACGAGCAGATCCTCGATCAGGGTCCGGAGACGATTGGCCTGGTTCGATGCCATGTCGATCAACTGGCTCGCTCGTTCGTCGGGTGGCTTCAGCTCCGGGCGCCGCAGCGTGCTCAAGGCACCGATGATCGACGTGAGCGGAGTCCGCAGCTCATGCGACACGACCGATACGAAGTCCGTCTTCATCTGGGCGACTTCGGCCATGCGTTCCGACGAGGCCTTCACAGCTTCGAACCTGGTCATCTGGTTCAGCACCAGGGAAGCGGGTGCTGCGAGTGACTCCAGTGTGCGGATGTCGTCCTCGGTGAAGCGTTCTGTCTTGTCTCCGACGACGAGCACCCCGATGGTTCGCTCTTCGACCCTGAGCGACACCGCTGCCGCCCGGTCGGACCCGAGTTCGGCCATCAGGCGGTCCACGGTGGTGTCCTGATCGATGTCGTTGAGCATGGCCGCATCGCCTGACATGAACACGCGTTGTGACAGCCCCGGTTCGGTGAGCGTCACGCTGAACGGGTCGGTTGTGACGTTGCGGCCCGAGACCCAGATGGGGGACAGGAGCGACAGTTCCTCCGAGTCAGGCTGGTATTGCATCACCAAACCGACGCGTGCCGAGACGGCCTCGGCCACCCGCCCGATCAGGTCGGGGAGCACTTCGGTGAGTTTCGTCCCTGCGCCGATTGCCAGCGAGACGTCGTACAGCTGGGCGAGCTCCTTCTCCTGTCTGGCGAGGGCAGCCTCGCGCGTCGCGAGCTGTTCGTATTCGGCAGAGGATTCCTCGATCTGGGAGCTGACGCGAACGGAGATCAGGAGTACGAATACCGATGCGGCGGCGAAGGTGAGCAGCGACGTTCCGGTTGTGGCCGTCAGGTAACCGCCGGATTCACCGAGTGCGATCCAGTAGGCGGTCAACGACGCGATCTCGACGGTGATGATGAGTGGCACGATGGCGGCGGTTGCCGCTGCGAAGAACGGAACCAACAGGAAACCGACTCCGAAGGGAGCATGGCCACCCCGCAGATCGATCACAAGCTCAGCGAGCAGGGCCACAAGACACCACGCAGTGATCAGCCAGTCTGCGATGCCCGATTCCACAGTTCTGCGCCACGGGGTCGCGGTCAGGACGATCAGGGCGACCACGAGCGCGGTGGCGATGACGAGCAGAGGCGTCCTGTCGGCGGAAGTCCGCACGACGACCCACAGCACGAACATGGCCACAGCGAACCAGGACACGATCAGCCCGGTGTTGATGACACGTATCCGATAGTCGGTCACAGCTGCAAGCCCCGCATTGTCCGAAGTCCTGGGTCCGGTTCGTCCAAACCCCTTGAGATATCTGGCCACACGGTAATCTCGCTGTATGGCCAGAGTCCTTCTTCTCTTCGGCGGTCAGTCATCCGAACACGAGGTTTCGTGTGATTCGGCGGTTTCCGTATACGACGCGCTCACCGGTGCGGGGCATCGCGTCATACCGGTCGGTATTGCACGCGACGGCGCATGGTTCCTGTCAGATGTCGGGTATCGCCCGTTCCGAGCCGAGGGTCGGCCTGTCTCGTTCGTCGTTCCCGATGGTGTCCTCGAGGTCAACGGCCAGCCTGTCGGATTCGATGTGATCTTCCCCGTCCTGCACGGTCCGAAGGGTGAGGACGGCACGGTGCAGGGCCTGTTCGAGGTCAGCGATGTTCCGTATGTCGGCTGCGGTGTCCTCGCGAGTGCTTTGTGCATGGACAAGGACCTCACGAAACGGATAGCGGATGCGGCAGGTATCCCCACATCACCGTGGCGTGCGATCCGCAATGCCGAGTGGGACGTGGATGACGAGGGGGTGATCGCTGCGATTCGCTCGGGCCTCCGGCTGCCGTTGTTCGTCAAGCCATCGGCTCAGGGTTCGTCGGTCGGCATAACCAAGGTTGTTTCGGCTGGCGAGCTGGCTCCGGCTATCGACAACGCGTTCCGATATGACACGAAGGTGGTCGTCGAGGAGGCGATCGTCGGTCGTGAGATCGAAGTGGCCGTGCTCGATGGCCCCCGATCATCGGTTCCGAGCGAGATCCTGCTGACAGCCGACTGGTACACCTACGACGCGAAGTACGACGACGACTCGAGCGAATGCGTCGCACCTGCCGATCTGAGCGAGAGCGCAACCAAGACGGTGCGGGCGATGGCCGAGGCGCTGTTCGACCTCCTCGATCTGTCGGGTCTGGCGCGGATCGACTTCTTCTACGACACCGCAACTCGTCGGTTCTTGTTCAACGAAGCCAACACCATGCCCGGGTTCACCTCCATCTCGGGGTTTCCCAAGATGTGGCTGGCAACCGGCATGACCTACGAGGAGCTGTGCTCGCACCTGGTCCATGCTGCGCTCGACCGCCACGAAAGCCGATCGAAGCTGGCCACCAGATAGGTCGGGCACATCGAGCGTGATCGCGTGCGCTGTGGTGTACGCTTCTGGCATGGTTCAGGCATACGTATTGATTCAAACCGACTCCGGTCGGGCATCCGAAGTTGCAGCCGCGATCGCAAAGATCGATGGCGTCGTCTCGTCAGAAGCAGTGACCGGTCCCTACGACGTTGTCGTGTCCGCGATCGCTGACGACGTCGATGCACTTGGTCAGCTCGTGGTCACACGCATCCAACCCGTCGAGGGCATCGACCGGACACTCACGTGTCCGGTGGTCAAGCTGTAGCGTGGTTCCTCCCGCCCGTGGACGGTGGGTGAGACCGGAGAAGTCGCAGCCATGCCCCCCTGTGCCGGCCAGGGCGTGTCCGCGTCAATCGAACTCGACGCAACCTGCTCCCGGCGACGGGCGTGACATCCCAGAGCCACACGAATGCATCATTCGATGACCGTGTAGGTGACGTCAGAGCCACTCGACGGGAACCACCTCGTGAACATCAGATATTCCCTTGAGTCGGACGATCTTCGGTTCACCGGTGCGCACACCTTCCATGTGGCCGATGAGATCCCGGGTCGTGGACGACACCAAGATGCCACCGCCGGTGGCAGCAGATGCCACCCGTGCGGCCTTGTTCACGGTGAGGCCGAGGAGATCATTGTCCGTGCGAATGACCTCACCGGTATGAATGCCGATACGAATGTCATAGGGCTCTCCATCGCAGGAACGCTGGAGCTCGACCGCAGCTCGTATCGCCGCTCGGGCCGATTCAAAGACCAACATGGACCCGTCACCAAGGAACTTCACAACGGTTCCTCCATGCAACTCCGCGATGCGTCCGATCGTACGTTCATGCGAGCCAATCATCCCTGCCCACGCAACGTCCCCAAGGGACTGAGCGAGAGGCGTGGAATCAACAATGTCGGTGAACACCAATGTCGCAGTGCCCTCAGATCCCGACACCTCGGCGAGATCAGAGCTGTCATCGAGAACCGATGCAACCAACCGATTCAACGTCGTTGTGAGTTCGACGCCGAGTACTTGCTGATTGGGGACCGGTATCGAGTTGTGCCACTGAACGACCTTCCAAAACCCTCCTTCGAGGCGGAACACGGCTGTGTGGCGTATTGGCGTTGCGCCCTCGGGAGACACGATCGTCGAGTACAGAGTTGCCCAGCCGATTGACCCATCCTCAAACGCCTCCGCATGGTGGTTTTCGATGCTCCAGTCGGGCATTTCATCCATCTGGGTGATGAAGACCTTCAGGAACTCATCGGCGCCACTCCACTGCTCTTCAGCGTCGAAGCCAAGGACCCTGAGATCGGCGCTCGACGAGAACAGATTCGTTATGGTCTCGGCGTCACCCCGGCCCCAGGTTGTCAACACTCTTCGCGCTACCGCCTCGATCTCCGCAGAACGTGTAATCGACATCAGACCACGATAGCTCCACGCCGATTCGACATTTCAGAACCGATCACCCACGCAATGTCCGGCGCTACGAGCGCTTCGAATGGGACGCGGTCATCAGGCTTGATGCTGTGGGGTACGAGCAATGGGCTAGTAGCCGTCCGAGCCGAATCGGAGATTGGTGGCCACCGGCGTCGGATCATCACTGATGTCGAAGCGGACGCGTTGGCCCTGGCGGAGGAACCTGAACATGGAACCGTCGAGGCTGCCTGGTTTCAACACGACCTCGGACCGATCGTCATCGCGGATGATGATGCCGATGCCCGTGGCGCTGTCGTACACCTTGACGACACCCTGCTGCATTTAGACCTTCTCGACCTTTCCGGCCTTGATGCACGATGTGCATACCCGGGCGCGGCGTGAGTTCGAACCGTGCTTGACCCTGATCTTTTGGATGTTGGGGCGCCACGTCTTGGACGAACGCTTGTGGGAGAAGCTGACTTGCTTCCCTGTCCACGGCTCTTTGCCGCAAACTTCACATCTGTATGCCATGGTTGGTAATCCTCCTGAAGCGCTCGCAAAGATAGCACCGTGCCCCTGCCTACCGATCACGTCACCAGGGCCGTCGCTGCCTGCGCATCGAATCGTCGCGACCGGGCCGGATCATGGCGCCGCGCTTTCCGGCATTGGCGGTGTGGCGGCGCGGAAATGCATACTGTCGATATCCCTACCAACATCCCGACGTGACAACGCAATCGACCGTACCACCGCGCACGCTGGCCTACCTCGATGAGATCCCCGTGGACAACGTCAAGGGCATCGGGTCGGCGGCGACACGCAAGTTGGGATCGGCGGGTATCTCGAGCGTTGCCGACCTCCTGCTTCATACGCCGCGCAGGTACATGGATCGCAGCCAGCTTTTCAACATCGCGGCTGCGCCATACGGCGAGGAGGTCACCATCGGGGGTGTTGTCGAGTCGTTCTCATCACGGAGGATCTCTCGGGGTCGCACCATGGTCGAGGCACGGATCTCGGACGGTACGAGCTCGGTGAGGGCCGTCTGGTTCAATCCGTACATCAAGGCGACCGAGGGGAGCGAAGTCCTCCTGGCTGGCAAGATCGAGAACTATCGGGGGTCCCGCCAGATGAAGGGCCCCGACATCCAGCCCCTCGGTGCCAAGGACAAGCTCCTCACCGATCGGGTCGTGCCCATCCACCCCGGTGTCGGGGGGTATTCACCGATGAAGATCCGACAGGCGATGGCAAACGCCTTGGCACGCTCACTCCCGATGGACGACACGGTTCCGGCCGAGATCCTCGGATCTCTGGGGCTTGTGGACCGCTCCACGGCGTTTCGTGACATCCACTTCCCCGACGAGATGCGCGCGATCGCCGCCGCCAGGAAGCGGCTCATCTTCGACGAGTTCCTGCGCATACAAATGGCGTTCAAGGCTCGGGCATACGATGACTACGAGACAAAGCGCGGCGTTTCGAATGTCGAAACGGGGGAGCTGACGACCCGATTCCGGGCGCACTTCCCGTTCGAGCTCACGGAGGGGCAGGAGCACGCACTTGCCGCGATCAGGTCGGACATGACCTCCACGACCCCGATGCATCGCCTGTTGCAGGGCGAAGTGGGTTCGGGGAAGACGATCGTTGTGGTCCTCGCCCTTCTTGCCTCGGTCGAGGGTGGCCACCAAGGCGCCGTGATGGCACCCACGGAGGTCCTTGCGACCCAACACTATTTCGGGACGGCGCAGATTCTCGGGGATGCCGGAATGGCGCCGGTCGCAGAGGATCTCGGAGCATCGGGCACACCATCTCTGTTCGGCGGAGACGATCCTGTGACGCGCCCGGTCCGGATCGGGTTGTTCACGGGGTCCCGCGTGACCGTGAACTTCGTCGCAGGCGACGTCGATCGTGTCCAGGGATTGGCGTGGCTCGATGAGGGTCTGATCGATATCGCCTTCGGAACCCAGGCATTGATCCAGACGGATGTACGGATGCGCTCGCTCGGGTTAGCGGTCGTCGACGAGCAACACCGATTCGGTGTCGAGCAACGGGTCCAGCTTCGTGCGGCCCGTGATGACGGGACCGTCCCTGACCTCCTGCTCATGACCGCCACGCCGATTCCTCGCACCCTTGCCATGGCCCAGTACGGCGACCTCCAGGTCTCCTCGATCACCGACATGCCCGCAGGCAGGAGCCCCGTCGCAACGTCGACGGTACCCGAGGGCCCGGAAGCCGATGTGCTCGTCGACCGTGAGATTGCCAGGCACGTGGCGTCGGGTCGTCAGGCGTTCGTTGTCTGCCCGCTTGTCAAGGACTCGTCCAGCATCGATGCGCGTTCTGCCGTGGACGAGTATGCACGCGTCGTCGCTGCGCTCCCGGATCTCACGGTCGGGTTGCTGCATGGTCAGTTGCGGCCTGATGAGAAGGCCGAGATGATGGAACAGGTCCGTGCTGGTCGTATCGATGTCCTCGTCGCCACGACCGTGATTGAAGTCGGGATCGATGTTCCGAACGCCACCCTCATCGTGATCCGCAATGCCGAACGTTTCGGGTTGAGTCAGCTCCACCAGCTTCGCGGTCGCGTGGGACGTGGGGAGTACCCGGGATCGTGCGTTCTGGTCGCCGATGCCTCGACCGACGAGTCCTCCGCTCGGATCGCGGCCATGCTCGACACGACGGACGGGTATGAGCTGGCAAAGCGCGACCTCGAGATACGGGGCCAGGGGAGGATCTTCGGGGCCACCCAGTCGGGTGCTGCAGATCTCAGGTTGGCCGATGTCATTCGCGACGCCGACATCCTGGAACAGGCTGCGGACGTCGCCGCGGTCGCGGTCGGCCTGGATCGTGATTCCGTTTTCGTGGCGGACATGCTTGATGAGGCGAGTCGGTTCCTCGGTGTCCTCCCGGAGGCCAACGACGGTGAGGTCGAGGTATGAGGGTCATCGCCGGGTCAGCGAAAGGGGCAAAGCTCGCCACCCCGTCACGGGGCACCCGTCCCATGACCGGGCGAGCGAGGGAGTCACTGTTCTCGATCATCGCGGGAAGGATCCCGGGATCATCCGTGCTCGACCTGTTCGCGGGCTCCGGGTCGCTCGGGCTCGAGTCACTGAGCCGCGGCGCGGTCCATGCGGTCTTTGTCGAAAGGGATCGAGATGCTGCGAGGGTCATCGAGCGCAACATCGAGTCGGTCGGCCTCGGGGGTACGGTTGTGCGTGACTCCGTCGCAAGGGCCATCGGTCGGCTCGACGGGCGGTTCGACATCGTGTTCATCGATCCGCCATATGCCGATGATGACGACGAAGTGACCGCCACGTTGCTCGCCTGTGAATCCATCGTTGCCGACGGCGCGCTCGTTATCGTTCATAGGCAAGCAAAGAGCGGATTCTCGGTACCCGAATTCCTCACTTCGGTGGATGAGCGGCGGTACGGTGATGCCGTAGTGACAATGATGGAGAGGATCGAACCGTGATCACGGCATTGGTTCCCGGGAGCTTCGACCCACCGACCAAGGGTCACCTCGACGTGGTCGAACGTTGTGTTCCCCTGTTCGACTCGGTGGTGGTCGGTGTCGTGCGCAATCCGTCCAAGACCCCACTGTTCACGGCAGCTGAACGCGTTGCGCTCCTTGAGGAATGCACGGCCCAGTGGCCGAATGTCTCGGTTGCGAGCTTCGAGGGACTCCTTGTCGACTATGCCATCGAAATCGGTGCCAAGACCGTTGTGAAAGGTCTGAGAGCCGTCACCGATTTCGACTACGAGATACAGATGTCACAGATGAATCGGCACCTGTCGGGCGACGTCGTGTCGCTGTTCGTTGCCACGAAGCCTGAGTACGGTTATCTCTCGTCCTCCCTCGTCAAGGAAGTTGCACGCTTGGGAGGTTCGGTGGACGATTTGGTCCCGGATCCTGTTGCCAGAGCCCTGAAGGAGCGACTCGCATGACTGATCAGCCAGACGAAGCCAGACCGTCGCCACCACTCCCGGGAGCGATCGCCGAGGTTCTCGAGGAGTTGATCACCGAGGTCGAGCACGCCCGCACCGTGCCCCTGTCATCGAATGTGATGATCAACCAAGAGGAGATGCTCGATCGTCTCCATCAGGCCCTTGAAGAACTCCCCGAAGAACTACGGGCTGCCCGCTGGATGGTGCGTGAACGCGAGTCCTACATCGCTCGAACGAACGAAAAGGCACAGGAAGTGATTGCCAAGGCCCGAGAGGAGTCCCGGGCACTCGTCTCGGAGAATTACGTCGTCCAGGAGGCGGTGGAAGAGGCCAACGCATTGGTTCGCAACGCCGAGTCCGAGGCGCGACGCATCCGTCTCGAGGCCGAGGATTTTGCCGAACGACATCTCGGTGAGGCCGAGATGGTGCTCGGTGAACTGTATCGCTACATCACCGAGGCTCGAGCCGAACTCCACAAGGCGTTGCCTCCGACGGAACCTCCTCCCGTCAGCGGCTGATCACCACGGCGAAGCACCCGCCCCGACCTTGGTCAGTCGGGGTTCGTCCTGTCCATGTACCACTCGACGAAAGACGTACATCGTCCTGCGGTATCGAACGAGACCTGGAAGAGGTTCGAGTAGACCGATCCATCGGTGTATTCCGTCTCGCCGACGATGATCGCTGTTCCGTCGAGCACGAGCACCGGGTGGTACTCCGCCCGCCACGACCCAGGTGCGTCTTTGTCCCCGAGCCACGCAGCGACGATCGCTTCGCGCCCCACGAGCGGTTCATCCCACGGGTTGAACGCATAGGTCGCTGATTCCGAGAACAGGGAACCGATTCGCTCAGGGTCGTAGGTGCGCCACGCCGCCAGGTACCCATCGATCCATCTGGCGACTGTATCTGGTGTCATGCCAGCCAAGGTAGTCATTCGGAGCGGTGTCGTGGAGCTGGGTGCGGCGTCTCGAGATTCCCCCGCAACTGGATGCAGGTGGTCCCTACCCTGCCGGACATGCCGCAATCTCCGTTCGTGCTCAACGTGTCCGATCTCCTTGGTCGCGATGCCTCGGGTCGCCCCGTTCGCATCGAAGCCACGGTGGATTGGAAACTTGAGCTGATTGCACTGTCAGACGAGGAACCGCTCGTTGCCGACGTCATGCTCCACCCCGTTTCGGGTGGAATCGCCGTGACCGGCTCGGTGGATTTCGTCACGAACGATGTGTGCCACCGGTGCCTGCGCGCTTCGACAACGGAGCGTTCGGCGACCATCGGTGCGCTGTTCGATGCCACACCCGATGATGAGACGTATGAGCTTGTCGGACACGAGATCGACATGGAGCAGATGCTGCGCGACGAGGTCTTGTTGTCCCTGCCCGTGGTGACGACCTGCGGTCCGGATTGTCCCGGAGTTGTGGATAGCGCACAGACAGACTTGAATACAGATATCCCGGATGATG
>CBDUOH010000015.1:0-33937 GCA_965368815.1 uncultured Acidimicrobiia bacterium
AGTCCTCGTTTCTCGCTGATCATCAGCGTCACCGGACCCACATCGAGGATGGCCGTGGTGCCCATGTCCAGTTCACGGCCCTGATGCGGTGTGTCACCGAGATCCACCACCCCGGATGCGACCTTGCGGACGACGCCTTCCACGGTGACCGGATGAAACGATGGCGTTATCCCACCGCCCACTGCCAGCTTCACGGACGCTCCGATGCCTGCTTCCTGCAGTCGCCGGACCGCTTCTTTGTCAACGATGGGCACCAATGCCGAGATCCCGCCTTCGACCTCCAGCATTGCCGCGAGGAGCTCCGTGCTGTCCCCGGCGGCACCACCGAGGACTCGGTCTCCTCCGTCGGCTATCACCACAACCCCGTTGGGCGCATCGTGCGCGAGGCGGACGGCATCGGTGGCTGAGATGGAGTCCTTCTCCATGAACTCGTGGCGGAGGGACCACGCCAGATCGGCCAATCGGTCGGCTCTGGCCTGTGCGTCGGCGAGTTCAGTGCTCGTAACGACAAGTGCCGTCCACCCAGCTTCCAGCACGTCATGCCAGGGCTGCATGGGGAACGTCGAAGCCGTCAGGACCCCAGGCTCTTTCTCCATCGAACGAGCCATGTCGAACCAGGTCTTCATGGGTGCTTCGGCCGTCTTGAAGTGTTCTGTGTGGGTGATCATCGGGATCTTGCGCCAAGCCATCGCTGGTTTCACGCCCCCGATGATGTCGAGAAGCAGATTCGTTGACGCCTGCGCGGTCTCGAAAGGGTCATGTGGGTTGGTTCGGTATCCCACGATCGCATCACTGGCATGCACGATGCGATCGGTGATGTTGGCGTGGTGGTCCAGCGTCACCACAATCGGGGTGTCGGGACCGAGCAGATCCCTGCAGGCTTCGATGATGGAACCGTCGACGTCATCGTCGATCTCAGAAGCACATGCGCCGTGGAGGAGGAGTGCCACACCATCGAGGTGTCCGGCTGAGCGAAGTCCGTCAAGAATCGCATCTTCGAAGAATCGGTGTGCCTCAGCGGTGATCCGACCGCCCGAGGTCGAGAACCCTCGGATGATCGGAACCACATCGATGTCGGACCGCGCGCCTGTCACGTCCAGGAATCCGCCGACCGTCCAGATACCCGCCATCTTCTCGACGACGGCGTCACCCTGATAGATACCGAATGCGGCGAAGTCGTCGAGGGTTGTCAGGTCCGGATTGAAGGTGTCGGTTTCCTGGCTGAGCGACGCGACAGCAAGTCGCAGTCGGGATGTCTTGGTCGATTGCTCTGTCATGGCGTGAGGGGCAGGATATCGGGCGGGTGTGGTCTGCCAATTGCCTCCACTCCCGCATGTGGTTGGTGAGCCGCCGCCGCTTCCTCCCGGATCCCTGGTTCTCGTAGTATCGGCTGATGGATCGTCCGTACAGACCACTGCTCATGGCCCTCGGTGCGCTCGGGGTCTTTGCGGTCCTGTTCCTGATCGGTGGGGCGATCGGCTGGTGGTCCCCAGCCGCGGACGAACAAGCGATCGGCGAGATCTCGCGTTGGTGCGAGCGGGTGTCCGGTGGTCTGCTTCGTGAACCCATCAACACACTCGGCAATCTCGGCTTTGTCGTCTCCGGGCTGGCGATGTTCCTCGTGCTCGCCCGAGACACGATTGATGACCGGGACCAGACGAACCGGTTCATCGGCCACCAACCCATCGCCCTCATGTATGCGGCAGCGACGGTGTTCCTCGGTCCGGGATCGATGGTCATGCACGGCAGCCACACCTTCTTCGGTGCCTGGCTCGACAACGTATCCATGGTGGCGTACATCCTGATTCCCTGGCTGTTCAACCTTGCGGTACTCGGGAGATGGAAGGACCGCCGCTTCTTCGTCGTGTACGGATCCGTGCTCGTCGGCTACGCCACGCTGTTCTGGCTCTACGGGCGGGATCTGGGCATCGAGCTGGACCTGTTCGGCGTCTCGATCGCGCTGTGGTTGATCTCCGAGATGATCTACCGGTGGTGGTCCCCGACCAGCCGTTGGTGGTCGGGTCTCGTGGGCTTCCTGATAGCAGCGGTGTTCGGGGTTACTCCCGCAGTCATGTTGGATGATCCCGTCGCCCACTGGTGGGTGGTTCTCTTCTGGCTCCCGGCCATCCTCGCAACCTCCCCACCGACGACGCGACGCCGGTACACCCCGTGGTTCTGGGCCGGGCTGGGTTCATTCCTTGTCGCCTATGCCATTTGGACGACCGGGACGAACGATCACGGGTGGTGCCGTCCTGACTCGTTGCTCCAAGCCCATGCCGTGTGGCATCTCTTGACGGCATTTTCGACGTGGTGCTTCTTCAAGTTCCTCAGGACCGATCAACCGCACACATCCGCCCCCCAGATTCGGTGAGAGATACCCCCGGTAATCTGGGCTTCAGGAGGATGTGCTGACATGAAAACCTGGGTTGCCGATTTTGCCGAAGCAGACGAGTCGCAGCGTGCACTGCTCGGCGGAAAGGGCGCCGGGCTCGCAGCCATGACGCGAATCGGACTGCCCGTCCCACCCGGCTTCACCATCACGACCGACGCATGTCGTGCCTTCTATGCATCCGGGGGTCAGTCGCCAGATGATCTGTGGGACCAGGTCGATGCGGCGGTAGCAGACCTCGAGGCGTCGACCGGCAAGGGTTTCGGCGACCCGGTGAATCCGCTCCTTCTGTCGGTGCGGTCAGGATCCCCGGTCTCGATGCCGGGCATGATGGACACGATCCTCAACCTCGGCATGACCGACGAGACCGTGCCGGGCCTCGCAGCGCTGACCGGCGACGAGGACTTCGCATGGGATGCGTATCGTCGGTTCATCCAGATGTACGCCGATGTCGTGCTGGGTCTCGACGGTGAGGCTCTCCACGGCGTTTCGCACGACCCCAAGACAGCGGTCTTCGAGCTCACGGCCATTGTTGAGCGCGACACGGGGAACGCAGTGCCATCCGACCCCCGGGTCCAACTTCGCGAGTCGGTGACGGCCGTGTTCCGGTCGTGGATGAACAAGCGGGCCGTCGACTATCGCGCGTCTGAAGGCATCGCCGATGACCTCTTCACCGCGGCGAATGTCCAAGCCATGGTGTTCGGGAACATCGGGAACCTTTCGGGCACAGGTGTCGTGTTCACCCGGGATCCGACCAACGGGGAGCCGAAACTGTGGGGTGAGTACCTACCGCGGGCACAGGGCGAAGACATCGTTGCAGGTATCCGTACACCGCAGCCGATCTCGTCGCTCGCCGACGACATGCCGACGATGTACTCCGAACTCGTATCGCACGGGCGGGCGCTTGAGAGCCACTTCAAGGACATGCAGGACATCGAGTTCACCATCGAGGACGGGAAACTCTGGATGCTCCAGACTCGTCGGGGCAAGCGGGCAGGGCGCAGTGCCGTGCGTTGTGCCGTCGACATGGCCAATGAGGGTCTGATCACACGCACCGAGGCTGTCGCTCGAGTGAGGTCAGCCGAATTGGATGAGTTGCTCCACCCGGTCGTCGAGGCATCCGACGGCGATACCGTCTTCACGACGGGGCTCGCGGCATCTCCGGGCGGATCGTCGGGAGTCGTTGTCTTCACGGCCGATGAAGCCGAACGCAGGTCGGCGGCAGGGGACAAAGTCGTGCTGCTCAGGGAAGAAACGAGTCCTGATGACTTCCATGGCATGGTGGTGGCACAAGCCGTCGTCACGGCACGCGGTGGAATGACTTCCCACGCTGCGGTCGTGGCGAGAGGGATCGGGATGACCTGTGTGGTGGGCTGCTCGGACCTTGCCATCGACGAGGCCTCGGGGTCGGTCGCTTCCAACGGCATCACCATCAAGGAAGGCGAACTCACAACGGTCGATGGAACCGCCGGCATCGTGTACGTCGGGGAGGTACCAACCGTCAAGGCGAGTCAGGACGAGTACTTCGACACCTTGCTCGAATGGGCGGATGCCACCAGCGGTCTCGGGCGTCGTGCAAACGCCGATACCCCGGCCGACGCAGCACAGGCCCGTGGGTTCGGTGCCCAAGGCATCGGATTGTGCCGAACCGAGCACATGTTCTTCGCCAGGGACCGCATCGAGGCCGTCCGGTCCATGATCATGGCGTCCGACGATGAGTCCAGAGCCGAGGCGCTCGCCGTTCTCGAACCGTTCCAGACCGGTGACTTCGAGGGAATCTTCCGTGAGATGGATGGGCTCCCTGTGACCATCCGATTGCTCGATCCGCCCCTGCACGAGTTCCTGCCGAACCGCTCTGAGACCTTCGAGGAGATCGTTCGACTCGAACACGAACAGTCCGTGTCGAACGGTGCCGACGGAGGGCCTCGCCTCGATGAACTGCGGGCTCTCCTCGAACGTACCGATCGTCTCGCTGAGGCGAACCCGATGCTCGGCCATCGGGGGGCGCGTCTCGGTATTGCACACCCCGAGATCACCAGGATGCAGGCTAGGGCGATCTTCACGGCGGCCGTGCGCGTCCAGGAAGCTGGCGTCGTGGTCAGGCCGGAGGTGATGGTCCCGCTCGTTGCATACCTGAACGAGTATCTGAATCAGAAGGCGTTGATCGTCGAGACCGCTGAAGAGGTGTTCTCGGCCATGGGATCGCGGGTCGACTACCACATCGGTTCAATGATCGAGTTGCCGAGGGCGGCTCTGATCGCCGGGGACATCGCTGCGGAAGCCGATTTCCTCAGCTTCGGTACCAACGACCTGACGCAGACGACGCTTGGCCTCAGTCGCGACGACTCATCGAAGTTCCTGCCCGGGTACATCGGGCGTGGGATCATCGAGACCGACCCGTTCGTGACCATCGACGTCACAGGCGTCGGCGCACTCGTCGAGATGGCGGTACAGGCGGCTCGCGCGGCCAACCCGGCGATCACGGTCGGAATCTGTGGTGAGCACGGCGGAGATCCTGAGTCGGTGGCGTTCTTCGACCGCATCGGTCTCGACTACGTGTCGTGCTCACCGTTCCGCGTCCCGATTGCACGTCTGTCTGCAGCGCACGCCGCACTCAAACGAGCTGCGGCTTCCACGGTCTGACGGCCGACCCGATCGGGCGTCGTCGACGGTTCGCGTGCGATAGGCTCGCCGCATGGATCGACCTGTGAGTTTCTCGGCGACGCTGTGGGAGACGTCCCACGAGAATCCATGGTTCTTCGTCACCGTACCGCCGGAGCTGTCCGACGAGATCGAGGACTACATGGACACCCTTGAACGTCCCAGCCGCGGGTTCGGTTCGGTCAAGGTTTCGGTGCGCATCGGCAGAACCGAGTGGAGTACGTCACTGTTCCCCGATTCCAAGCTGTCGGCATACGTGTTGCCGGTCAAGAAGGCTGTTCGGGACGCTGAACGCATCGACGACGGGGACACCGTCGAAGTCGAGATCGCGGTCATCGAGTGATGCACGATGTCGTCATCATCGGAGGCGGTATCGTTGGTCTGAGCGCCGCGTACGAGCTCGCCGACGATGGGGCCGATGTCGTCGTGATCGACAAGGGCGCCATCGGAACCGGCTGCGCGGTCGGCAGTGCTGGGCACATCGTTCCGAGCCACGTCGTTCCTCTTGCATCGCCCGGCGCGGTCTGGAACGCCGCATCGTCGCTCATACGCCGCGACGGTCCGCTGTCGGTCAGATGGACGGCTGGACCGAGTCTGTGGCGATGGCTCGGGGCGTTCGCCCGCAACAGCCGCAACGCCGGACTCACCGACAAGTCGATCGGGCTGTCGAACCTGGGCAATCTGAGCGCCGACCTGATCGACTCGTGGATCGACCGGAACGACATCAGATGTCACCACGCAACGGACGGAATTCTCGACGTGTATGGGGATGAAGCTGCCTTTGAGCACGCAGTTGCCCACGCCGACGCGGTAGCGGCCCACGGTGTCCGCGTCGAGATCCTCGATCGCGAGGCGACGCTTGCGCTTGAACCGGCCCTGCACCCCACCATCGTCGGCGCCGTGAGGTTCCCTGACGATGGAAACCTTCAACCTTCCTCGTTTCTTGCAGGCATCCGATCCGCAGTCGCCGGTGCCGGTGTCGATCTACGCAACGGTGTGGAGTTGACCGGTGTGAGGGGATCCGACCGCACGGTGTCCGCGATCGACACCTCGCAGGGCCCGATTGCAGCCAAACAGGTGGTGGTTGCCACCGGAGCATGGTCGGGCGCCATGGCGACCCTCTTCGCCGAGAAGATCCCGATCGTTCCGGGCAGGGGATTCAGCGTCACCGTGGATCGCCCCGAGCGGGGTCCGAGCCACGCGATGCTGCTTGGCGAGCAACACGTCGCAGTGGGACCCATGGGAGACGAATTGCGGATGAGTGGACGGTTCGAGGTGGGCGAGTTCGGCACGGAACCCGAGCGCAGGCGGATCGACCAGATCATTCGGCTTGCCCGGAGCCGACTGGACCTCGACGACGAACTCATCGAGCGCGAAACGTGGGCTGGGCTCCGTCCCGTGACGCCTGATGGCGTGCCGATCATCAGTCGGTCGTCACGGTGGGACAACGTGACGATTGCCGCGGGTCACGCGATGGTTGGTTTGTCGACCGGTCCCGGAACCGGTCGGTTGGTTGCCCAACTCGTGAGGAGGAGTCCGACCGAGTTCGACACGTCGGTGTTCGATATCGCCCGTTTCCACTGAGGTGCTAGGG
This sequence comes from uncultured Acidimicrobiia bacterium, assembly GCA_965368815.1. Lineage (GTDB taxonomy): Bacteria > Actinomycetota > Acidimicrobiia > Spongiisociales > UBA5794 > UBA5794. The sequence goes on from CBDUOH010000015.1 coordinate 6,645, forward strand.
ACGAACCCCTGTTCGGCTCTTCGGCCCCAGGTCGGTTGCGAGGCGGTGCTGGGCAGCATCGAGGAAGCGTGCCAGGTAGGCACGTGTCTCACGCGGGTCGATGATCTCCTCGACCCCGAACGCTTCGGCGGTCCTGAACGGCGAGGCAAACGCGCTGAGTTCCGCCTCGAGTTCGGCTTCTCGTGCCTTGGGATCGTCAGCAGCGGCGATTTCCCTGCGGAATGCGGCCGCGACGCCTCCTTCGACGGGCAGCGAACCCCATTCGGCCGACGGCCATGCGATTTTGAAATCGAGCCCGTTCTTGTCCGTGGTGCCCATGCCCGCCATCCCGTAGCACTTCCGGATCACCACGGTGAACGACGGTACGGTTGCTTGCAGTCCCACGTACACCGACCGCATCCCGGCCCTGAGGGTGGCCTGACGCTCGGCCTGCGTCCCGACCATGAACCCCGGGACGTCGACGAGGAACACAAGGGGAATATGGAACGTGTCGCACAGCTCGACGAAATGCGTCTGTTTGTTCGCTGCGGCGGCATCCACCGCGCCGCCATAGATCATCGGGTTGTTCGCGACGATTCCCACGACACGCCCATCGACCCGCGCAAGGCTCGTGATGATGGCTTTTCCGAAGGTCGGCTGGATCTCGAAGACCGAATCGATGTCGGCGATCTTGTCGATGATCGAACGCATGTTGTACGGCCGACGCCTCGACTCGGGCACGATGTCCTTGAGGGCCTCGTCGGCACGGTTGGGATCGTCTCCTGTGTCGACGCGGGGAGGGAGGTGCCACACGTTCGTGGGCATGTACGACAGGTATCGCTTCACCATCGCGATGGCTTCGTCCTCTGAATCGGCAGCATTGTCGATGGTCCCGGCGATGTCGACCGCCATGGCATAGCCGCCAAGCTCCTCCTTGTCGACATCTTCACCCAGGGAACGCTTGACGACCGGTGGCCCTGCCGCGAACACCTGACTCGTGTTCTTGACCATGATCGAGAAGTGGGACAGGATCGCGCGACCGGCCGGCCCGCCCGCGGCGGTACCCATCACGGCGCACACGACCGGGACGATCCCCATGAGGTCCACGGATGTGTCGAATCCATGCACGCCGGGGAACACGGAATGACCGCGACGCATCATGGACGTGACGCTCCCGCCTGCGCCGTCGATGAGGTTGACGAGCGGTATCCGGTACGACGCGGCCATCTCTTCGATGAAGCCGCCCTGTCCGCCCTTCTTGCGGTCCCCACTCCAGCTGATCCCACCACGGATGGTGAAATCCTCGCCACCGATTGCAACGGGTCGGCCGTCGATCGACCCAAGACCCATGACGTACGGGGCGGGCGTCACGTCGACCAGTGCGCCGTCCTCGTACGAACCCTGTCCGGTGAGGGTGCCGACTTCGGTGAAGGAGTTGGCGTCTGCAAGCCGGTCAATCCGCTCACGGATGGTGAGTCGACCGTTGGCATGATGCCTGGCGATCGATTCCTCGCCACCGAGTTGGTGCGCGAACTCCCGCCGACGCGTGAGCTCGTCGATCCCGTCCCGGTCAGGTGTCGGTGTCGGATCAGCCACGACTCAGCTCTCCTCGATGATGACGACAGGCTGCCCCTCGTTCACCGATTCACCCTCGGACACGAGGATCTCCAGCACGGTTCCGGCGTCGTCGGCCATCACGGGGATCTCCATCTTCATCGACTCGAGAATCATCAAGGTGGCGCCTTCCTCGACGGTATCGCCGACGGCGGTCGTGATCTTCCAGACCATGCCTGTCACTTCTGCGCGTGCCTCGTACTTCACCGGTGTCTCCTGTTTGTTTCGTTTGCTGTCGGTGCCCCATGGGCCGTTGTTGTGATCGGTGTCGATGTCCCGGGTGTCAGTAGCTCGTCGGCCAGGAAGCGAGGAGATGTTGGCCGATGCCGCTGGTTCGGCGGAGTTGGTGCACGTCGAGAAGTCGCACCAGAGCAGATCGGGTGTCCTGTGGTCGTATGACGCTCTGGACTGCGTACACCGAAGCCATGTCCCAGACCTCGGTATCGCCCTCCATCGCCGCGAGGGCTTCGTCGAAGCCGGGATCACCACGGTCGATGCCGTGGACGACCTTGACCCCGAACTCGGGGGTCATGAAACTCACCTCTGCTGTTGGCCACGCAAGGACCTCGTCCGAGTTCTTTCCTCCACCCATGTTCAGGTATGCCTGCCCGTAGCTCTTGCGGATGATCACGCTGATCTTCGGCACGGAAACAAGGGACAGCGCGTTCATCATGTTCATGATCTTGCCCGGTGCGCGCCGTTTCTCCGCCTCGGTTCCGATGATGAACCCCGGCGTGTCCACCAGCATCACGATCGGGATGTTGTACGAGTCGCACAGCACGAGGAAACTGGTGGCCTTGTCGCACCCATCGGTGTCCATCGCCCCGCCTTTCGACAGTGGGTTGTTTGCGATGATCCCCACGACCTTGCCGTCGAGCCGGGCCAGGCCGGTGACCATGGACTTTCCGAACCGAGGCTTGAGTTCGAAGAAGCTGTGCGCATCCACGATCGCATTGATCAGGTTCCGCATGTCGTAGACCTGATTGCGCGATGTCGGAAGATGGTCGAGGATCGACGCCATACCGTCACCGGATCCCTCTGCGACGTCGGTCTCTGGGGGAGTCTCGCCGTTGTGGGAGGGCAGGTAGGAGAGGAATCGTTTGATGTCGGAGATGGCGTCCGCATCCGAGCTGACGACCCGGTCGGCAAAACCTGTCAGCTCGGCATGCACCCGCCACCCGCCGAGAGCCTGTGGGTCGACGTCCTCACCGACAGCCAGAGATGCCAGGAGGGGACTCGATACGGCAAGGACCGCCCCTTTGCGCATGACGTTGAAGTCGGACAGCACCGAATACCAGGTTGACGACCCGTACGAGTGTCCGAGGGATGCCGAAACCCACGGCGTGTCCCTGGTGCGGAGATACTGTGCACCATCCTGCCCGAGCAAGGTGCCCATGCCGCGGGAACCCATGTGATCGGGCATCCGGGCACCGGTGGATTCGCCGAGGAACACGAGTGGGAAACCACGTTGTTTGGCGTACCGCTTGATGTGCGACACCTTCTTGGCGTTGGTGGCACTCGAAGAAGCGCCCTTGACGGTGAAGTCGTTCGACACCACCCCAACCGGACGTCCGTCGATCGTTCCGAACCCCGACACCTTCCCGTCGGCGGGAGTATCGCCGCGGTCTTCGGGTCTCACCGACGACTCGGCGAGCAGACCCGATTCGTAGAACGAGTCGCTGTCGAGGAGCAGGTCGATACGTTCGCGAGCATTCAGGATTCCGGCATCGGCTCTCTTTGTGAGCTTCGCGTCGCCGCCCATCGACCGCCCAGCCGCTTCCCGTGCAGCCAACTCGGCCACGGCGCGCTCGTGGGGATCGGCCGTGCTCATGTTGATTCTCCTCGCTGAAAGATCGTTCCCGAGTCGAGCAATGTCCGGACCCGTTCTGGTGCGATGCCGAACAGATCCTCAAGCACGGTCCTCGTGGCAGTGGCTGGTTCGCCGCCGGCGAATCGGATGCGCCCGGGCGTTCCGGAGAGCCGTGGCACGACCTCGGTCATGGCGACGGTACCGAGATCGGGGTGGGGGACCTTGACGATGGCGCCGCGCGCTGCGATGTGCTCATCGGCGAACAAGTCAGCAACGCTGTTGATGCGGGAAACAGGGACCGTGTGCTCGACAAGGATGCGCTCTGACTCAGCGGCTGAACGAGCGGAGGTCCACGTTGCGATGATGGCGTCAACCGCTTCGTGATTGTTGGACCGTTCCACCGCCGTGGCGTACCGCGGATCATCGACGAGGTCGGGCTTGTCCATGGCGGTGGCGAGGCGGAGGAACACCGAGTCCTGGGGTGCTGCGATGTGGATGAAGTCGTCGTCGCCGGTGGGGTAGAGGTTGTTCGGTGTGCTGTTTGGCAACCGGGAACCTGCTCGCTCGGCGACATGTCCGAGCTTGTCGTATGCCGGGATCCACGGCTCGACGAAGCTCATCGCACCTTCGTACAGAGCCGCATCGACGACCTGGCCACGCCCTGTGTGGTTCCTGGCAAGGAGGGCGAGCGTGACGCCGAACGCGGTGTACAGCCCGGTGAGGTAGTCCGTCATCGATGTCGCGACACGTGACGGAGGTCGGTCCGGGTCTCCGGTCAGATAGCGGAGGCCACTCATTGCCTCTGCGATCACGCCATATCCGGGACGGTCGCGATATGGACCGTCCTGACCAAAACCGCTGATGCGGGCCATCACGAGTCCGGGGTTCAGCTCTGCGAGCGTGTCGTAGCCAAGACCCCATCGTTCCATCGTTCCGGGCCTGAAATTCTCAACCACGACATCGCAGGACACGACCATGTCACGAATCAGGGCCTGTCCGTCGGGTGAGCGGAGGTCGATCGAGATCAGCTGTTTGCCACGAAGAATGCTGGCGGCATAGAGAGAGTGACCCGAGTCACGTTTGCCCATGGTTCGCACGGGATCGCCCCCCGGTGCCTCCACTTTGATCACTTCGGCGCCGAAGTCCGCGAGGAGACGACCGCAGAACGGGGCTGCGACCGTCGATCCGAGTTCCAACACGCGGACACCATCGAGAGGCATCGGAACGGCTGCGTTGGTCACGGTGGGAACCCTCTTGGGATGGCGATGCGACGACGATAACACAATTGTCAACAATGTTGTCGACTAATGTGTATGATGCCCCGCATCGTCCGAGGGCGACCCACTATCCGACCATCCAGGAGAATGTAGACCAGATGTTGGCAATCCCACAGAACGCGATAGGAAGCACCTTCACCGCGTCGCGCGGCGTGCGTGCCCGTGTCGCCACCATCGCCATCGTCCTCGGCTTTGCAATCCTCACCGGGCTTGCGGCCCAGATCCGGATTCCGCTCGGTTTCACGCCCGTTCCGATCACAGGGTCGACCTTTGCGGTCCTCCTGTCGGGTGTCGTGCTCGGATCACGGGCAGGTGCTGCCAGCCAGGTCGTCTACGTGATCCTGGGTGGCATGGGCCTTCCGTTCTTTGCGGGTGGCACATCGGGTTGGGAGGTCGTGACCGGTTCGACCGCCGGATACCTCGTCGGGTTCATCGTGGCCGCAGCGATCGTCGGGCGGATGGCCGAGTCGAAGGCGGATCGAAAGGTCCGAACGGCGGTCCCTGCATTCCTCGTGGGTTCAGCCGTGATCTATCTCTTCGGGGCGATCGGCCTCATGGTGGTGCTCGACGTCGGTGCTGCGGAGTCCATTCGTCTCGGTGTTAGCCCGTTCATCGCCGGGGACATCGCAAAGGCGGTCCTGGCGGGTCTCCTGCTTCCGGCGGCATGGAACCTCGTCCGGCGTCTGCAAGGCTGATCCGGATGTCCCGGGCCGGATCGCTGGTACGCAACAGCCGGTTCCTGCGCGTGGCGCGATAATCACGGTGTGACGAAAAGAGCAGCATGACCAATCAGTCCGGCAAGGGGCATGTCGACATACTCGATGCCCTCCGTGCCAGGATCTCGAGCCACGAGATCGTGCCGGGATCGAGACTGAGGGAACAGCAGCTCGCCGAAGAGTTCGGTGTCCCCCGCGCGAAGGTGCGCGAGGTGTTCACGGCACTCGAAGCCCGTGGCCTGATCCACCGTATTCCCAACAGGGGAGCGGTCGTCGCCCAGCTGGACATCGAGGAGCTGGTGCACATCTACGACGTCAGGGAGGTGCTCGAAGGCGCCTGTGCGAGACTCGCGGCGGAACGGGCCGCTGACGGCGCTTGGGATCCGTTGATCGAACTGTTCGGCGATCCGATGCAGGGCTATGTCGACTCCAACGATTTCGATTCGTTCGTCGAGGGCTACGAGCGGTTCCGGCGCGAGACGACGACGCTCGCCGGCAATCCCGTGCTGGCCGGGATGCTCGACGGCATCTACGAACGCACCTACGTCGCGATCCGGCGAGTGGTCATTCTGCCGGGCCGCGCACAGATCGGGCTCCGCGAACATCGACAGGTGCTTGACGCGCTCGCTGCCCGCGACGGTGTCGGGGCCGAGACGTTGCGTCGGGCGAGTATCCGCAGCGCCAAGGACTACATCGTGCAATACCAAGGGTTCGTCCTCTAGTTCCGATGGACGTGCCATGCCCTGGCCCTCGTCCGCCGATAGGCTGCGGACATGCAGACGTCGACGTCGCACACAGCCACCGATGGGTCCTTGTCGATATCGGTCATCGATTCGCATACCGGCGGTGAGCCAACCCGGGTGATCATGTCCGGATTCCCCTCGTTGTCAGGGCATTCCCTCGCCGAGATGCGCGATGACCTGGTGGCGAATCACTTCGATCTCGCGACGTTGATCGTGAATGAGCCGAGAGGCAACGAGGCGATGGTCGCCGCGTTGCTCTGCGAACCATTCGACCCTCGATGTGCAACAGGTGTCATCTTCTTCGATCGATCGGCCGCTCTCGGCATGTGCGGCCACGGGACGATCGGGCTCGTGGAGACGCTCCGGTTTCTCGGAAACACAGACGAACGTGAGATCCATCTCGAGACCCCGGTGGGCGTCGTCACGGCCGTCATCAACGATGACGGAAGCGTGTCCATCGCCAGTGTCCCCAGCCGGCGTCTCGCCACTGATGTCGTTGTCGAGATCCCCGACGTCGGTGTCGTGGTTGGCGACGTTGCGTGGGGCGGGAACACGTTCTTCATCGCACACACACCGCAGTTCGACCTGAACCGACCGATCAGGGAGCTCCTCGGCGTCGCGGAAGCGATCAAGCGCGCAGCTCATGACTCCGGTCATGTCGCCGTCGACCACGTCGAGTTGTTCGGTGCACCGAGTGGGGACGGCTTCGACGCCAGGAATTTTGTCCTCTGCCCGAGTGGCACCTACGACCGGTCACCGTGCGGTACGGGCACGAGCGCAAAGGTTGCTTGCCTGGCCGCCGACGGCAAACTCGCCGAGGGGGTCGACTGGGTACAGGAGTCGATCACGGGATCGCGTTTCACGGCGCGATACACATGGCGCGACCGAAAGGCTGGCATTGTCGACCCCGTCATCACAGGCACGGCAAACGTCATGTCTCGAGGCGAACTGCTGATATCTGGCAGTGAGCGTCGATGAATTGGCTAGCCCGGTTGGTCAGATCTCGGTCGCCTGGCGCCGCAGTTCGCGCTTGAGCACCTTCCCAGCGGCGTTGCGGGGGATCGCGTCGACGATCCACACGGCTTTCGGGATCTTGAACCGAGCCAGACGCTCATCGGCGAAGCTCAGGAACTCGGCCTCGTCGAATGTTTCGCTGTCCCTGGGGACGACCACGGCAAGCCCGGATTCTCCCCATTTGTCGTCAGGTACGCCGATTACGGTCACGTCGAGGACGTTCGGGTGGTGGAAATACACCTGTTCGACCTCGGCCGGATAGACGTTCTCCCCTCCCGAGATGTACATGTCCTTCCACCGGTCGACGATGTAGACATATCCGTCCTCATCCATACGAGCGGCATCACCGGTGTGGAGCCAGCCGTCCGTGAACGACTCCTTCGTGGCGTCAGGGCGTCTCCAGTAGCCGGGGGTCACGTTCGGTCCGCGTGCCCAGAGTTCGCCGACCTCTCCGGTGGGCACATCGTCGCCGGCCTCGTCGACAATCCTGATTTCGGTGTGGATGGCGGTCTTGCCCACCGATCCCGCCTTTTCGAGCGCGTGTTCCTCGTCGGTGAGGAACAACGTCGGGCTTGTCTCGGTGAGTCCCATCCCTTGGCGGATGAGAATGTCGCGCTCGGCGTACCGTTCGAGAAGTGCCACCGGCATGGCTGAACCGCCGCACGCCCAGGAAAGGACGCGCGACAGATCGGCGTCCTGCCAGTCCGGATGCTCGGCCAGGAACTGGTAGACCGCAGGCACAGCGAAGAAGTGTGTGATCCTCCCCGAGGTGAGCCAATGAAGGATTCGCTCCGCCTCGAAACCCCGAAGGTTCACGGCAGTGCCACCGAGGTGCAACAGCGGCGTCGTGTAGAGGTTCAGGCCACCGGTATGGAATGTCGGAAGCACATTGAGACCGACCGACGAACGGGTGAGTTCCACTTCGGTTCCGATGTTGATTGCGTTCCAGAAGAACATGCCATTGGTTTCGATCGCACCTTTCGGGTGCCCGGTGGTACCCGACGTGTACAGGATGGCGAGGGGGTCGTCGTGGGTTGCCGTGACAACGGGCACAGCGGACGGATCGGCGTCCGCTTTCGCCTGCTCGAAGTTGTCCCCGAGGCTGAGCACCACCTCGGATCGCAATGCGGATGCGGTCTCGGAGAACTGATCCTCGTGGATCAGCACCCTTGGTTCACAGTCGGCGACGATGAACTCGAGCTCGGGTAGAGCGAGCCTCCAGTTGAGCGGGACGAGAATTGCACCGAGCCTGTGGCACGCGAACAGCGTCTCGAACACATCGGTCGTGTTCTCGGACAAGAAGGCGACCCGGTCGCCCTTGCCGACTCCGCGCGACGCCAGCCAGGCCGCCAAGCGGGCAACTCGGTCGTCGAGCTCGGCATATGTGAGCGTCAACGCGCGTGCGTCGTCGATGAGGGCGACCTTGTCCGGGCGCGCATCTCCATGGTGGGCGATCCAGTCGAATGCCTGCACAGACGTCATGCGTCCTCCCTGACGAACTTGCCGACCGTGTCCGCCACAACCTTCGCACCGGCGCCGAAGAAGGCGGTGATGTGGTTCCCGTCGACTTCCACGAGCTGACCATTTGGCAAGGTGTCGATCAGCTCGGCGGCCTGGCCACTGTCGACGATCGGGGGGGAACCAGGGGGGCCGAATGAACCGCGTGCCCGCACGATGAGCGTGGGCTGCTCGATACGCGAAACGAGCGCCGGCCAGTCAGGATCCAGGGTGCCCTGTACGGCCTGTTCGATGTGGTGCGGCCGTGATCGGGGCCGTACCGATCCGTCGTCGAGATCCTCGACATCGGCGCGGTAGTAGACCTCGATCTCGGGTTCCCACCACGAGTCGAAGTACGGCTGTCGTCGGATGGTCGCGAGGTAGCTCTCCAACGACGGCGACGTCGTGTCCAGTCGCGCGAGCGAGGGTTGTATCTGTTTGACGATTGTGGGGGTGATGTTGATCGGTGCATCAAGGGCGACGCATCGATGCACACGCGATGCGTGCGCTGTGGCGAGGTAGTAGGTGAGAAGGCCGCCGAATGAGTGTCCTCCCATCACGACGGATTCGATCCCGAGCTCATCGAGGATCCCGACGATGTCCCTGGCGTGGTCGGCCATGGTGTATCCGGCGTCCGGCTTGTCGCTGAGTCCCCGTCCCCGCAGATCAACGGTGATCACCCGGGCGTGATCCGGGAGTCCGGCTGAGATGAGCCCGTCGAAGAACCGAGCGTTGGCGCTCAGGCCGTGCGCAAGGAGGAGTGTGGGTCCATCGCCACCGTGATCCCGGATGTGCAGCTTGATCCCATTGGTGGGGACTGTGCTTGCCCGAAAGGTCATTCCCGCCCTTCCAGATAGTCGGACTTGATGGTTCGTCGAAGCGTCTTGCCCGAAACGGACAGCGGGAACGAATCGAGGATGACAACCTCCCCGAGTTTCTGATATCGGGCCGTCACCCGTTCGTTGACCCAATCGAGGATGGCTCCGGGATCGGCACCGGGACCCGCTTGCACGGCGGCGATGGGCTGTTCCCCCCACGTCGGGTGCGGAACCCCGAAGACGGTGACGTCGCGGACCTCTGGATGCGTGATGACGATTTCCTCGATGTCCTTGGGGTAGACATTGACACCTCCGGAGATGATCAGATCCTTCTTGCGATCGACGAGGTAGAGGTATCCGTCATCGTCGACCCTCCCGAGGTCGCCGCTGAACAACCAACCATCGCGAATCGCCTGTGCGGTGAGGTCCGGCTGTTTGTAGTAGCCCGGCATGGTGATGGGACCGCGACCGACGATCTCACCCACTTCCCCGACTGGAACATCGACGCCTTCGTCGTCGACGATTCGCATCTCATACAACGGAGGGGGGACACCGACCGAGCCGGCCTTGCCCATGAAATCCGATCGATCGAGGATTGTCACGAAACCCTCCGTGAGTCCATACAGCTCGTAGCACCGGTTCGGGAACCGCTCGATCAACTCGAGTTTGTGCTCGATGAGCAAGGGAGCGCCGACTGAGCAGATCATCTCGACGGCAGGTAGGTCCCGTTCCCCGAAACGCTGGTCGGCGAGCAGTTGGACGATTTGGGAGGGGACGAGCATTGCGTGGGTTGTCGATTCCTGTTCCATGAGATCGACCATGGCCGTGGCATCGAACGCTGGCATCAGGACGAACGTGCATCCCGTGAGGAACCAGGGCATCAACGTGAGAAACGCTCCGTTGAACACGAGCGAGCCCGAGTGGATGATCACACTGTCCTGCGAGATCCGATACGAGGTGGCAAACCCCGTGCAGTACGCCTGCCGGACCCGATGTGTGTGGACGATCCCCTTCGGCAGACCTGTCGTGCCGGACGAGTAGATGATGTTGTAGATGTCGTCGTCGTCGATGCTCGTGGCACCCACGGCCGTCGCTTGGGCTGTGTACAGGTCTCCGAATGGTCGGTAGCCGTCAGCGGCACCATCGATCACGAATCGGCGATCCCGGGTTGCTGGATCGAGCTGTTCGACCACGGCATCAAGGTGATGCACCATGTCCGTCGAGGTGACGATCGCGATCGCGTCCGAATCGTTGATGAGCGTCGACAAACCAGCGCCACGCAGCAGCGGACTGAGCGGCACGACCACGATGCCGGCCTTCGCAGCCGCCCAATACAGATGGATCGCCTCCAGACAATTGGCAAGCACCAGGGCCACGTGGTCGCCGTGGCCGACGCCCTCGTCCGCCAGGCCGGTGATCAGTGCGTCAACGTCGGTCCGGAGCTCTGACCAGGAGAAACGCTGACCTTCGAATATGAGTGCCGTGTCGTCGTGTCGGTACCGGGAGTGACGGTCGAGCAGGCTCTCGAGGGACATGCATCACCACCGAACCAGTGTCGCCGCCCACGTGTAGCCGGTGCCGGCGGAGAGCATCAGTACCAGGTCGCCGGGTTCCAACTCGTCCTGTCGTGCGTCAAGCCCGACAATGGTGTCGAGACCCGACATGTGTCCGTGGTCCTGGATGTACACCGCTCGCTCGGGCGGGATGCCCAGATTCTGCACGATCCAGTCATGGAACGACCGCTTGGTATGCAGCAGCGGTAGGAGGCGGATGTCGGACAGGGACACTCCTGCGCGATCGCACGCCTCCGAAGCGACGGCTATGAAGTTCTTTCCGGACACAGGGTCGAGCCGTTCCTTCATCGAGATCGGGTCTGCCACATCGAGAACGTGCCGATTCGCATCCACTGTTGCATGCGACGCAGGGATCCTCGTGCCGCCAGCGTACACGGCAACGTCATCGGCGAACTGGCCGTCGCTGATGATTCGATACGAGAGCACTTCATGCCCCGGAAGATCCCGGGACAGCAGAACGGCCGCACCGCCGTCACCGAAGTTGAACATGAAACGGGACCGTTGGTTGCCGAAGTCGATGAGATGTGACTCCCGGCATCCACCCACGAGCAGGATGTTCGAAATCGTCGGATCGCCACGGAGCATCGAGGTCGCTGTTGCGATCGCAACGGGCCCTCCGCACGATACGTTGGCCATCTCGAGGGCCCAAGCGTTGGCCGTGCCCATCAGATCGATGATCTTGGGCGATGCCGACCAGACCTGGTAATCCATGGCCTTGGAACCGAAGTAGGCCACGACGTCGATGTCGGCTGGCTCGAGTCCGGCTCGTTCGATGGCTTGGAGCCCAGCCCATGCCGACATCGTCGAGACATGCTCGTCATCGCCGGCGATGTGCTTCCCCCGGAGCCCGAACCGGTCGATGATGACGTCTTCGGGTATCCCTGACCGTTCGGCGATCTCGGAGGCGGGCATCCAGGTCTTCGGCGAATACGTCCCGGTGCTCACGATGTTGACCGTCACGTCGTACCTCCCCGGTTGGTCAGCAGACCCTTCAAACGTTCAAGACCGGCGCGTCGACTTATCGCTTTGGCACGCCATGTGCCGACGATTCCATACGGGAGGAACAGCACGATGGCGATGTAGGCGGCGCCAAGGAGAACCGAGGCCGACCCGCCGAACCACCGCTCGAGGTAGTACGACAACAGCCGATACACCGCTGCACCGACGATGGCCCCGCTGAGGGTCCCGACGCCTCCGATGAGAATCATCAGCAACGCCGCCACGGTCCATCCGAGTCCGGCGATCTGCGGGGTGACGATTGGTTGCTGGATGGTCCACAGGGTTCCGGCGATGGCCGCGGTGAGCGACGACACCACCAAGGCGAAGAATTTGAACCAGAACGTGTTGTACCCGAGGCTCAGTGCTCGTTGCTCGTTCTCGCGATTCGCAAGCAGCACGGCCCCAGTGGGGGAGCGGACGATCATCCGATAGGCGAGGTACGCCAAGGTCAGAGCGGCGAGACAGATCAGGTACATCCGGAACCGATGCATGTTGGTGTCGATCCAGTCCGGCACCGGAATGCCCTGCAGTCCGACGTCGCCGCCCGTGTACGAGCTCAATTCCGACGACTGGACGACGATTGAGAATACGGATGCCAACCCGAGGGTGACCAGAGCGAACGCGATGCCCTTCACCCGGGGCAGGACGACCGCAAAGAGCAGGGCTTGGACGACCGCAAGCGCGATGACCCCCACCACCGTGATGCCCAGCGGCCATCCGAACGACTTCAACATGATCCCCGACGCATAGGCACCGACTGCAAAGAACATGGCGTGTCCGAACGAGAGCAGACCGGTCACCCCGAGCACGAGGTCGTAGCTGAGGGCGTACATGGCGAGGATGAACACCTCGATGGCGAGGCCCTGCAGGAACTTGGCGTTCCCTGCCTCGCCGGAGAGCACCGCTGCGGGGGATTGCCCGGACAACAACGCAACGATGAACGGGAACGCGACAGCCAGGAGCACGACGACCACCACGAGGCGGTTGCGGCTCGACCAGCGGGTTTGGGGCAGGGTGGAGGTGCTCATGTCATTCCTCCCTACCGAACAAGCCCTCGGGAGTGACCAGGAGGACGACGATCATCAGCAGGATCACCGAAACCGGCACAAGCGACGGCGACGGCTTGAACGGCAGGTCGGACCACGGCAGCGGAATGCCGGTCGAACCTGCCTTGATCACGAACTGCTGGAGGAGGCCGACAAGCACAGCACCTGCCGCGGCACCGGGGAACGAGGTGAGGCCACCGACCGCCATGGCGATGAGGGCGAGCAGGAGGACGCGGGAACCCATGCCCGTGGACAGGCCCAGAGCCGGGGCTGCAATGACCCCACCGAATGCAGCGAGTCCGACACCGATGGCAAACACCATCGTGAACACCCGGCGAACGTTGACCCCGAGCGCTTCGACCATTTCGCGGTCCTGGACCCCGGCTCGAATGATCATCCCGACGCGCGTCCGCTTGATCATCACGCTGATCGCCACGAGCACGATGATGCCCACGACGATGATGAAGATCTCGTTGTACAGCCGAATCCTCGTGTCGAGGATCTCGACGGTCGAGCACCCTGAGAACAGACCCCCGATGCCCTCGCCGGGGCAGCCGTCGCCCGTACGATCGAAGAACGCAGGCTTCGGCATCGTGAACTCGGGTCGACCCCACACCGCCCTGACAAGTTCGATGATGATGAATCCGAGTCCGAGCGTGATCATGAGCTGATACAGCGGGCGGTCGTACAGCGGTCGGATGAGGGTCGTTTCGATCAGAGCTCCGATGGCGACACCCCCGAGTGCCGACACCAACAGTGCGACGAAGAATCGATAGGTCGTCGACAACGAGAACAGCCAGTCGGTGAGGTTGTCTCCGACCAGAACGAGCACAAGGGTCACCACCACCAGAGCGGCCGCCGGCGCGAACGATCGCATCGTCAACGGGCGCCGTGCCCTTCCACTCGATCGGCTTATGGCGATGCCGAGGCCGAGCAGCGCTGCGCCCATCACCAGGATCAGGATGGCGACGGCTGGAGCCCCGGTCCATTCAGCAGGCGGAGGCGCAGTCTGGGACCCTGACTGGAGGGCGAGCGAGTTTGCGGTCGGTGTCTGGTCGAACTGGTCCGTGTTCCATATCGACAGAGGGAACCGGCCGACCGACCACAGACCGGCCATCGTTCCGGCGATGGCGAAGCCGGCGGCGAGCAGCCGTCGAGCCCTCGCCGACAGCGACAGCGGCGCGGCCACGTACTCGAACACGGGCATGAGGGACAGGGCAGCCGCAGCGATGGCTATGGGGAGAAGGGCGTCGATGAAGGTGTCCGGCCGCACATAGACGGTCCAACCGACGTACGCCCCCAACATGAACAACTCACCATGGGCGAGGTTGAGTACGTCCATGAGTCCGAAGATGAGGCTCAGCCCCGACGCGACGAGGAACGTGATCGCACCGACGGCAAGCCCGCGCAGGACGGTGATCAGCCAGTCGCCTGCGTCCATGGAGAACAACCCGGAGAGGAAGATGAACGCAAGGGCGGCGAGGATCGCGACCCGCCCGCGATTCTGTTTCAGCTGCGAGCTGATGCGCCTGCTGCGGGATGGGGCTGTGACGGTCATGCGGCCCCCAGATACCTGCGGACGGTCGCCTCGTCGCTGACGAGGTCTGCCATGTCGCCATTGAGGACGGTTTGGCCCTCCTCGACGATCACGAACTTGTTCGCGAGGCGGCTGGCGACGATGAAGTTCTGTTCGACCAGGAGCACGGTCGTTTCGGTACTGAGTTCCGAGATGGCGGCCATCATCTGCTGGATGAGGATGGGTGCGAGACCTTCACTGGGTTCGTCGATGAGCAGCAGGTCGTTGTCAGGTACGAGGGCTCGCCCGACGGCGAGCATCTGTTGCTGGCCACCCGACAGCTTGGTGCCCGACAAGTGCATCAGGCGTGCGAGGTCGGGAAACAGCGAGAAGATCATGTCCTTGTGGCGGAGGTAGTCGCCCTTGCGCCGCTCCGCGATCCTGAGGTTCTCCTCCACCGTGAGATCGCGGAAGATCGCCCGGTGTTCGGGAACGTATCCGATACCGAGGTCGGCGATCTCGAACGATCGCATTCCGGTGAGCGGACGGTCTCGGAACGTGACGTGACCAGAACGTGGTGGGGTGAGGCCGAGAATCGTCTTGAGCGTGGTGGTCTTGCCGGCCCCGTTTCTCCCGAGCAACGCCACAATCTCACGCTCGCCGATCGCGAGGTCGACACCCTGGAGGATGTGGTATTGACCGATGAACGTGTGGACGTCGTGTACCGAAAGCATCAGATCACTTCCCGTCCTCGTCATACAACGTGCCCAGATAGGCCTCCTGCACCACATCGTCGGCAGCAATCTCAGCAGGGGTTCCCTCAGCGAGGACGCTGCCCTGGTGCATCACTGTGATGCGGTCGGACACCGACATGACCACATTCATGTTGTGCTCGACGAGAACGATCGTCTTGGAGCCTTCGGCTCGGATGTCGGCGATCAACGACATGAGCTCGGGCACCTGATTGGAAGCCATTCCGGCTGTCGGTTCGTCGAGAAGGAGAACATCGGGATCGGGGGCAAGGATCATCCCGAGTTCGAGTTTGCGCTGGTCGCCATGGGGGAGCAGCCCGGCTGGCTTCGCGGCTTCAGCGGTGAGTCCGACGATCTCGAGTACCTCACGTGTGCGATCCATCACTGCATCGAACGACTCGACGGGCCTCGTGAACCGGAAGCTGTCCGAACCAAGGGCCTGGCTGGCGAGCCGGACGTTCTCGAAGACGGACAAGGTCGGGAACAGGTTCGTGATCTGGTAGGACCGGCCGATCCCGGCGTGGATCGTGCGGTGAAGCGGGAGGGATGTTATGTCCTTGCCGCGATATTCGACCGAACCGGAGGTCGGTTTCACCGTTCCCGAGAGGAGATTGAAAAACGTTGTCTTGCCTGCACCATTGGGTCCGATGATGGAGTGGAGCGATCGGTCTTCGATGTCGATGGACACGTCGCTGACCGCTGCGAGGGCTCCGTACTCCTTTCGGAGATTCTTGGTTGCGAGGATTGTTGGCATGGTGGGTGAGGATGGGGCCGGGTCGACGACCCGGCCCCATCAATCGTCTCAGCTGTCGAGTCCGCCGAGATTGCCGATCGGCAAATCGCCACAGCGGTCCAGATAGTCACCTTCGAGCTGACATGGGACGTTGGGTCGATTGGTCGTCACAGCGTCGAAGAACTTGAAGTCGGGATCGTCGACATTCGTCAACGTCACGACATACATGTCCTGGATCGCCACATGGTCTTCCGGCCTGATCTCGATGAGGCCCTTCGGGCCGTCGAACGAGATGCCTTCCATTGCTGCACGCAACGCGTCCGGGCTTGCATCGCCTCCGGTCGCCTCGAGGGCGGCAGTCACCAGGATGGCTGCGTTCATGCCATCGGCCCAGAACAGATCCGGGACCGTTCCCTGTTCTGCTGCCTTGGCCACGAGCCAATCGTTGATCTCGTTGTCAGGCTGGGTGTAGTGGTAGAGGATCGTCGATGTCGTACCGATCGCGTTCGCGAAGAACGTCGGCAACACGATGTTGTCCACGAACGGAGACGCAAGCGCCATCTCGTCCATGACACCAAGGTCCTGGGCAGCCTGGACCATGGCAGCGAATCCGCCACCGGCCCACGTGACGAGCCACGCTTCAGCACCCGAGTCGAGGATCTGCTCCATGTACGCCGTGAAGTCAGTCGTATCCGCCGGTGCGAAGATGTCATCCCCAACGAAGGTGCCGCCGTTGAGCGTGCACGCATCGCGGTACGCCTGTGCGCCGCCGTACCCGAACGAGTAGTCAGGTGCGATCTGCACGAACGTGTCGTACTGCGTCGGCAGATACTCACAGATCGATACGCCGTCCTGGTAGTTGTTCCGGCTGACCCTGAACGAATTCGGGTTGAACGTGACCCCGGTCAGATCGTTGGCCGCTGCAGGTGCAGCGATGTGGATCACGTCGTTGTCGAGCGCAAGCTGCTGGATACCAGCGGTGACGCCGGACGAAACGGACCCAACGATGATGTCGACATCGTCGACCTCGATGAGTTCACGAGCGACCGCAACCGAAGTCTCGGCGTTCGATTGGTCATCCTTGTAGATGACCTCGATCTCACAGTCGTCGAGCATGTACGAGTCTCCATCGGCGGGTGCACCGGTGGCGTATTCCATCCCGAGTGGGAAGGACGCCATGATGTGCGCTCCGTAGATCGCCAAAGGACCGGTCTGGTCCGTGATGACGCCGACCTTCACCGGTTCGTCACACGAGACGCCGGCCGCATCGACCGGCTCGCTCGTGGTTGTCGTCTCAGCGGCTCCAGTTGTCGTAGTCTCTTGTTGGGCACTGCTGGTGGTGGTGCTTTCCTCATTGTCATTTCCGTCGCTGCTACACGCAGCGGCGACGAGGGCGAGCACTACTGCCAGCACCCATATCGGTGCTAGACGTTTTCTCATCCGTCACTCCTTGTTGTCGTCATGTTTGTTTTCCTGTCGAGGTGGGCGTGCAACACGCCCATGAAGTCTTCGTGGCTGTCGATGTACGGTGCATGCGCAGCGTTCTCGATGACCTGTTCGGTGAATGAACCGCCGAGCTCGGCGTACCGCCCGAGCCATGCTCGGGTTTGGGAGACCATGGGTTGGGGCGGATAACGGTCCGACCCCGGAAATCCCGGTATCAGTCCGGTCGGTCCCCACACTCCTGGATCGCCAGGACCGGCGTCCGCCACGACTGCGTCGAGAGCCCCACGTATCCAGGTCACCGGCGGCTTGGGGTCGGCATCAAGAGCGCCCCGATGCGCGGTGATCCATTTCGGTGACAGCGCGTTGGAAGCCCCATGGAGACCCGGGCCGAAGAACGGCCAGTTCGGCGAAGGTGTCGCGTCGCCCGGATACGCATCCTGACCGAGGTGGGTTGCCATCATCGAGGCCAGATAGGCGTCCTCGTGGTCATCCACGTGCCCTGGTCGCACAATGGCGGTCCGGAACACGTTGCGGGGGCTGAACGGGCTGTCGGTGCCGAAGTCCCCGTTCGTCAGACCGGCGAGGAGCTGAGGATTGACGAGACCGGCGCCGGACCCTGCGAAGTCCTCGGTGTTCGCGATCCCTTCATCGCCGTGGATGGCTCCGAAACCATATGGGCTTCCCGGGGCGACCTGTACAACGTCACTGACCCGCTGTGGGTGGTCGGCGATCATGCGCCACACCACCGACCCACCGAGTGAACTCCCCACAACGGTTGCCGCCACGACTCCGTAGTGGTCGAGCACGGCGATGGCGTCTTCGCTGAGATCCCGCATGCCATGCGTTGCGTCGATGATCGCCGACGGATCCGCCTCGCCGAAGCCTCGCTGGTCGGGAGCCATGCCGAAACAATCAGAGGGGAGAGCCAGCAGTGTCGACTCCCACCACGTTGCGGAGGACAGGTTCCCGTGGAGGAACAGGATCGGCCGGCCCGAAGGATCACCCGTCAGAAGCACGCGTGTCGAGAGCCTCGATGTCGTGACGCGGTCGACACGGATACCGGGGCGCACAGCGACCGTCATGTCGGTTTCCCCTGATACATCAGTCCGCGTGCGATGAAATCCATGAGGTGTTCGAACTGCTCATCGGTCGGCGATCCGCCGGCACGGATACCGTATTTCCAGCCGATGAACTCGGATGCTCCGAGCAGGACGTCCACGGCGGTCTCGGGGTCGAGCTCTGGGCTCAGCTGCCCGGCGGCAATGGCTTCCTCGATCCCTCGGCGGTAGCCGATCGCGAGGGTCTCATAGTGCCAGGCGTATGAGTCCGGATCGACAAACTCCGCCTCGCGGACCACTTGGTAGAGAGCGCGGTGGTTGTGGACGAACTCGAAGAACGCCTTGATGCCGAGGCGTTCCATGTCCATGCGGTCGCTGACGCCCGAGAGCTGGGTAGCGATGAATTGGCGGAGGATCTTGTTCAGGTGATGCACCAGTTCGATGAAGACGGACTTCTTGTCGGGGAAGTAGACGTAGAAGGTTCCCTGTGCGACCCCGGCGCGCCGCGTGATCTCGGACACCGATGCGCGATCGAAGCCGACCTCGCCGAACACCTCTTCGGCGGCATCGAGAATCGACTGCCTGGTCGCGTGGCCCCGTTTGGTCACGGGCTTGGCGACGGCTCGCGATTCGGCCGTCATCCCATATCCATACTTGAAACCTGACTCATCTGTCATGTTTTAATACTCCCGTAACCAACTTGTCAACTGATCGCCGGTCGAGAACGACCGGATGTCGGGTCGGTGGACGCGGCTCGCGTGGCCACGTCTATCGTCACTCCCTATGGGTTCGACACGGGCAACGCTGCACCACCTCTCGATTCCTCTCAAGGGTCGGTTTCACACGGCCACCGGTGACATCGGTGCTCGCGACATATCGATTCTTGAGGTCGATGTCGATGGAATCGTCGGATGGGGGGAAGCGTCCCCTTACCCGGGCCTGGACGAACCCATCAACGATGTGCTGGGGGCCGCAGGATCGGGGGCGACCACGCCGACCCTCGCCAGCGCCATTGAGTGTGCGATTGCCGACGCTCGAGCGAGGATTGATGCGGTGTCGCTCGCAAGCGTCCTCGGATCCACGAGGACGTCGGTCCCTGCATCGATTGCCGTCGGTCTCGGTGGCGATCCCCGTGCGACGGTCGACGCCGCCGCGCTTGTCGGGGTCACTCGATTCAAGGTCAAGATCGCACCCGGCCACGTCGTGCACGTCGCCGACATCGTCGAGGCCCAACCGCATGCAATCATCGGATTGGATGCAAACGGTTCGTTCGATGTCACAACGATCGATGAACTCGAGTCCATCAGTGAGCTCGGCATCGTGTATCTCGAGCAACCGTGCCATCCGCGCGACACTGAGAGCCTTGAGCGGCTGCACCAGATCATCGATGTCCCGGTCTTTGCCGATGACACCGTCAGATCGGTCAGCGATGCGAACGACGCTCTCGCGTCGCCATGGATCGACGGCGTTGTGATCAAGCCGGGGCGGCTCGGCCTCGCCGCGTCACTCGCCGCGATCGGTGAGGCCGAACATCGCCGAAAGCGTTGGCGGGCGTCCGGACTACTCGAGACAGGTATCGGAAGAAGTTTCAGCGACTTGTTCGCTGCGCGGCCGACAGCCTTCGTCTCGGACGTGGCACCCGCGGACTGGTTCCTCGAACACGACCTGGTGCCGTCCCGTTTCGCTGATGGTCAGGTGCAGACGCCCGACGGTCACGGCATCGGGGTCGACCCCGATCCTGACATGCTCGACCGCTATCGCATCGCTTCGGTGGACGCGACCGACAGCGTCACCCGATGGGTGGACGCCAACCCCTCTTCCTGACCTGCGAAGCCACGCACTCTCAGGCGTGGACAAGCGACCGGAGGGCATCGAGTTCCCCCGCTGTCGGAGGATCGGTTTCCGCCAGATCGGCGCTGACACGAAGGTCCCATGCGGTCTGTCCTCTGACTGTGGCCACATCAACTCCCGGATGGGTCGCCACGAGTTCGAGCTCATGATCGACTGGGTCGGGTTTGAGGATTCCGAGATCGGTGATGACCGTCGTGGGGCCTGCTCCGACGAAGCCGAGCGCTTCGCGGTGGTGGGGGTCGGGTCCGAACCCGACCGACGAGATGAAGTCGACCTGTTCGACGAACGATCGTTTTCGATGTCGCATGATGACGGTGACCTCCTTGCATGCCGCTGCGATCTCGGGTGCGCCGCCGGCACCGGGAAGGCGAACATCGGGCGACTTGTAGCTCGGCCCGATGATCGTGGAGTTGAGGTTTCCGTACCGATCGATCTGGGCACCACCGAGATACCCCACGTCGATGTGGCCACCTTGGAGCCAGTAATTGAACATCTCAGGGATGGAAGCTACGACATCGGCGGTCGCGGCAAGGGCACCGTCACCGATCGACAGCGGGAGGACGTCCGGCTTGGCACCGATCGGACCGGACTCGTAGATCAGCGTGAGGTTGGGTGCATGCGTGTGCCGTGCCAGGTTCGCAACGGTGCTCGGCAACCCGATGCCGACGAAGCACAACATGCCGTCGTTGAGCGCACGCGCACCCACGACCGCCATGATCTCGTCGGCGGCCCATCCGGATGCGGCATTGTCCGCGTTCGTCACGATCGACCGAGCACTTCGGATTGGATCCAGTCGGTGAACCGCGCACGGTCCGAGCTGATTTCGTCCCATTCCCTGTAGGCCCCGTTGTCCCTGTCGTAGTACCCGAGTGCGTACGAGGGCCTGGCTCCCCCCGGGGCGACACACACCGCGTCGATCTTGAGCGCGGGGATGATCCGATCGGACGGTTTCGGGTCGAGTTCGTCGACGATCTCCTCAACGGTGACGACCGTCGATGCCGATGCGAGGACAACTTCGAGTTGGACGCCGGTGATGCCCCAGAGTTGGACGTTGCCGCCGCGATCGGCTCGCTGGGCGTGGATGATGCCGACGTCGGGCCGAAGGGCGGCGACCGCCGTGACCGTTTCGCCCGTGAACGGGCAATCGATGAACGCCACGTTCTCGGTGTTGGCAGGAAGTGATGTACCTGCGTATCCCTTCATGACCGCGAACGGCATGCCGCTGGCGCCGGCCACATATCGGTTCGCCATTCCGGCGTGACTGTGTTCTTCGATCTCAAGGGGGACGGGCCAACCGTTGTCGAGCGCATCCCGAAACCGACGAAGCGAACCGACACCGGGGTTCCCACCCCACGAGAACACGAGTTTCCGTGCGCATCCCGCTCCGATCATCTGGTCGTAGATGAGGTCGGGTGTCATCCGGACCAGCGTGAGGCCTTTCCTGCCCTGTCGGATGATCTCGTGTCCTGCGGCGAACGGAATCAGGTGGGTGAACCCTTCGAGGGCGACCGTGTCACCATCGTGCACGTACCGGGCGATCGCCTCGTCGAGTTCGAGGAAATCGGTCACATCGGCCTGCCGGGCAGGTTCTCGGGCAGTGGACGCAGCGTTCGGATGGGCACCGAGCCACTCTACATTCGGCTCGATCGGGGTCCGCCGCTCGCTACCCGGTCGGTAGTCCGAGCCCGCGACTGATCACGAGCCGCTGCACTTCGGAGGTGCCTTCACCGATCTCAAGGATCTTGGCATCACGGTATTGGCGGGCAACCAGCGTCGCATCGATGAACCCGTAGCCCCCGAACACCTGCGTGGCGTCGCGGGTCGCCTCGACGGCGGCCTCGGTCGCGTACAGCTTTGCGATCGCGGCTTCTTGTTTGAAGGGCAGGCCCTGCTCCTTGAGCCAGGCAGCACGGTAGGTGAGTAGTCGAGCCGCCTCTGTCTTGACCTGGATGTCGGCGCATTTGAACGCGACGGCCTGATATGACCCGATGGGCTTGCCCATGCTCTCTCGTTCCTTGGCGTAGGCAACAGACTCGTCGAGGCACGACTGGAGTACACCGACCGCCATGGCTGCGATCGCGATACGTCCGTCGTCAAGGGTTGCGAGGAACTGGTGGAACCCACGACCCCGCTCACCGAGGATGTTCTCCTTCGGCACCCGGCAGTTCTCGAACACGAGGCCGTGGGTGTCCGATGCGTGCCATCCCATCTTGCGGTATGGCGGTTCGACGATGAATCCCGGTGTGCCGGACGGCACGACGATGGTGGAGATCTCGTTCTCGCCGGTCCTTGCGGTGATGGTCACCAGGCCGGTGATGTCGGAACCAGAGTTCGTGATGAATGCTTTGGATCCATTGATGACCCACTCGTCTCCGTCGAGCTCGGCACGGGTTGCGGTGGCGCCAGCGTCGGATCCCGCCCCCGGTTCGGTCAGTCCGAAACCGGCGAGCGTCCTGCCTGCAACCAGATCGGGGAGCCACCGCTGCTTCTGTTCGTCGGTACCGAATTCGTGGATCGGGTTGATGCCGAGCCCAACCCCTGCTTCAAGTGTGATGGCCATCGACTGGTCGACCCGGGCGAGTTCCTCGATCGCGATGCACAGACTGGTGAAGTCCGCCCCTGCGCCACCCCACGCCTCGTCGGCGGTGATCCCGAACAGGCCGAGTTCGCCCATTTCGTGGACGACGTCGATCGGGAAGTGGTGGTCGCGGTCCCACTGCTCTGCATTCGGGGCGATCCGGGACTCTGCGAATTCCCTGACCATCGCCCGCAAGGCACGGTGCTCGTCGGAAAAGGCAAAGTCCATGTGTCGGCTCCAGTCAGGCGCTGTATGACCGTCGCGGTCATCGGAAGTGTACGACGGTTCACATCGGACTGCAGAGCGTCCGAGTCACATTCTGTGGGCTGGGTTAAAACGAAAACATGGTCGGACAACCCAGGGTACACGGGAGTGGCGTACCCTATGGGGCATGCGGATATGGTTTTGGGTCGTCGATGCGGTTGTCGTGGTTTCGTTCGTCGCGGTCGGACGGGATTCGCACGGGTTCACGTCGGACTGGGGCGAGACGTTTCGGATAGCAACGCCGTTCCTGATCGGACTCATCGTGGCGATCGTGGTCGTGCGTGCGTGGCGCGACCCCTTGCCGTGGGGCACCGGCCTTGCGGTCGGGCTCGCAACCGCGGCGTCAGGACTGCTCATCCGTTGGCTCGTGTTCGAAGACGGCACCGCACCGGTCTTCATTCTCGTGACCGGCGCCTGGATCATCGGGTGGATGGTGGCCTGGCGTCTTGCTGTCGCCGGTATCGGCCGCGCGTTGGCGCGCTAGCTCAGCAGCATCGATACGAACCGGCGGTCTGTCAGCCGGATCGCTTCGACTTCTTGTCGGCTCGCTTTTCCTTCAGGCTCTTGCCGACCTTCTTGGCACTCTTGCCGCCCTTGTCCTTGTTTGCCATCATTGCCTCCAGGCTTGTGGTTCCCAAGTGTGTCACACAATCGAGGCGCGCGGTCAGATATCGAGGATGTTGACCGCCACCGGTTCTGCGCTGCCCCTGCCGCCTGTGCCGTTGTCAGACCCCCGTGCGGTATCGTTCTTGATTCGACGTTTGGGGCTGGAACGTGGGTCAATGGCATGAAGGCCGAAGGGTCGGGCTCGATTACCTGGAAACGGTGACGGCGCTCCTCCAACGACGACGGAGCGCGCACCCGACGAAGGGTCTGTACGAGGCCGCCGAGTTGCAGTGGTGGTGGCGGACCCCGAACCGGACCGACGAACTCGGGCAACTCTTCTGGTTCGACGACGATGGCAGACCCGAGGCTGCGGCTGTTCTGGTCGACTTCACCGGTGGGGGATCGGCCGTGTACCGGGAGATCACCTTCTGCCCGTTCCTCATGCCGGACGCACGACCCGACCAGGTCGCGTTTGTCGTGGAGCGTGGCCTCGCTCATGCAGCGGAGCACGGTTTCACTTCCGTCGAACTCGAGGTCGACCGTGCCGACGGTGTCATGCAACGGGTCCTGGCCGAGCACGGCTTCTCGATCAAAGAAGAAGGCGTGTTGGTGGAATGCTGGATGGATGCAGATGCGCGGTCCGATGTCAGCCAGGCTCCCGATGGGTATCGGCTGGTCTCGCGTTCGCAGACGAGTGATCGCCCGCATCACATGAGTGACCGCAACGGTGAGGCGATCGAGGAGCGCCTACTCCAGACCTCGCTCTACGACCCCGATCTTGACCTCGTGATCCTCGATGACAACGACCACTCTGCGGCGTACGGGCTGTTCTGGTACGACCCCGTGACCAGCACGGGCGTGGTGGAGCCGATGCGAACCAACGACGAACACCAGCGCAAAGGACTGGCCCGCCACCTGCTGACGACAGGAGTCGACCTGCTTGCCAAGAGGGGCGCCGACCGAATCTCCATCGGGTACGAACCTGACAACCCGGCTTCGGGCCACCTCTATCGCAGTGTCGGTTTCGAACCGGTCACCGAGACCGATCTCTTCGCGAGTACTCCCGGTGAATGATCGCCGCTGGAATTGTCTTGCCCCGTTGGTAGCAGGAACCTGTCGGATCGGGTTCTAGGATTGCCCAGGTTCTAGGGTCGCTGCAAGACTGATTTGCTTGGGGAGGGATCGCCGTGTTGGTTGCTGTCGGAGCCGTGCTCATCGGCATTGCTGTGCTTGCGGCCTCAGCAGATCAGTTCGTGCTGGGGGCGGCCCGGGTCGCCCTTATCAAGCGTGTCCCGTCGCTCGCGGTCGGTGTGGTGATCATCGGGTTCGGGACGAGTACGCCCGAGCTTCTGGTCTCGACGCTTGCCGCCTTTCGCGGCGAGTCAGCCGTTGCTGTTGGCAACATCGTCGGATCCAACATCGCGAATCTCTCATTGTTGTTGGGCATCGGGGCGGTGATCGTCCCGCTTGCAATCACATCGTCAACGGTCAAACGGGAAGCGCCGATGGTGGTTGGTGCCATGGTTCTGTTCCTGCTGGTGGTGCGTGATGGCAATATCGGGGCTCTCGAAGGGCTTGCCCTTCTCGGAGCCATGGCGGTGGGCGTGATCGTCGTCATGCGCCCGTCGGCCAATGATGCCATCGCCGAAGACGTGGTCGAACTGTCAGCACCGATGGAACACCGGCTCGGATTCGAAGCCGGGAGGACCCTCGTCGGCCTCATCGGGACCATCCTGTCCGCTCAGATGCTCTTGTGGGGTGCGCTCGAGCTCGCTGAGATCGCTGGTATCTCGGCGGGGTTCGTCGGAGTCACACTCGTGGCGATCGGCACGTCGCTTCCCGAGCTGGTCACCGTGATCCAGTCTGCCCGGCGAGGCGAGACGGACCTGATCGTCGGCAACCTCCTGGGTTCGAACCTGTTCAATGCTCTCGTTGTCGGTGGAAGTGTGGGACTCGTCGGAGCCGGCGACATCGGTGCATCGAGTCTCTTGTCGCTTGCCGTGCCCGCAGCGGTTGTCGTTGCCGTGGCCGCGTTCGTGGTCATGGTGACGGGACACGTGGTCAAGCGGTGGGAGGGGATGGCGTTGATCCTCGGCTACATCGCCCTCATTCCGTTCCTGACATGAAACGGGCGCAGGTTGGTCTGTTCCGTTCGGACGGAGTTGACTGCGTGCACCGGTATCTTGCCCGACATGCCTGACCCGAGCCCGTCGGTCCACGACCTAGCTGATCTCCTGAGGCGGACCGGCGATGCCCACCATGTGGCGTTTGCCTCCACCGCTGGCGAAGACCCTAATTGGGCGAACTGGTATGCCGAGCACCTCGAATCGCTGCTCGGTGAGGGCCTGGGACGGGGACTGACTCGATCGGAAGTCGCCGATCTCCTGCTGTCGGCGCACAGCAAGTTGGAAGCAAGCGGGTCGTCCGAGCCGTGGGTCGACTACTACGCACGCTTCATACACGCCGAGCTCACGGTCTGAGCCCGACACCACGGTTCCGCGCGAGAAGTCAATCGTCCATTGCCTCCACGCCCTCCTGCCTGAGGCGTTCGACGTTGTCTTTCATCGTCTGGAGGGTCTCAGGGTCGTGTCCGTGCCAATCGGCCACCTCGCCGATCACCCGGAGCGAGTCGCGGGATCGATAGGACTTGGTCGGGTTGCCCGGGAATTTCTTGTCCGTCAGATTCGGGTCGTCCTCGAACGGTCCGGTGGGTTCCACGATGTAGATCCGTTCCCGGCCGTCCCCCTGTGCCAGCTCGGCGCCCCAGATGGCTGCTTCGAGCGTGGCGGCGAAGTAGACGTTGTTCGCCTTCCTCCTGCTGCCGAAATTGGACACCTTTCCGACCTCGATCAGATCCCCGACCGCGAGGTCGGCTTTCGTTCCGTGGTAGAACACCTGATCGCTGTGACCGTCCATCGGGTGATTCTGGCACGTGTCTGCAGCGTGGATCCACGTTCGGTGGCGCTCGGTCGAGCAACATTTCGCGCGTGCGATGGTCAGACCGGTGCGCGAGAATGACCGGGTGAGCAATGCGACCAACACCGAGCAAGCAACGGCCGAAATTCGGCAACACGTCGAGGCCCTGTTCGATGCATTCCTCGCCAAGGACCGCACGACTCTTCGCGAGGGCAGAATCAAGGACTGGCGAGGATTCCAGATACCGAGTACCGATCTGATCCGCGGCGTGGACCGCTACATGGTGGATCTGGAGGCTGCACTCGAGAATCTCGCGGTCTCGCGCTACGAGTTCCTCGATTTCGAGGTGGATGTCCACGGGGACATCGCGCTCGTGTACTACGTCGCCCGAGACTGGCTCGACACCGACGATGGGGAAACAACGATCCTGGTCAGGGCCCTCGACGTCTACCAGCGACGAGCGAACGGGTGGATCCAGATTGGCTC
>CBDUOH010000016.1:0-32529 GCA_965368815.1 uncultured Acidimicrobiia bacterium
CAGGTCTCACCCTTGCCGGTGCCCGTACCTGTCGAGGGTCGTGATGGCTGACACCCAAACAGGGGGCGATACCTCGACCGTCGATGGGGCCCCCCTCTCCCCTGTCGTCACCGCGGCGCTCATTGCGGTGACGTCACTCCTCGGGATCGCATTCGGGTCGTCGATAGCCGGCGTCAACGCCGTGGTACTCGCATTGGTGTTCGGTCTCGTGATCGCCAACGTCGGTCCTCGACGAAATCTGCACGACACGGTCGTCGACGTCGTACTCGGACCTTGGCTCAAGACCTCGATCGTGTTGCTCGGCGCCGGGGTGAATCTGTCACTGTTGTCGAGCATCGCCGGCCCCGTTCTGGCGATCATCGCGGTGTCGGTTGCCATCGGCCTTGCATCAGCGTTCGTGATCGGAAGCAAGTTGCGCATCGGGCGCCGACCGTCGATCCTGATCGGCGTCGGGACTTCCATCTGTGGGGCGTCTGCCATCGCCGCCGTGGCACCGATCATCGGCGCCAAACGCGACGAGATGGCGCTGGCCCTTGGCACCGTGTTCACGTTCAACGCCGCCGCGCTGATCCTCTACCCGATTCTCGGTACCTGGATGGGGCTCGATCAGACTCTCTTCGGTGCGTGGGCGGGGATCGGAGTCCACGACACGGCGACGTCCGTGGCGACCGGGTTCGCCTATGGCGACGTGGCAGGCGAGATCGCCACGCTCACCAAGCTGACCCGGACCCTCTTCCTGATCCCGCTCATCCTGTTCCTTGGTTCCCGCGCTTCGGTTCTCCGCCCGGAGGGATCGGAGGGCCCCAAGCCAAGAGTGGGGATCCCTTGGTTCATCGTCGGCTTCGTCGCCTTCGCGATCGCCAACACGATGGGTGTCCTCGGCTCCGTGGGTGACGTATTCAACGACATCGCCAAGTACGCAATCGTGGCAGTGGTTGCAGCAACGGCGCTGTCGCTGCGGCTGGCGGACGTGACCCGGCTCGGAAGGGACGTGGCGATCACCGGGGTTGCGGCGAGCCTTGCAGTCGGGGTCGTATCCCTCGCGGCCCTGTTGGTGTTCCTCTCGGTCGGTGCGACCTAGAACCCGAACCGATCGAGCATCTCGTCGCTCGACTGCCAGTCCTTCTCAACCTTGACCGTGAGGTCCAGGAAGACCTTCGTGCCGAACATGCGCTCGAGGTCGTAGCGCGCCGACGACCCGACCTCGCGCACCATCGCACCGCCCTTGCCTATGACCATGCCCTTTTGCGACTCCCGCTCGACATAGGCGGTCGCCACCACGTGGGTGACGCCGTTCTCCATTTCGGCGATGTCGGACACCACCACCGTCAGTGAGTGAGGGAGTTCATCCCTCAGGCGCGACAAGTACTTCTCACGGACGAGTTCGGCTGCGAGCAGGGCATCGGGTTGATCGGTGGTGGCATCAACCGGGAAGAAGAACGGGCCGGGCTGCAATCTCGAGACCAGTTCACCGATCACGAGATCCGTCCCGTCGCGCTTGAGCGCCGAAACGGGCACATACGCGTCGAAGTCCCACGCTCCCGCTCTGGTGAGTTGCTCACCGATCTGTTCCGGTTTGGCCCGGTCGACCTTGTTGATCACAACGACCGTCGGCGTTCGTGCTTCAAGCAGCCTCTCGGCGATGAGTTGATCACCCGGGCCGACCGGCTGGGTGGCGTCGATCACGAACACGGCGGCGTCGCTTTCGGCCAGCGACCCGTACACGAGAGCGTTGAGCCTCTCGCCGAGTTGCGTCCTGGGTTTGTGGATTCCCGGCGTATCGATGAACACGATCTGTGCGTTCTCGTCCTCGAGCGTGAGTACGCCGCGTATCGTGTTGCGGGTTGTCTGAGGGCGTGGCGACGTGATGGCGATCTTGTCGCCGACGAGGGCGTTGACCAACGTCGACTTTCCTACGTTGGGGCGGCCGACAATCGAGATGAACCCTGACCGCTGCTCACCGCTCACGTACGTCCGACCCTCACCTTGGCAACGCGTCGACCCTGGACCGACGTCGTCGTAAAGGTAAGGCCGTCATGATCGAACGATTCGCCCTCTTCGGGCACCCGACCAGCGAGCTCCAACACGAGACCACCAACGGTGTCCCATTCATCGGACGGCAGGTCGATGCCCACCAGTGCGGCAAGATCATCGACGCCCATGCGGGCGTCGACCATGAATCCGCCGTTGACCTCGACCACCATCGGCTCTTCCTCGTCGAACTCGTCCGCGATCTCACCGACGATCTCCTCAACGAGGTCCTCGATGGTGATGAGCCCCGCTGTGCCTCCGAACTCATCCACCACGATGGCCATGTGCTGTTGGTTGGCTTGCATCTCGCGGAGCAGTTCGAAGATCGGCTTCGTTTCCGGGATGAAGTACGGGTCCCTTGCCACATCGGCAGCCACGCCCGGTTCAGCCTCCCGGTCGAAGAGTTCGAGCAGATCGCGTGAGAACAGGACCCCGATCACATGATCAACGCCGTCTCCCGTCACCGGGATACGGGAGCGGCCGCTCTCGAGCACGAGATCGACGGCGTCATCGGTGGACGCCGATCCAGCGATGGTGATCATGTCCGTCCTCGGGACCATGACCTCACGCACGATCGTCTCGGTGAATTCGAGCACCGAACGGATGAGGGTGCGTTCCTCGGCGTCGGCAGCCTCGTGCTCTTCGACGATTTCTTCGACCTCGTCCATGTCCGCTATCAGATCGCTCGCCACATCGCCGAAGCGCACAGCCAGAACCAAGGCACGCGCAAGGCGGTACGCCAACACCCCCGGGCGTGCACGACCGATCCGTCGGGGGATGATGTCGACCGCGAGCAGAAGCGCTCCGGCCATGACCACCAGCGAGAGTGCAAGGAACCAACCGGACATCGAGTCCGTGATCGCCCATGTCAATGGGATGACGGCAAGGACGGTGAGGAAGGTGACCGAGGTACCGAGCGAAGGCTGCAGTCTCGACCGATCCTCGAGGAGCCCGGCAACTGTCGTGGCACCGGGAACGTCCTCGGCGACAGCCCTGAGTGCGTCGGCACGCGCTGTTCGGATGAGGCTTGCACCGCCGGCGCGGATGACACCGGCGAACACCACCAGCAAGGACGCAAACGTGACGCCGACGATGATTCCGGTCTGCCCGGTCATCGGCGCTCGATCCCGACCGTGGCGAGCAGCTCACGCTCTCGTGCTTCCATGGCTTGTGCATCGGCGTCGGTCATGTGGTCCCACCCGAGGAGGTGGAGCAATCCATGGCAGACCATCAGATGGAGTTCGTCTGAAAAGGTCACTTCATACTCTGCGGCGTGTCGGTGCACAACATTGGTACAGATGAATATATCCCCCAATTCGACCGGTGGTCCACCTTCCACGCGCAATGGTGGTGAACCGGGCTCTGCGTCCTCGATCGGGAAGGACAGCACATCGGTCGGACCGGCCTTTCCCATGTGCTCGACGTTGAGTGCCGCGATTGTTGCATCGTCGACGAAATCGATGGTCACCGAGCAATCGTCGTCGAGACCTTCGGCCGCCAGCACCGCACTGGCAAAGGTCGCAATCACACCCGGGTCCACGTCAGGTGTATCAGGCTCGCTGACCGTGACGTTCATGAACCGCCTGAACTCTTGGCGGTCGCTGCAGTGGGGAAATCGGGATAGTCGACCCGAGCGTGGTAGTACGAGGCAAGGGCAGACACGATCTCGGATTTGATGACGGTCAACTCGCCGAAGGTGAGCGCGCACTCGTCGAACTGGCCATCTTCGAGCTTCTCAGCGACGATCGCATCGACGAGTTTCGCCAGACCAGGCTCCGTCGGCTGCTCGTTCTGCGCGTATGCCCGTGCAGCCGCCTCCGTTGCGTCAGAGATCATCACAATCGCCATCTCACGCCGTGTCGGTTTCTGGCCGTGATGACGGAACAGTTCAGGATCGACATCGGCGTCGTTCTTGAGTGCCTGGTGATAGAAGTAGCGGATCAGGCTGGTGCCGTGGTGCATCCGGATGCCATTGGCGACCTCGTCGGGGATCCGGTACTGCTTCGCGAGGTCGAGACCGTCGATCACGTGCTGTCGGATGATCCCGACGGATTGCACGGGTTCAAGCTCGTCGTGGGGGTTGTAGCCAAGCTGGTTCTCGACGAAATACTGAGGATGCTCCGTCTTGCCGAGATCGTGATACCACGCCGACGCCTGTGCAAGTAACGGATCGGCGTTGATGGCGCGGGCTGCCCTGCCTGCAAGGGAGCCGACCAGCATCGAGTGGTTGAAGGTTCCCGGTGCCTTCTCCTCGAGCAATTGGAGCGCTGGGTGGTTTCTGTCGAGCAGGTCGAGCAGCGACATGGTCGTGGTCACACCGAACGCGGTCTCGAGGAACGACACAAGCCCCTGACCGATGAAGCCACCGATGACGGCACCGGCGAGTGCCCATCCGAGCGCCTCGGTTGCATCACCGAGCGTTGCGCCGGAGGTGAACAGCAGCTCAAGCCCGGCTGCCACAGGTGCGGCAACCGCGGCAGACCCGAGTACGGACAACCTGAGCTGAGACCGTGTGGACACCGATGACACGAATGCCACAGGGATCGCAGCGGCAACACCCACGTACACGGTGTAGGCGATGTCACCTGTCGCAACGGCGGTGAAACCAGCCATCGGTAACGCAAGGAGCAGCGCCGTGCGCTGATCGAACAGGATCGCCGCCATGACACCGATCGCCACAGCAGGCACGATGTAGCCGAGCGGGTGGTTGTCCGCCGACGACACAAGCTCAGGGATCCTCGAAGCAGCGGCTGCGAGTACCACGATCACGGACAACAGCGCGATGTCCCGCGGGCGTTCGAAGTGCGATGGCGCGATTCGCCACAGGAGGAACGCTGCGATCAGGACGCTGATGGTTCCGAACAGGGCCATCGCCCAGGGTGAAACCCCGGACTTCGCCTCGGGTTCGTACAGCTCGAGTTCCTGGATGGCCGCAACCTGCACACTGGTGAGCGTCTCGCCCTCGGCGGCGATCGTGTCACCGAACGCGAAGCTCGTGGTCTGAATCGGGACCGAAGCGCGCGCTGCCTGGCGGTCCCGCTCCCATTGCGCCTCGTCGACGGCCTCGTTGACCTGGAGACTGCGAGCCACGAGCGACGCAAGCGCGTCATGCGTGGTACCGATGTCCTCCTCGGGGATCCCGACGATCGACATCGGTGGCCTGGTCTCGGACGACAGATACTTGTTCCGGACCGTCGCGAGGTCTGAATCCCTGATCCCGTTGGAGAGTTCGTCCTGTGCCCAGCCCTGCGCCTGGGCCTGCATGTCGGGGAACACCGAACTGGCGCCCTCGGCGACGCGCTCGAAGTCATTCTCCTGGAGCTCGACGAATTGGGTGATTGTCTCACGGGTATAGATCGCGTAGGTCCGCATCAGGTCATCGATCTGATCCTCGAGGTCACGACGCGGGAGTGTGGTGGTCGTCGTCTCCGGAGGCAATGTGGTGGTCGTCGTCTCAGCCGATGTCGTCGTCGACGAGTCGGGCGGCTGGGTTGTGGTCACGTCCGGGACCGTTGTGGTCGTCGTTGCCGGTGTGGGTGGCAGGGCGTTGGCACGCAGATCGGCAAAGAACACGCTGATGTCGTTGATGACATTCTGCGTCGTGGTCTGGTTGATGTTGTACGGCGCCGGGACGTTGTTCTCCTCGAGCTGCCTCGCGGCCTCGGTCTTGTCCGGGTCCGCGATCTCGGACGTCGAGGCGTTTGCGACGAACTTCTGCGGCGAAGGCTCTCCGGCTGCGATCTCGGGAGGAACCGTCACAACCCGCTCATAGCCGAGCGTGAGGATCCCGGCGGTCAGCACGATCGTCACGATGAGCAGCCCGAAGCTGACCAGCTTCTTGTTGTTGTCGACGAACTCGCTCATGGTCATGAGCTTCGATCCAGTTCAGCCTCGTATGCGGCGTACGCGTCGACGATTGCCGCAACGATGCGGTGCCGGACGACGTCGTCGCCGCTGAGTTCGACAAACCCCACGCCATCGACCTGTCGCAGGACGCGTCGGACAACACCGAGCCCCGACGGTCGACCGTTGGGGAGGTCCATCTGGGTCACGTCCCCGGTGACCACCATCTTGGAATTGAAACCGAGGCGGGTGAGGAACATCTTCATCTGTTCCGGTGTGGTGTTCTGTGCCTCATCGAGCACGACAAAGGCATCGTTGAGCGTCCGGCCCCGCATGTACGCCAAGGGAGCGATCTCGATCGTTGCCTGGTCCATCAGGCGGCCGGTTTCCTCAGGACCGAGCATCTCGTACAAAGCGTCGTACAGCGGTCGCAGATACGGATCGACCTTTGCGGCGAGGTCGCCGGGGAGGAACCCCAACCGCTCGCCTGCCTCGACGGCCGGGCGTGACAGGATGATCCGACGAACCGATCCCGTGACGAGGGCCTCGACCGCGCACGCCATGGCGAGATACGTCTTACCGGTGCCGGCAGGTCCGATACCGAACACCATCGTGTTCTCACGGATCGAATCCACATATCGCTTCTGACCGAGGGTCTTGGCGCGGACCACCTTGCCGCGGCCGACGGCGATGGCGTCGGTGAAGACACCCGATGGCTTGGGAACATCGGTCTTGACCATCGTGATCACACGGTCGACGCGGTCCGAGTCGAGGGATTGCCCTTCCTGGACGAGCACGAGGAGCTCATCGATCACCTTGTGCGCCATTGCGGTATCGGCATCGGGTCCGTCGATGTCGATCTCGTTGCCCCGAGCCACCAGGCGCGCCGAAGGGAACGCGTCCTGGACGCGTTTGAGGTGCACATCCCGATTACCCAACAATTCGACCATGAGATGGTTGGACGGAACGCGGACCCTGGTGTCTGTGTCAGGTGGGTAGGTCAAGACCTAGTTCCTGTCTCCTGGCAGATAAAGGACCGCTCGTAAGCGTCGCGGAAGTATATCCACGCGACCCTTGTACGACAGGGTACGTGGAAGGAGGTGGGTTCAGCTGTCTCTTTGGATCTGAGTGACCAGGTCGGCGCTCGACATGTCAAGGAGCATCGAGAGCATTGCCACATCCGAGCCCCGGATCGTCAGTACCCGCCCGTTGAAGTCCTGGCGTTGCACCTGGATCTGGGTCAGGAAGCGATCGATCACCGATGCAAGGGCTGCGTCGAGATCGTCGAGCTTGGTGAGGTCGATGGTCACCCCGTCTGCGGGCGTCGTGCGGGCCGGTGCGTTGTCCTGCTCGGGGAGCAGCTGGTTCGTGGGCACTTCGTAGCACGCGGCCAACCGATGGAGCCTGGGCAACGACACGCTTCGTTCGCCGCGCTCATAGGCGCCGAGCACGGCCGCTTTGAACTCTCCGTCCGTTGCACGGTGCACATCCTGGAGCGACATACCGCGCTGCATCCGGATGGCGCGCAGTCGCTCACCCACTCGCACGTTGTAGTCCATCATGCCCTCCAAAAGCCACACAGAGCGTAAGCCCGAACACTCTCTGTGTACAGAGTCTAACCTCGGTTTTGTACCGTCGCATGCGAATGTACCTGATTCCACCAAGGAATACAGGATTATCGCCTGAAGATTCCCCGCTTGCGAACCGCAGGCCGCTCCCCACGCTTGTCGGCATAGGCCCGCAGCAGATCTTCCTGGTCGTCATCAACGTCGGTCGGGACGGCCACCTCGACATGCACAAGCATGTCACCATGGCCCCGACGCTGCAACCGTGGCATGCCCATCCTGCCGAGGCGGTACACGGTTTCGGGTTGGGTTCCTGCCGGGATCTCGAGCGGTTCGGTGCCGCCATCGACAAGCGGGATATCCACCTCGGTACCGAACGTTGCCTCGGTGAACCCGATCGTCACCCGGTGGTGCAGGTCATCACCCACCCGTTGATAACGGTCGTCCTCGCGCACGAGGATCTCGACATAGGCGTCACCGGCGCCGGCTCCGCGCTGACCGGCAGCACCCTTCCCGGTGAGCCGCAGCCTCGTTCCCGTATCGACGCCCGGGGGCACCTCAACGGTCAAGGTGCGTTCGCCACGATGCCGCCCTTCGCCCGAGCAAACCTCACACGGGTCCTCAACTCGCGTCCCGACGCCGGAACAATCCGGGCATTCCACGACGGACATCATCGTGCCAAGCATGGTTTGGCGGGCAGCCTGTACCCGCCCCTGTCCCCCACACGTCGAGCACGTGATGCTCTCGGAACCCGGCTTGGCTCCGGTACCCGTACAGGTGGTGCACGCGATCTGACCGTCGAACACGACTTCGCGCTCGACTCCCGCCGCTGCTTCGGCCAGTTCGAGCTCGATTCTGACCGCGACGTCCTGACCGCGGGCCGGTCCGCGCCGCCCGCCGCCGCCGAATCCCCCGAACCCCCCGAAGTTGCCACCGAAGAACTGTTGGAGGATGTCCTCGAGACCCCCGAACTGGCTGAAGAGGTCTTGGCCACCGAAGGTCTCGCCGCGGTCGTACCGTGCACGTTTCTGGGGGTCCGAGAGCACTTCATATGCCTCAGCGATGTCGCGGAATCGCGCCTCGGCCTCGGGGTCGCCCGGGTTGGCGTCCGGATGGGTATCTCGGGCAAGCGCCCTGAATGCCTTCTTGACCTCGTCGGGCGACGCATCGCGCGCCACGCCGAGAATCTCGTAGTAGTCCTTCATTCCTCGGTTCCTGTCCGATCACCGAGACTCTCGGAAACCTCTTCGACAACGCGGATGGTCCGCGAGTAATTCATCCGGAGAGGACCGATGACACCGATCCGGCCCGTTCCGCCGCTTGGCAATTCGTAGGTCGTCGTGACGACCGCGAGATCGTCGACGTCGCCGAGATCACGACCGAACCGTACATGGGTGCCTTCGACATCGTCGGTCACGAGATCGACGAGGGCTGCCTGTTGATCGATGAGTCGGAGCAGCTGCTGGACCATCGTCAGATCACTCCACAGTCCAGCCATCTGCGCAGTACCGCCGACGTAGACCTCCTGCTTGCCTGATCCCGAGCTCGCCAGCCCGTCTCGCACCTGACCGACGACCCTCCGGACGACGTCCGGGAGATCGGCAGCGGCGAGCCGTTCATCCACCGGTTCGTCCAGTGGCTGACCCTCGTAGGCCGCGGCGATGAGGCGCTCTGCATCCGCAAGGGTTTCGGGAGACGGCATGGCTCCGACATCGATGAACTCCTGGTGGACTCGGCCGTTGTCGGCAACTGCCACTGCCAGCACAACGTTCCCGCCGAGGTGGACCAGACGGACCTGCTTGATGCGATCGGCGGTCCTGCCAGGGCCGACGACGACAGATGGGTAGGCCGTGAGATCACTGACGAACACGGATGTGTCCTTCAGCAGGTCGGAGATCTGACGGTGCACGTCATGGAAGAACGAATCGATCTTGTCGCGGGTGTTGCCCTTGAGTCGCACCGGGGCAAGGTTGTCGACGTAGAACCGATAACCCTGATGCGTCGGAACCCTGCCCGCGGATGTGTGGGGCTGGTCCACGAAGCCGTAGGACTCCAGCTTGGCGAGGTCGGATCGGACCGTCGCCGAGCTGATCTCAAGACCACTTCGCGACAGGACCGCCTGCGAGCTCACAGGCTCGCCGGAACGGATGTATTCCTCGACCAGCGCTTTGAGTACCTGGGATCTGCGGTCATCAAGCATGCTGGGAAGTTAGCAATCAACAGCTGAGACTGATAACGCCTCGCGCACGACGGCGTCCGTGAGCATCGGATCGCCGACCATGATCCTGCCTTCGCGACGCACGAGCACTGCCGCTTCGAGGAACCGCCTCCCCGCCTGCGAGTCAGCGAATCGACCAGCGAGTCCCGTGTCGGGAACACCCGCTGCGAGCCTGAGACCGAGCATCAATCGGTCCCGCTCGGATTCGGATGCGTCGAGCTGCTCGTGTCCGCTGCGCGGCCGCTCCCCGGACTCGACCGACCTGAGGTATCGAGCCATCGTGCGGAAGTTCCGGGATCGGATTCCGCTCACGTGGTCGTGTGCACCGAGACCGAACCCCACGTATTGGGCATTTGCCCATGTCGCAAGGTTGTACCGGCACACATGCCCATTCCTTGCATGGTTCGATACTTCGTATCGATGGAGCCCGGCAGCTCCGGCGAGTTCGAGGAAGGTCGAGTACCGATCTGCCTGGACGTCGTCGTCTGGTGCCGGTGCACCTGCGCTGATTGCGTCGGCCAGTGCGGTTCCTGCCTCGACCGTGAGCGAATAGGTGGACATGTGATCCGGGGCGAGGTCGAGTGCCCGCCCGACGGAGTTCCTCCATGACTGGTCCGACTCGGTGGGATGACCGAAGATGAGATCGATCGAGACTGACACGAATCCCGCGTTCCTGGCCGCACGAAGGGTGGCCTCGATGGACGAGGCGTCATGCACGCGCCCGAGTGCGGTGAGCACTGCGTCGTCGAACGACTGGGCACCGATCGACACCCGCGTGAAACCCTTTGCGACGAGGGCGGCGGCACGATCGATCGACCAGTCCTCCGGATTCGCCTCGAGTGAGATCTCAGCGTCGTCTCCGAGCCCGAATCGGTCGGTGAGAGCGTCGATGATCCGCCCGAGCTGCGTTGGGGACAGACGAGTCGGCGTCCCGCCGCCGAAGTTGATCGCATCGAGCGGGCCGAACGGATCCTGCATGGCTATCTCGGTGATCACCGCATCGACGTACCGGTCGACATCATCCCTGCCAACGACCGATTCGTCAGCGATCGCGAAGTCGCAGTACGGACACCGTCGGAGACAGAACGGGATGTGAACGTACGCAGAACGCCACGTCGACGCTGCGTCGGCAAGCCTCGGGTCGTCCGGGCGCAGGAGACTGAGGTCGGAGGACCCGGGTTCGGTACGGCTACTCATCCCCGATGGTGAGGGCAGCAACAAATGCTTCTTGGGGGACCTCGACCGATCCGACCATTTTCATCCGCTTCTTGCCCTCCTTCTGACGCTCGAGCAACTTCCGCTTTCTCGTGATGTCACCGCCGTAGCACTTGGCTGTCACGTCCTTGCGTCGCGCCTTGATCGTCTCCCGGGAGATGATCCGCGACCCGACGGCCGCTTGGATGGGGACATCGAACATCTGGCGAGGGATCAACTCGCGAAGTCGTTTGACCATCGCATGGCCGTAGCCGTATGCCTTGTCCTTGTGGACGATCGTCGAGAACGCATCGACGGCCTGTGAGTTCAACAGGATGTCGACCCGCACCAGGTTCGAGACCCGATAGTCGGACGGTTCGTAATCGAGCGACGCGTATCCCCGTGTCCGCGACTTGAGCTGATCGAAGAAGTCGAACACGATCTCCGCGAGAGGGACCACGTAGTGCAGCTCGACCCGTTCGGGACTCAGGTACGTCATCTCACCCATCTCGCCACGTTTCGTCTGGATCAGCTCCATGACGGTCCCTATGTATGTCGAGGGTGTGATGATCATCACCTTGACGTATGGCTCCTCGATCGAGATCAGGTTCGCCGGATCGGGAAGATCCTGGGGACTGTGCACGACCATCCGCGAGCCATCGGTGAGGTTGGCGATGTATTCGACAGACGGCGCCGTCGCGACCAGATCGAGGTCGTACTCTCGTTCGAGCCGTTCCCTGACGATCTCCATGTGGAGCAGTCCGAGGAACCCGCAACGGAACCCGAACCCGAGCGCACGGGACGTTTCAGCCTCGTACACCAACGACGAATCGTTCAACCGCAGCTTGTCGAGCGCCTCCCTGAGTCGCTCGAAGTCGTCGCCGTCGGTCGGGAACAGTCCCGAGAACACCATCGGCTTGGGCTCGGCGTATCCGGCCAACGCCTTGGTGGCGGGGGTATTGACGTGCGTGACCGTGTCACCGACCCGGATGAGATCGATGTCCTTGACCCCCGTGATCAGGTATCCCGCTTCACCTGCCGTCAAACGGCCCGTCGGTTCGATGCGTGGGTGGCGGACACCGACCTCATCCGCCGTCAGGTCTTCCTTGGTCGCCATGAACCGGATGGCGTCCCCGTCGCTGATGGAACCGTCGACGACCCGGATGAGGCTGACGACCCCGCGATAGGTGTCGTAGTAGGAATCGAACACCAGCGCCCGCAGCGGGGCGTCCGGATCACCATCGGGTGCCGGGAGGCGGTGGACGATGGCCTCGAGCAATTCGTCGATACCGAGCCCCGACTTCGCGGAGACGTTGACGATTTCGTCGGGTGAACCACCGAGAACCCCAGCGATCTCCCCGGCAACCCGCTCGGGGTCGGCAGCCGGGAGGTCGATCTTGTTGACCACCGGGATGATCTCGAGTCCGCTTTCGATCGCAAGGTAGGCATTCGCCAACGTCTGGGCTTCGACTCCCTGGGAAGCATCGACGAGGAGCAGCGCGCCCTCGCACGCTTCGAGGCTTCTCGAGACCTCGTATGAGAAGTCGACGTGGCCGGGGGTATCGATGAGGTTCAGCTCGTAGGTCACGCCATCGAGCGCCGTGTAGTCGATGCGGACGGCGTTTGCCTTGATGGTGATCCCGCGCTCGCGTTCGAGGTCCATTTCGTCAAGCAGTTGGGCACGCATGTCGCGCTCGGAGATCGCTCCGGTTCGCTCCAACAGTCGGTCGGCAAGGGTCGACTTGCCGTGGTCGATGTGGGCGATGATGCTGAAGTTGCGAATGCGCGACTGATCCATGCCGTGTCTCCAGAGGTTCCCGCAATCGTGGGAGGACAAGATTCAGTGTACCGTTGCAGCGCCTTGGTGCTAACCTGCCGACCAATCCCACCCACCTCGTGAGGTTCTTTTTCCCATGGCAAACATCAAATCCCAGATCAAGCGGAACCGCCAGACGGTCGGTCGCCACGAGCGCAACAAGGCTGTGCGTTCGGAACTCAAGACGCGCGCCAAACAGGCCGTCGAAGCAGCCGAGTCCGGTGACGCAGCAAAGGCCGAGGAGCTCCTTGCCCTCGCACAGAAGCGTTTCGACATGGCCGTCACGAAGAACGTGATGCACAAGAACACCGCTTCCCGCCGCAAGTCACGTCTCACCGCCCAGGTTCGCTCCCTCCTCGCGTAGCCATCGGTATGCCCGAAACAACCGGCACGTGGATGACGCCTGCAGCGCTTCAGAAGCTGAAGGACGAGTACGAGCACCTCACCACCACCGGCAGGGACGAGGTCGTCGCCCGCATCGCTGAGGCCCGTTCGCATGGCGATCTGAAAGAGAACAGCGAATACGACACGGCGAAGAACGATCAGGGTCTCATGGAGGCTCGCATCCGCCAACTCCGACATCTCATCGAGAGCGCACGGGTCGAAGAGGTGACCAACTCGGGATCGGTCGAGGTCGGAACGATCGCGACGGTGATCGATGACGACGGCGATGAAATCGAGATATTCATTGCACCGTCGGAGAACAAGGTTCCCGGCACCTTGCTGGCCTCCCCCGATTCGCCCCTCGGCAAGGCACTCCTCGGAGCGAGTCCCGGCGATGAGGTCACCTACGAAGCACCCGGGGGCAAATTCACCTACAAGGTGACCGCTGTCCACATCTACGAAGGCTGAACGACCCCGTCGTTCACCGCGCCATCCATCGACTCATGGCAACGGTCAGGCGCTCGAGTGTCACGCGATGTGACGCCTCGGGCTGGGTCTTGAGCGTGAGATCCGCCTTTGCAAGGGCCCGCACACAATCGGACAGGGCCCGTCCGTTGGCACGGGTTCGTGACTCCCATACCTTCTTGGTCGCATACGACCGTGGATTGCCGCCGGCCCACTGCGCAAACGTGTCGTAGTCGGGGGCGACCGCGGCAAGCGACCGTTTGCGGACCTCTCCTTCGAGGTACGCAAGCAGAACCAACGGATGATTGTGCTGCAGAAAATCGGCGAGCCGGCGCAACGCTTCGGTGTGGTCACCACTCATGATTGCGTCACCAAGGAACCACATCGGTTCATCGGGCCGGTTGTCGAAGGTCGTCCGGACGGTTTCGGCCTCGATCACGCCGCCGCTGACCGCAAGCTGGTCGATCGCCCTCTTGATCGCCGCACTGTCGGTGCCGAAATGCTTGATCAGCTCGTCACGTGCCGCTTGATCGATCCTGAGGCCGCTGTCGCGTGCGTACTGGCTGATGAACTGGGCTGCATCCCTGGCACCCATCGCCTTGATATCGAGCACTTCTCCGGTGGCAGCGATTGCCTTCTTGAGCGCCGCAGGCATGGTGCCCGATGCTGCGAACACGGCGACTGCTTGTTCGGGGTCTGCGTTGGCCAGCATCTCGATGATGGCGCTCACCTCGGCCTTCAGGAGGTTCTGCGCATCCATGACGAAGACACCCGTGGCACCGCCGAACAATGACCCGGACTGCAGGGCCGGAACGATGGCAAGCACCTGGTCGCGCAACGTTGCAGAGTCATCGGACGAGCCGGCTCCGCGGCCGGGAACATCGATGCGCGTCGGGTCCTCGACGCCCGCGGCGGCGAAGGCGTCCGATGCGATCGCCATCATGCGTTCCCGTTCGCCCGCACCCGCATCACGCGGACCGGTGACTGCTATCCAACCCATGCCGGCACCCTATCGGTCCGCAGCGACATGTGCGTCACCCGGTGACACGCGGGAAGTCCGCCATCGCACCGACTATGTCAAGGGCAAGGCTCGTTGCCTGTTCGAGCGTCAGGTTCCCCTCGAGTCGCCAGCCGAATCCGCCCTGATCCCACACGGCGTACCCCCGCCCACGCTCAGGGGACACACCCACGACCAGGGGACGATCCGCAGCGACAAGGCGAGGAAGCGGAATCTCGACTGCGGCATCCGGTGTCCAGTACCCGCGAAGACGGAATCCGGTCAGCACGGCGTTCTCGCCTGCAACCGTCACATTGAACCTCTCCAGATTGACCTTCGGCTGGTCCCCGATTGTTGCGAACAATCCACTGAAGTGGTCCTCGGTAAGAGTCTCGAATGCGAGCGGAAGCTCGTAGTCGGGAACGAGCGATGCGGCGTCCCCGACGTATGGGATCGAACTCGCGATCTCGAGCAGCTTCTCGATCGTCAACCCTCGAGCCTGGACAATGGTCGCGGCGTGTTCACTTGTCGGGAAGAACAGTTCCATCGGATCCGAATCGCTCAACCACAAGCCACTGAACACGCCCGCAGACACGCCGTTGGACCGTGAAACCGTTCCCGGATCGACGACCTTCACCGACACCCAGGCCGAATCGTCCTCCGCACAGAACTTGTCCGCAGATGCCCTGTTCTCTGACAAGTCGCAGGCTGACCACCCGATCGGCAGGATCGTGGGGTGGTAGAGAATCTGCTCATCCGCCTCGACTGGGCCGAGAACGACCTCGGCGGTGTCGAGTCGCGTCGTGGTCGTCGTGGGGTTCGTGCCGGGTACATCAGTCTCACTCGCTTGTGGCGACCCGCTGCCTCCGAACAGAAACGCTGCGCCGACACCGGCGACGATGAAGAGACCGAATACGATCGTCGCGATCACCAGCGGTGATGCAGACGACCTCTTCCGATCCTCGTACGGGGATTCCAGCAACGACTTGTCGAACTGGTCAGGCATGCCCCATCGAGAATACCCGGAACTCCGGGATCGTGGTCTCCCCCTAGCGAGTGGCCACCAGAGGGATGACGATGTCCCCTTCGGTGTGGGTCCGGTGCACGGCGGCGTCCGTCGTTGCGAGCAGCGCAACAATGTCGGGATGTGGGTGGCCGTAGCGGTTCGGCCCGTACGACAACACCGCGGTGCGCCCGATGACATCGGACAACCACTCCAGTGCAGTTGTGGCGGAACCGTGGTGTGGCACCACGAGCACGTCGGGGTGGACTGTCGGCAGGTCACGTTGTGCCACCGCTTCGATGTCGCCCGGGAGCAAAACCGAGACAGGGGTGTGCAGGAGCAGCACGATGGAACCGTCGTTGTCCGACACATACCGTCTCGCGGGGGAAAGCACCTCGGCCCGAATCGAGCCGACGGTCAGCCAGTCGCCTGCACGCACCGCACGCACAGGGACGTTGCTCGAGGCAGCAGTCTCGACGAGGTCGGGGTCGGGGGTGAAAGCGCTGACGACCAGCTCGTCGCAATCGCCGGATCCGATCAGATCCGACAATCCCCCGGCGTGATCGATGTCACCGTGTGTCACCACGACGGTGACGACCGACCGGATGCCATGGCGTCTGAGTGCCTGGTCGAGCACCTTCGGGTCGCTTCCGCCGTCCACCAGCATCGACGCACCCATCGGATCCTGGATGAGTAGCGCATCTCCCTGCCCGACGTCCAGTACCGTCAACGTGGGTACCGAGGGCCACTGCGGCACGTTGGGGAGCAGTGCCACAAGCAGGATGCCACCGACGGCCAGACCGAGCGGACGCGTTGGACGGAACACGACAAGCGCTGCGGTCCCGGCTGTCACGATGACGCCGACCACGCCGAGTTGTGGACCCGACGCAGCAATCTCGGCGACGTGGAGCACGACCAAGGCGCCGAACCCGGCCAACGAGCCCACGACGGGAAGCACCACACCGATCGCCGCGAGGGTCGTTGTCACGGCGATCAGCGGGGCAACGAGCAGATTCGTGATCGGGGCGATCAGCGGCACGCTGCCGAACGTGGCCAACAGCGTGGGTGCGACGAGTGCTTGCGCTCCGAGCGTCGTGGCAAGGGGTAACAGGATCCAT
The DNA here is from genome assembly GCA_965368815.1 of uncultured Acidimicrobiia bacterium. Classification (GTDB taxonomy): domain Bacteria; phylum Actinomycetota; class Acidimicrobiia; order Spongiisociales; family UBA5794; genus UBA5794. The sequence continues at coordinate 16,635 of CBDUOH010000016.1, forward strand.
CGGTGTGGGCGACCCTCCGTGAGCGTGATTCCGATCAGCACCCCCGCCGTGGCAAACACCGACAGCTGGAACCCCACCTCCCGGACGAGGTGGCCCGATATCAGCAGAAGGAACGCCACAGCTGTGCCGAGTGCCATCCACGGATCCACCGGCACGCTGAACCAACCACCGACGAGCGGGATGGCAGCCATCACGGACGCCCGAACGACCGAAGCTTCCCAGCGTGTGATGATGGCGAACAGCCAGAGCCCGACGAGACCGACCAGCACGCGGACCCGCGGATGGATCGACAACGGAGCAGTGGCGAACCACCACAGCACCAGGAAGAGCGCGACGTTGCTACCCGACACCGCGACAAAGTGCGACAGCCCCGCAAGACGCAGGTTCTCACTATCAGAGGCGTGTAGCTGATCGGTTGCGCCGATCAGGAACCCGGACACCAGACCATGCCATTGCTGCGAACCGTCGTACCGGTCGACAACCGCGTGGCGGACGGCGTTACCGGCAACGAACAACGGATGGGTGGACTGCGTGATGTCGGTGACCCGCTCGATCGACACCGTTCCTGCAACCGGCTCATTGCGCACCCGCCGTACACCGGGCGTGACATTCGCGACAGCCGTGATTGTCGCTCCGACATCCACAGACGGTGGCATGCCCCGTACGGCGATCCGGATCGCGTCGACGGGAAGGGCATCGATCTCCGACAACTCGGCCACGGCCAGACCCCACGACGCGGCCGACGATTCCTCGACAACCACAAGCCGGACGTCGAATCGTCCGGTCGGCAGCCCACTCGATTCCAGGGCTCCCTCGCGGGCTTGGGTCACGAGCCCAGATGCCATGCCGAGCACTGCGAGCACCCCGAGTACCCACCACCGACGCGGCGTGACCGTGACGGCGACCAGGATCGCACCCATGGCACACATCAGCCCGATGCCGGATCCCATACCGATGGTCACGCCTATCCAAACCGCAGCAGCAGATCCCAGGCACCATCTCGCCGGGATGCCGGGGCGACGGTCCGTCATCCCCCCTCGATCGCGTCTCGGATGGCGGCAAGCTTGGACTCGCCGATCCCAGGCACATCGAGCAGATCCTCGATGGCGCCGAACGGGCCGTGCGCATCCCGATAGTCGGCGATCCTGGACGCCAGCACCGGGCCGACACCGGGAAGCTGTTCCAGATCCGACGCCGACGCCGTGTTGATGTCGAATGACCTATCGGAACTCGCCGTCCCGCTGTTGTCACTCGTCACCGAAGGCACGACCACATGGGCGCCGTCACGGACCGTGGCTGCGAGATTGAGGGACGCGAGATCGGCGTCGCTCGAACCACCGCCTGCGGCCAGGATGACATCTGCGACCCTGGACTCCGAAGGAACCAGCACGACGCCGGGCCTGAGAACGCTGCCCGACACATGGACGGTCATCACTCCATCGGTGTCCGTCGACATCGCCGAATGCGGACGCGGATCCACTGTCTCGAACGATGCCGGGGAGGTCCCCCAACCGAACCACACCGCTCCGCCGATCACGGCGAGCGCGGCGACCCCCACAACGGTGACGGACAGGTTCGTGCCGGGTTGAGCCATGCATCCGGGGCCGCTGGCCACACGACGACATCAATACCCGATTCAGGCACCGAGTTGAAGACGTATGCCCATCTACATGAGCGCGGTGAGTGTCTGTACGACGGCGTTGACGCCGTCGAGCTGTTCGAGTTGTTCGAGTTCCCGTTCGAGCCATTCGACCATCTCAGGTCCCCAGACGATCAGGATCGCGGCGAGCAGGTTGACACCAGCGTGCAGAGGAATGGCAAGCGAAAGATCCCCTCTGCGCATGGCGGCCCAACCGAGCACGAGTCCGATGACGAACAGCCCCGGCACCACAGCCCGGGCATTCCAGTCGATCAGGTGCATTCCGGCGAAGACCGCGGCGCTCACGATGATCGACATCCACTTGCCCATGAACCGACCGAGCCACGACAGCAACATGCCCCGATAGAGGATCTCTTCGATGATCGGAGCCACGACCGCCACCGATACGAAGATCACGACGATCTCAAGCGTGGTCTCGGTTTCCCCCGTGATCTGTGCCACGCCCTGTTCCGGTGCACCGTCGGGGAACATGCTCTCGACGATCGGCAGCGTGACGAGTGCCGCACCGATCTGGAGACCCATGCCTGCGAACAGCACCCACCAGTCCCGCCCCGACAGGTTCAACCCGACATCGGCGACGAGCGACGAGGAACTCCGTCGCGAGTACGCGAACACGACAGCCATCGATGCTGCGGCCTGGGCAAAGAAGACCAAACTGAAGGGAATCGGCTCAGTCAGCTCCTCCCCCGCAAGTACAAGCAAGACGCCCATGACGTTGGCACCCACGAGTCCGGCAACGAACACGAACAGGATCCAGCCGAGCATCGAGCCAGCGGGCATGAGCCGTCCCGGTACTGGCAGGTACCCATCTGGTGGCGGCGGGGCTGACATCGTCACAGGGCCCGCATCGCGTTCGCGCCACCGACTTCGTATGCCTCGATCTCATACGAGATCGACAGGTACGCGGCTTCGTGAGGGGCGCCGAGCATTCGCAGACGGACGTACTCGATCAGATACCGGACAACGAAGGTCCAACGGTCGTTCTGCCACTGGAGGGCGTGCGTGAGTTCGTGGGCGACGAGGTCGGGGCGGTGTCCGGCAACGACTTCCTCGTAGACGTCGGGAGCGATCAGCACCGTCCGCCCGATCGTGATGCCCGCAGCGCGACGTTTCACGATGGCGTGGACCAGGGCAGGCATGGGCACGAACCTGACCGTTCGGAACAGGTCGGCATCGAAGTGCTCGATACCCGAACGGTCGACGACATCGGCTGCAAGGGCCATCACACCACGAGGCTGACGATGTTCGGCAGCTTGGCGATCACCTTGCGTGGCTCCGACCCTCCGGTGTGGGCCAGCACCCGCTGCGACGACATCGCCAGCGCCACTGCCTGCTCCTCGGTGATACCGACGGGCACCACGATCCGGTCCCGCACCTTGCCGTTGACCTGGACGACCATCGTTGCGGTGTCAACCTTCGTCAGCGCTGCATCGAAGTCGGGCCAGTCGGCCGCGACCACCGAGGTGTCGTTCCCCATCCGATGCCATAGCTCCTCGGCGATGTGCGGCGCCAGCGGGGCGAGCAGGCGGACCATGGCGTCCGCGACGTCGGTGGGAACACGTTCCAGTGGAACCAACGCGTTGTTCAGCTCGAACAACCGGGCGACCGCTGTGTTGAACTGCAGATTGTCCATGTCCTTCGTGACGGACTCGATGGTGCGATGCAGGAGCACCTGGAGATCACCGGTCGATGGGGCTTTGTCGACCAGGAGCAGACCCTCTTCATCGACCAGGTTCCGCCACAGCCGTTGCAGGAACCGGTAGACACCCACGATGTCCCGGGTGGACCAAGGGCGCGATGTGTCGAGTGGGCCCATGAACATCTCGTAGAGCCGCAGGGTGTCGACCCCGTATTCCTCGAAGATGTCATCGGGGTTGACGCCGTTCTTGAGCGATTTTCCCATCTTCCCGTGGACACGGGAGACCGGCTCACCTTCGAACCGTGGCCCTTCGTCCGTTTCGACGACCTCGTCCGCAGGCACGTAGAACCCGCGTGAGTCCTGGAACGCATCGGCGAGGATGTATCCCTGGTTGAACAGCCGGCCGAACGGCTCCTTGGTCCCGATGTATCCGAGGTCGTTGAGCACCTTGTGCCAGAAACGGGCATACAACAGGTGCAACACGGCGTGCTCCACACCGCCGACGTAGAGGTCCACGCCGGTGTCGCCCATCCAATACCGTTCCGCCTCCTCACCCACGAATCGGGAGTCGTTGTGTGGATCGAGGTACCGCAGGTAGTACCAACACGATCCTGCCCACTGCGGCATGGTGTTGAGCTCTCGCCGGTATGTCACACCGTCGATCTCGACGAGCTTCCACGAGTCGTCGGCCTTGGCGAGCGACGGCGTCGGCTCTGCGTTCTCGTCGGTCGAGGCATTCGGGCTGTAGTCGTCGATCTCGGGCAGCCGGAGGGGTAGCTCGTCCTCGGGGACCGCACGGAGTTCGCCGTTGGGTCCGTGGAGGATGGGGATCGGCTCACCCCAGTAGCGCTGACGGGAGAACAACCAGTCACGCAACTTGTACGTCACGGTCCCCTTGCCCGCGCCGTTGTTCTCGAACCAGTTGATGATCCGTGCCTTGGCATCCTCTATCTCGAGACCGTCGAGGAATCCGCTGTTGATCGCCGGTCCGGGCCCGGTGTAGGCATCCCCCTCGAAGTCCTTTGGTGGCTGGACGGTCCGGATGATCGGAAGATCGAACGCCTCGGCAAACTCCCAGTCCCGCTCGTCCTGGCCTGGAACCGCCATGATCGCGCCGGTGCCGTATCCCATGAGCACATAGTCGGCAATGAAAATCGGGATCAACTCACCGGTGAGCGGGTTGTGTGCATAGGCACCGGTGAAGACACCCGTCTTCTCACGGTCCTCGATCTGTCGCTCGAGATCGGATTTGCGCGAAGACGCCATGCGATACGCCGCAACCGCTGTTGTGGGATCGTCGATTCCGAGTGTCCAGGACGGTTTCGTCCCGTCGGGCCATGTGTCGGGTGTGATCTCATCCACGAGAGGATGCTCGGGCGCCATCACCATGTAGGTCGCGCCGAAGATGGTGTCCGGGCGCGTCGTGAACACCCGCATCTGGGTGTGACCTTCGATGTCGAAGACGATCTCGGCACCCTCGGAACGACCGATCCAATTGCGCTGCATGGTCACGACACTCTCGGGCCAGTCCACGTCCTCGAGATCGTCGAGCAAACGGTCGGCATACGACGTGATTCGCAGCATCCACTGGCGCAAAGGGCGGCGGTACACGGGGAAGTCGCCGCGTTCCGAGCGCCCCTCGGGGGTTACTTCCTCGTTGGCAAGCACCGTACCGAGGCCGGGACACCAGTTCACCGGCACCTCGTCGATGTATGCCAGACGTTGGCTGTCGAGATACGCCGCACGGTCGGGGTCCTCAAGGTTCATCCACGCAACGCCGTCGGCGTCTCGCTCACCGGCCTCGAGTGCAGCGACCAGGTCGGCAATGGGTCGAGCCTTCTGTTTGTCGGTGTCGAACCATGAATCGAAGAGCCGGAGGAAGATCCACTGTGTCCACCGGTAGTACTCGGGGTCGGTGGTCGCAAAAGAGCGGTCCCAGTCGTATGAGAATCCGAAAGCCTTGAGCTGGCGACGGTAGTTCTCCACGTTCCTGTCGGTCGTCGAGCGCGGATGCACACCGGTTTCGACCGCGTACTGCTCCGCGGGAAGGCCGAATGCGTCGAACCCCATCGGATGCAACACGTTGGCTCCACGCATCCGGTGATACCGGGAGAAGATGTCCGTCCCGATGTATCCGAGTGGGTGCCCGACATGCAGCCCGGAACCCGACGGGTACGGGAACATGTCCAGGATGTAGATCTTCGGTTTGTCCGCGTCGAAGTCAGGATCACCGGGATTGGGGACGCGATACAGACCGTCGGCTGCCCATTGGCTCTGCCACCGTTGCTCTATCTCCCTGAAATCGTATGAAGCCATCGTTCTCCTGTCGAAGCGCAAGCGTAACGCGTTCGAACGTCACTGAAGAATTCGCGCTCTCGTGCGGGCCCGTTCAGCGGCCGAGATCCAACTCGTCCTGCGTGACCCGTGTCCTGATGGTGTATGCGGAGGTCCCGGACAGAATCGCACCTCGGCCGAAGAGGCGCCCATGCTCCCAGTTCGACAGACCCAGTTCCGGCTCGTTGAGTGCGTATTGGCCGTCGACCCACCGGGTGAACCCGTTGCCGACGAACGGGGCATCCACGCCAGCGAAGAACGCATCGATCTCGCCGACATCGTCCGAAATGATCGAAGCGACGAAGTGAGGGCTGTATGTGTTGAACCAGCGCACCGCATGGTCCGTATCGTCAACGATGGCGAGGGTCACCTCGGGGCTGTCCTCCCATTCCCACTCCGTCGCGAGACCCCCCTCGTCGATCGGGACCGTCTTGGGTTCCTCGACGACGCCTTCAGCCCGTGCGATCGGAACGACGACCCGCCAATCATCGGGAATGTGCACCATGTCGCGTTCGAGGACGTGGAGTTTCGGGTTCGCGCCACGTCGGCGGGCGGCACGGTCGAGCGCATGCAGGAAGGTCGGCACGAGGTCATCGACGCGACCGCGTGGGATGCAAGCGGTGTTGAGCGTGTTGCAGACCTTGCGGTCGAGTGAGTGATACACGGCCGCAGCGAAATCCTGAGGATCCGCATCCCTCCCGGCGACTATCCAAGCTCCCCCGGTCCCATGCAGGCTCACCGGGTTGCCGGCCTGGCGAGCCACGGCACCGAGTCGTGCAGTCGCTTCGCCCGAACCCCGGGCAACCGCCAGACCGAGGCGAGGATCGCTCATCATGGCGATGCCGGCGGCCCGTGATGCAGTCGCCACGAGCGACACAGCGCCATCAGGCAGACCACTCGCCGCAAGAGCTGGTGCGAGCGCATTGGCAACGATGGCTTCGGCAGTGCCCAGGGCGTCCGAACCGATGCGGAATACGACGGTGTTGCCACCGCGGAGCACTCCTGTTGCGTCCGCGAACACGTTGGGTCGACCCTCGAACACGAATCCGATGACACCGAGGCCATCGACGACCTGATCGATGCGCCAGCCATCGTGCGGTATGGAGTCGATGACACGACCGCGACCCGATGGTGCTGCCGCCCAACCCTGCAGGCCGGCGATCATGCCCTGCCGCATCGGTTCGTCGAGCATGAGCCTGGTCACACTCCGACCCGACGCCCTTGCCTTGTCGACATCTCGCTCGTTCGCTGCCGCAATCGGTGCGAATGCATCGTCATCGGCGAGGAGGTCGGCGAATCGCCGATAGAAGTCGGTGATGCGATCATCGTCGACCGATCCCATCGCATCAAATGCCGTCACCGCCGCGCTGACTGCCTCGGTAGCCACTTGGAGGACACTCTTGGGCACATGGAGCAACTCCCCTGTCGTCTGGACGACGATGAGCGAGTCTCCCGGCTCGAATGCAGCCGCAAGTTCCTCCGAAACAAAGGTCAGGTTCGTCCCGCCCCATGGGATGGGCATGCCGGGTGACAATGCGGTGAGCTGCTCGGATTCCATGCCGCCAGCGTAGAAGATGCTGGACCCGTCCGATGCACGGGGGGTTCCGGTGACGCCCGTCAGTAGGTCAGCACGGCGTTGAGTGGTCCGTTGAAGCGCTCGCGGCCTTTCAAAGCACTGAGTTCGATGAGCATCGTCGCACCGATCACCGTGCCGCCGGCCTTCGGAATCAGCTCCGCTGCTGCTCCGAGGGTTCCCCCGGTGGCAAGCACATCATCAACGATCAGCACGTTGGCGCCTTCGGAGAATGCGTCTGCGTGGATCTCGAGGGAATCTGTGCCGTACTCGAGGTCGTACGTGACCGAAACGGTCTCGCGGGGAAGTTTCCCCGGCTTGCGTGCGAGCCCGACTCCGGCGCCGATTCGTTCCGCGATCGAGCCTGCAAGGAGGAATCCGCGTGACTCGATGCCGACGACGATGTCGATGTCCTTGTCGATGAACGGTGCTGCCATCTCCTCGACCGCCTGAAGGAACGCCTGTGCGTTCGCGAGCAGCGGGGTGATGTCCTTGAACACGATCCCCTTCTCGGGGTAATCGGGGACATCAGCAATGAAGGTGTACAGGTCGAGCATGTCGGCGATGGTACACGGCGGCGGCGGCGCAGTCGCGCAACCATCAGGTACCCGACAGGGACGATCCGCGCTCGGCGATCTCCCCTTCGAGCCGGTATCCCACGCCCCGGATGGTCGTGATCACGGGAGCCAGTTCATCGGTCTCGAGTTTGCGCCGCAGGCGCCTGATGTGTTGATCGAGGCTCTTGGTATCACCCCAGTTGATGCCCCAGACCTCCTCAAGGATCCGGTCCCGTGTGACGATCCTGCCTGACCGTTCGACCAGCATCGCCATGACCTCGAACTCCTTGCGTGGGAGATCGAAGACCGCATCGCCGACGGTCAACTGATACGTACCGGCATCAATCGACACGGACCCCACCGTCCACGCGTCTGTCTCGTCCAACGATGTTGACCGCCGCACCACGGCGCGGAGTCTGGCAAGCAACTCGCGCACCGAATACGGCTTGGTCAGATAGTCATCGGCACCGAGTTCGAGCGCGGAAACGACGTCCGCTTCACCGTCTTTCGCAGACACAACGATGACGGGCACCTGGGAGTCCTCGCGGATCGATCTGAGAACATCGAGGCCACCTACCGAAGGAAGCATGAGGTCGAGCACGATCGCGTCGAAGCGACCTCCCCTGGCAACCTTGATCGCGTCCCGCCCGTCGAGGACCGCCTCGGTGTCCATGCCCTCGGCTTCGAGGGCTATACGGAGGGCCTCAACGTATGCCGGCTCGTCCTCGACGATCAGAACCTTCACGTCGCACCGTCGTGTGCGATCGGCAGGCGCATCGTGAAGGTGCTTCCCTCGCCCAGTCGTGAGGCCGCGACCACCGAGCCGCCGTGGGCGGTGGCAACGTTCTTGACGATGGAGAGCCCGAGGCCCGTCCCACCCGATTGGCGGGCGCGTGCCTGATCGACCCGGAAAAACCGTTCGAAGATCCTGCGGGCATACTTCTCGGGGAAACCGATACCGGTGTCTTCGACCTCGATGCAGAGCATTGTTCCCTCGACGAACGACCGATAGGTGACGGTACCGCCATCGTCACCCTTGGCCGCCGTGTAGGTGATCGCGTTCAGCAACAGGTTGCGGAACGCCGACGCCAACTCCACGTGATCGCCCAGAATCGTCGCACCCGCCGATTCACCCCGGACCAACTCGATGTCGTTCGCCTTGGCGTGGTCACCGAGCCCCACTGCAACCTCCTCGAGCACATCGAGAACCGCAACGGGAACGTACTCCGTGGTCATCGCCTCGGTGCGCGCAAGTGTCAGGATGTCGTCGATGACGTTCGTCATCCGCAAAGCCTCGGAAGCGAGTCGGTCTGCGAGGATCGCGCGTTGTGCCTCGTCGCTGGTGTACGCCAGTGTCTCGGCGAGCAGCGACAGAGCGCCGATCGGTGTCTTGAGTTCGTGGCTCGCGTTGGTCACGAAGTCGGCACGCATCGCATCGACTCGTCGTCTGGCGGACAGGTCTTCGATATGGACCGTCGCGGCCATCTCTGCGTCGTCGTCGAGATCAATCGGTACCGCGGTGAGCAACAACACCATGCGGGACGGGTCGTGCAAGTCGACTTCGATCTGCTGGACCTCGCCAGCAGCGAGCGCTTGGCTCCCGAGGGTCGATACCCGTGTTCGCAGGACCGCCCAATCGCCGGTCTCGTCGAGCTGTGCATCGGCCGACTTGTTCGCGTACACGACGGACCCTGACCGATCGAGGATGACCACACCCGTCGGGGCGCCTTCGATTGCCGAGCGGAGTGCGGCAGATGAGCGCTCCGCCGTGTCCGCTCGGTTGGCAAGACCCCGCACCACCTTCACCAGTTCGACACCGTCGACGTCGACACCGGATGCCCGGGCGATCGAGTGGATCGTCCGATCCAACGACCGGGCCCTCCGGAACGCCACCACCGCAGCAATGGAACCGACGAGGGCGACTGCTCCTGCGATCAGAACTGAAGTCATGAGGCGAGGATAGGAGCCAATCCACGCCGCTCGACCACCGACGAGACCAGATAATCAGAGAGTTCACCTTCAGTTCAATTGCCGGCGAGGTTGGTTTCACCTCCGGTTTGTAGCTTTCCTCGCAAAGCTCCGGCTGGGCTCGCGGCCGTCGCGGGGTCCGGAGAACATCCAGGAAGGGAAACGAATGCAGAAACTGACAAAGCTGGTGGCGCTGCTCACATCGGTCGTGTTGATCACGACCGCGTGCAGTGCGTCCTCGGAGGAGACCACCACAACCGCAGGAGGCGGCAATGGCGACGTACTCACCGGGTCGATCACCATCTCTGGTTCATCGACGGTCGAACCCGTTTCGGCTCTCAACGCGGAGGCCTTCAGGGGTCTGAACTCCGAGGTCGGCATTTCAGTCGAAGGACCAGGCACGGGGGACGGCTTCAAGAAGTTCTGCGCAGGAGAGACCGACATCTCCGATGCCTCGCGTCAGATCAAGGACTCCGAGGCCGAGGACTGCACTGCCGCGGGCGTCGAGTTCATCGAGCTCCGGTTCGCGATCGACGGCCTCTCTGTCCTGACATCGATCAACAACACCGCCGTCTCGTGTGTCAGTTTCGCCGACCTGTACGCACTCGTCGGTCCCGAATCGATCGGGTTCTCGTCGTGGAGCGACGCGAATGACCTTGCCGGTGAACTCGATGGTGCCAACACCCCCTATCCGGAGGCCGATCTCACCGTGACCGGGCCCGGTGAGGAATCCGGAACGTACGACTCGTTCGTCGAGATCGTGCTTGAGGATCTGGCAGACGAACGTGGACAGATTGCAGCGACACGCCCGGACTACACGGCATCGGCGAACGACAACATCATCATCGAAGGGATTTCGGGAAGCGACACATCGCTCGGCTGGGTCGGCTATGCATTCTTCCTCGCCAACGAGGACAAGGTCGCCGCACTCGAGGTTGACGGTGGCGACGGTTGCGTCAAGCCGACACCCGAGACGATCGCAGACGGCTCATACCCGATTGCCCGTCCTCTGTTCATCTATGTGAACAAGGCCAAGGCCGAAGCATCGGCTGCGTTGACAGCTTATGTCGACTTCTATCTGTCCGAAGACGGGCTCGCATCGGTGGATCAAGCCGGATACATCCGACTTGCGGACTACGAACCGCTCCGTGGGATCTGGGAGACCAGGGCCACAGGGAAACAAAGCTACTAGCGCGGCTGTGGAGCGCCGAGGGTTTCCGAGCAAACCCTCGGCCCACGGCCACCGACTACCCTCCCGGGGAAATCATGACCCAGCCACTGACCATCCAAGACTTAGCCGGGGATGCACGACGTCGTAGGCGCGAGCGTCGGGTGAAGGCGGTCTTCGTTTCGGCCGGTTTCGTGTCCATCGCGATCAGCGCGCTGATCATCTTCTCGCTCGCCGGAGAAGCCTGGACCTTCATCTCCCAGGTGGATCTCGCAAGTCTGTGGACGGTCGGTTGGTTCCCTCGTCGCGGACTGTTCGACATCCCGACCATCGTCATCGCCACCATGTTGATCGCCGGTGTCGGCATGGTCGTGGCCATCCCGCTGGGTCTCGGAACCGCGTCGTACCTGTCCGAGTATGCCAGCCCACGCGCACGCCGCTGGCTCAAACCCACTATCGAGGTTCTCGCAGGGGTCCCATCCGTTGTGCTGGGTTTCTGGGCCCTGACGTTCATCTCCCCCGAGGTCGTGCACCGCTTGTTCTCCTCGGCCAAACCCTTCACGATGATGGCAGCAGGACTCGGTGTGGGGGTCCTCATCACCCCCCTCATCGCAACGATCTCCGAGGATGCGATGACCTCGGTACCTCGCGATCTCCGCGAGGCGTCGTACGGACTCGGGGCAGACAGGGCGACCACGGTTCGCAAGGTCGTGTTCCCCGCTGCCCTTTCGGGCATCGTTGCGTCCATGATCCTTGCCCTGTCCCGAGCAATCGGTGAGACGATGATCGTGTTCATGGCGGCCGGCGCCGTCGGAGGTGCACTTCGGGCATTCAACCCTCTGGAACCCGGCCAAACGATGACCGCCGCCATAGCGTCGTTGGCAACCGGATCCGACCAGGTGGCCGGCGAGGGGCTTGCGTTCCAGAGCCTCTTCTTCGTAGGACTTCTCCTGTTCCTCGTCACCTTGGCGCTGAACAGTCTGAGCAATCGGTTCGTGCGCAAGTACCGGGAGCAGTACTGATGGTTACAGCCTCCTCACGACGCAGAACAGCCGCAACCGAAGCAGAAGTCGCAAAGGCAATCAGGAAGTCGGGGGTCCAGTGGCGCTCGACGCTCTTCTCGGCGGTGCTTCTCCTCCTCCTGCTGACCACGTTGGTGATTCTGTTCGTGCTCCTTGCCGACATCATGATCAAGGCATGGCCCACGTTCAGCGAACGCGGTTTGTCCTTCATCACGTCGGGGCTGAGTCTGAATCCCGAGACCGCGGGCGTTTCGACGGGTATCGCCGGCTCAGTCGTGATCGCGGCGATCGTGGTCATCCTGGCGTTCCCCATCGGGGTCTCGGCGGCGATCTATCTTGAGGAATACGCGTCAGCGACGCGCCTGTCCCGTTTCCTGGACACCACGGTGCGCAACCTCGCCGGTGTGCCGTCGATCGTCTACGGACTCCTCGGGCTTGCCATGTTCGTGCCGGTCGTCCGTTTCATCGGCTTTGGTGGAGCGACCGACGGCAAGAACGTGATCGCGGCAGGGATCACCATGTCCGCATTGGTGCTGCCGATCGTCGTCATCACTGCAACAGAGGCCATACGGGCCGTGCCCTATTCGATCAGGGAAGCCGGGTTCGGTGTGGGCGCTACCAAATGGGAAGTCATTCGTTCCCATGTGATGCCATCGGCACTCCCCGGGATTCTCACAGGTACGGTCCTCACGCTCGCCAGGGCAATCGGCGAGACCGCTCCACTGCTCGTGATCGGGGTCGCAACCGGCTATTTTGCCCCACCTGGCGATGCCACCCTTGTCGACCAACTGACGGGCGCATACACCGCCCTCCCGGTTGTGGTCTTCTCATGGTCGCGCCAAACCCAGGCAGAGTTCGCCGACACCCTCGCGCCGGCGGCCATCATCGTGCTCCTTGCAGTCCTTTTCATCCTCAATGGAGCAGCCATCTGGCTGAGGAACCGAACCGAGAAGAAGTGGTGAACCATGCCAGATAGCAGCGACATCGCCTTCGGTTCCGACCCTGGAACCGCCGACACGCCTATGACCGGTATGCGTTCGACACGCCGACCCACGGACAAGCGACGCATCACCGGAGGCACTCCGGACGATGCAAACAAGGTGATCATCGAGCTCGACAACGTCGATGTCTACTACGGCGACTTTCACGCCGTTGACAGCGTGACCATCCCCGTTCGCGAGAAGGAGATCACGGCGTTCATCGGTCCGTCGGGGTGCGGCAAGTCCACGGTGCTTCGCTCGATCAATCGTATGAACGACCTGATCGAATCAGCGCGGGTCGAGGGCCGGATTGCCTATCACGGAGTCGATCTGTACGCGCCCGGCGTCGATCCGGTCGAAGTCAGACGTCGCATCGGGATGGTGTTCCAGAAACCCAACCCGTTCCCGAAGTCGATCTACGACAACATTGCGTTCGGCCCCAAAATCGGCGGTTTCAAGGGCAACATGGATGATCTTGTCGAAGAATCGCTGCAACGCGCAGCCCTGTGGGAGGAAGTGAAGAACAAGCTCAGGGAAAGCGCCTTTGCACTTTCTGGCGGTCAGCAACAGCGACTGTGCATCGCCAGGGCGATCGCCACATCCCCCGATGTGCTGCTCATGGACGAACCGGCCTCTGCCCTGGACCCGATCGCAACATTGCGCATCGAAGACCTCATGTACGAACTGAAGCAGGATTACACGATCGTCATCGTGACGCACAACATGCAGCAAGCGGCCCGGGTCTCGGATCGCACGGCGTTCTTCTCCGTCGATGTCAACGAGGGACGGCGGACCGGCCGCCTTGTCGAGTTCACACCGACCGCACAGCTCTTCACGTCACCACAACAACAAGAAACCGAGGACTACATCAGCGGAAGGTTTGGGTGAGTCGGATGGTCGACGCCACACACAACAATCACGAGACCGAGCTCAGGCACCACTACGACGACGAGCTCGAGGACATCAGGGCGAACCTCGTCGATTTCGCCACGATGGTGCTCACGAACGTCCGCCACGCCGGCGAGGTGGTGACAGAGAATCGGCTCGACGAGATCGCTGCCGTTCGGGCGGCCGACGGCCCCATCAACGAGCGGTATACCGAACTCGAACGCAAGGTCTTCGAGATCCTCGCCCTCCAGCAACCGGTGGCCCGCGACCTGCGGTTCCTCGTTGCATCGACGCGGGTGCTGTACGAGCTCGAGCGGTCCGGGGATCTCGCCGTCAACGTCGTCAAACAGCTTGCGCGGCTCGACGGTCTCCCCTCCGATCCAGTCATCCAATCACTGTTGGCACGGCTCTCGACGGCATCGGCCAACATGTTCGCACAGGGTGTCGAGGCACTCGCGACGATGGATCCACAGCTCGGGGTGGACGCCGAGGCCAATGACGAGGAGACCGACAATCTGACGGCGGATCTCTATCGGGCCGTCACGGAGCGCCAGAACGATCTCGGGCTCGAGACATCGGTCGCCCTCTTCAGGATGGGGCGCTTCTTCGAGCGCATTGCCGACCACGGCGTCAACATCGCCCAGAACGCGACCTTCGTCGTGACCGGCGCCTTCCCCCAGTAGGCGTCACACATCGGCATGTGGGGTGGCTCGTCGCCGGGAACTATGACGTTGCGAGGATCGCGGCGAGATGTGTTGCCTGGTCGTCGACACTTGCGGAGAAGTCGGGGCCGATGGCGTTCCACAAACCATCACCTGGATCGGACAGGCGGATGACAACCGACGTGGTGTCGTCCGAGCGATCGAGTTGGATCGTCCATGCCCAGTCCTCGATGTCGCCGAGGGTGTACCGAAGTGTGATGTATGAGAACGGTCGCCAATCCGACACGTGCTCGACGATCAGGTCGGGACCGTGCATGCAATGGTTCACGGTGCCGGCGCCTCGCCGACCTTCGGTCTGGGTGATGACTTCAGACACCAGCGTCTGCCATTTGGGGCGTTTGACCGGATCCGTGAGATGGTCCCAGACGATGGCTGGGGCCGCAGCCGTTTCGAACGACACCTCGTAGATGGCTTGGGCGGGGCTCACGAAGTCACGGTTCCGCTCCTGCTCGAACGTCCACCGGACCGCGAGATCCTGGAGGTACACCTCGACGTCGCCGACATCGTCGAACGATTCCGTGTGTGGAGCGAAACCGAGAATGGCCGGATTCATCGCCATCGCATCAAGGGTCGCCTTCGTGTACACGGCGTATGCCCGCGTACCGATCACGTCGGCGGCGGTTCCCTTGGCAAGGCGGTGGACCAGAATCACGTCCGATCCGGTCAATTCCTCGGATCGTGCGATGTGTCGCACCATGTACTCGCCGTCGTGGACGAAGAACTTCAGATCGAGGTCGGGGATGCGGATGCAGGCATCACATGGACATGAGGTGGCATGCACGATGTCGCGCAACCGCTTCTGGAAATTGAAGTATGCAGTTTCCACAGTGTCCATCAGCATCGAGGGGTTCACTGTTTCCACGTTCGCATACGCAAACGCGGCGTCGCCCTCGAGTTTCGAGAGCTGGAAGACCGGTTCGATCGAACCCACGATCGTTTCGAGCAGATCGGCGATGACGTCCTGGGCGTGCGCGAGCTCCGTGCTCCCCATGTATTGGGTGTACCCGCTGATGTCGGCCAACAGCAAACATCCGCGTTCAGGGGTTCCCAGATCAAGTGCCATCGGACGGAGCATAGCGATGGGGACGGGCGGGAACAGGAGGGATACGGCGGCGCTGCCTCGACCTGGGGACGGGAGGGCAGCAGATACTGCGGTGTGTTGGTCTAGGCGATATCAGCGATGGCAAGGCCGCCGAGCTCGCCCATTCGTGCAAGTCCGAGGTCACCGTGATCGTCGAGACGCTTCTGGGCTGCCAGCACGGCCGGATTGGTACGTTGTGAGGGTTCCACCTTCGCAGGATTGAGGGCGCAGTGGTCGCCCACGTGGCGATGTCCGACTCTGCGCCATAGGAACGCACGGCGAGCGTTCCGCGGACCTGCATTT
>CBDUOH010000017.1:0-32414 GCA_965368815.1 uncultured Acidimicrobiia bacterium
GTGGGGCCATTTTCCTGACGCCTTGCAAGGGGTAGTTACCCGTGAAGCCAAACCTCCAAACGACATACTCGCCCAAGGCGAGCGAGATCGAACGCTCGTGGTATGTCATCGATGCCACCGAAGTTCCCCTCGGCAGACTCTCATCTGAGGTCGCCCAAGTGTTGCGTGGCAAGAACAAGCCGACCTATGCCCCACACATGGACGGGGGCGACTACGTCGTCATCGTCAACGCCGACAAGGTCCATGTTTCGGGCAACAAGGAGATCGAGAAGATCTACTACCGTCACTCAGGTTTTCCCGGCGGTCTCCGGGCCGAGACGCTGTCCCAGATCCGCAAGGATCACCCGGAGCGGATCGTCGAGACCGCGATCAGAGGCATGCTTCCCAAGAACCGCCTCGGACGCCAGATGATGTCCAAACTCAAGGTTTATGCCGGTCCGGATCATCCGCACGCCGCACAACAGCCTGAGACACTCACCCTCAAGTACCGAAAGGTTGATGCCTGATGGCAAAGACGAAGCCACTCGCACAGACCACCGGTCGCCGCAAGAGCTCTGTAGCTCGTGTCCGCCTCTATGAGGGAACGGGCCAATACACGCTCAACGGTCGATCGCTTGATGACTACTTCAAGGACCCTGCCCTTCGTGGCCGGGTGACGGAGACCTTCCGTGTTGCCGATCGTGAAGGCACGTACGACGTGCATGCGACATTGCACGGTGGCGGTACCACAGGGCAGAGTGACGCTCTGCGCCTCGGCATCGCCCGCGGGCTCATCGCCATCGATGCCGAACTCCGCCCCGCCCTCAAGAAGGAAGGCATGCTACGGCGTGACGACCGACGGGTGGAGCCGAAGAAGTACGGTCTTCGCAAAGCACGACGCGCACCTCAGTTCACCAAGAGGTAGGGTGCCTGCGGGCTGTGTGCCCGGAGGTATGAATCCGCATGGAGAACCCAACCAAGCGCCTGTTCGGAACCGACGGAGTTCGTGGCGTCGCCAATTCCGAACTCACGGTCGACATGGCCGCAGGATTGGCTCGTGCAGCGGGGTCGATGGTCGAAGGACCGGTCGTCATCGGTCGCGACACCCGTCGATCTGGCCCGATGCTCGCCTCCGCAACCGCTGCAGGTTTCAACAGTGTCGGCGTTGACACGGTCGACCTCGGAATCATCCCGACGGGTGCCGTATCGCGTCTTGCACGTGACTCCGGCGCAGCGCTCGGAGTCATGATCTCGGCGTCCCACAACCCGGCCGCAGACAACGGAATCAAGTTCTTCGGCAAGGACGGCGCCAAGCTCTCCGACGAACGCGAGGCAGCCATCGAGGAGCGCTTCCTCTCGGGCGACCGGTATCCGAACCCGGTCGGTTCCGCCGTCGGCATCCAGACCCAGATGAACGACGCCATCGCGCGATATGTCGACAAGATCGCCCAGACGGTGGGCTATTCGATGCGTGGTCTCGAATTCGTCGCCGACTGTGCCAACGGTGCAGCCTTCGCTGCTGCACCCGCCCTCTTCGCCAAGGTCGGTGCGTCGGTGGAGATCGTTGCCGACATGCCCGATGGAATGAACATCAACGATGGTGTCGGGGCAACCCATCCTGAAGCTCTCGCAAAGATCACCCACGGCCGGGTCGGTCTTGCGTTCGACGGCGACGCAGATCGGCTGATCGCTGTCGATGAGGATGGTCAGATCTGCAACGGAGACGTGATCATGGCGATCTTCGCCAAGTGGCAGCACGAGCGTGGCAAGCTCAAGCACGACAAGGTCGTGGCAACGGTGATGTCGAATCTCGGCTTCCACCACGCCATGGAACGAATCGGCGTCGAGGTCGTGGTGACGCCCGTGGGTGATCGCCATGTCGTCGAGTCGATGCGCGCCACCCACGCCGTCGTCGGGGGTGAGCAATCCGGTCACATCCTCCTCGAGGATCGCTCGACGGGTGACGGATTGCGAACTGCGCTCCGGCTGATGGAAGTGATGGCCGCGACCGGTCAGGAACTCCGGGAGTTGCGGACTGTGATGCAGGAGCTTCCCCAGGTCCTTGAGAACGTTGCGGTGGGGTCGAAGGACGGCTGGGACACCAACGAGTACATCAGCGACGCCATCGAGAAGGCCGAACGAGCCCTCGGTCAGCGGGGCAGGGTGCTGGTACGACCATCGGGCACCGAGCCGCTGATCCGTGTGATGGTCGAGGCACCGTCCGAAGGTGAAGCACGCGACATCGCCGACTCGATTGCAGCCACCGTGCGCGAACAGCAGGGCTGAAACCGCTCCCGTCGCGTCACTGATCGCGATTCGACCCCTCTACAGCAGCGAGATCACGAGCCCGGCCTGCGCAGCGTGATACGTCACCATGACGAGCACGGACAGGATCCGGTTCGGTTGCACGAATCGGTCCCACGCAAGGATCGAGTCCGAGACGTAGAACAGCAACGCTCCGATGAATGCAACGATCGAACCGGTCGTCGCAGCGGCAACAACCATGACGGAGATCACCGTCATGTACGCCGAAACCGGCAGAACCAATCGGGCGTCCGTGTCCCGGACGGCTGACAGGATCCGACGGGCCACTGCGGCGAGCCCAACTGCGACGACGGCCAGACCGATCAACGCCCCGACACCCGTGGTCAGCATCATCGAGAACCCGACGGTGTACGCGATGTGCGCGAGCAGGAAGGCTGTCAGCCCCGCACGAAACCAGCGGTCGCTCCACAGGAGAAACACATCACCCGCCAGGGAGAGGGCAAGTGCGGCGACGAATACCGCTCGCATCGATTCGCTCGCAGGTTCGAGGCTGACGGCCACGACGACAAGGGCGATCATCGCGCCCGGTTTGGTCACGAAGCGCATCCGGCTGCTTCCGAGCCACACGGCGAACCAGTCGGCGACCGCCAGGACGAGGGCGACAGTCGCGAATGTCGCCACCATCGGATCGCCAAGAGCCGTCATGCAGCGGATCGTACCCGCCCGCACGTGCCGATCGAATACCGAGCACAACTCGTCTGCGGTTCTATGATTCGTGGCACTACATAACCAGACAGTGGGATACCAACCATTCCAGCGCCTGCCCTCGGTTTCACGAGGCGACGAGGAAGAGGGAGTATCGAATTGTTCGGCGGATGCCCTCTCGGCCGGTCACGGTCGTGACGATGTGGGACAAATCCGGGGAGTGATCCCCGTGACAGAGACCACACCGAAGTGATGGACCTGCTCACTGCAGTGTCCGAGCCGCTATCCCGCTGTCACGACCCATAAGGAGATGACGCGCGTGTGCGGAATCATGGGATACGTCGGCCCTCAGCAAGCAGGACCAATTCTCGTCGACGGGTTGCGACGGCTCGAGTACCGGGGTTACGACTCGGCAGGTATCGCCGTGTCGAACGGCTCGATCAACGTGCGCAAGGCCCAAGGCAAGATCGCCAATCTGGAAGCCCTGCTCGAGTCGAGTCCACTCGCAGGTTCGATCGGCATCGGGCACACCCGCTGGGCCACCCACGGTGTGCCGTCTGACGCCAACGCCCATCCCCACACGGACCCGACCGGCGAGTTCGTGGTCGTCCACAACGGCATCATCGAGAACTTCCAATCGTTGCGAGAGGAGTTGCTTGCTTCCGGCGCCGTGTTCGCGAGTGAGACGGACTCAGAGATCCTCGCCCACCTGGTTGCCCGCGAGTACGACGGTGACCTCGTCGATGCCGTTCGCAAGACGGTCGCCCTGTCCGAAGGTGCCTACGCGATGGTTGCGATGTCCAGGCGCGAGCCGCGCACGATCGTCGCTGTGCGCAAGATCAGCCCACTGGTCGTGGGACTGGGCGACGGCGAGACTTTCCTCGCGTCCGATATTCCTGCGGTGCTGCACCACACCAGGGATTTCATGATCATCGAGGATGACGAGCTCGTCATCGTCACCGAGGATGGTGCGACCGTTGAAACCATCGGCGGGGAACCTGTGCAGCGGGAAGTCCTCCATATCGATTGGGACGCCGAACAGGCGGAAAAGGGTGGATACGAGCACTTCATGCTCAAGGAGATCCACGAGCAACCGACCGTCGTCACCGAAACCCTCGCCAGCCGACTTGAGGACGGCCGGGTGTGGCTCGAGGACGTGGGATTCGACGACGAATACGCGGCCAATATCGGTCGTGTGTGGATCACCGCATGCGGAACGGCCTACCACGCTGGCCTGATCGGTCAGGAGATCTTCCGGCGGGTGCTCCGGCTGCCAACCAACGTCGAGTATGCGCATGAGCTGCGGTACGCCGACCCGATCATCGGGCCGAACGAGCTGACCATCGCCATCTCCCAATCCGGGGAGACGGCCGACACGCTCGCGGCCGCACGACTTGCGGTCGACAAGGGTTCGAGGATGCTCGCGATCACCAACGTTGTCGGATCGACGTTGTCGCGCTACGCCGACGATGTGCTCTATACACGGGCCGGTCCTGAGATCTCCGTGGCCTCCACAAAGGCGTACATGGCGATGCTCATCGCCCAATATCTGCTGGCGCTTCGGATCGGGGCAGCGCGTGGAACCGTCGACGCAGAACTTGCCGCCAAGGTCTCACACGGTCTGCACCTGATGCCAGCCGCTCTCGATGAAGTCCTTGGCAGGGAAGGCGAGACTGAGAAGGCTGCCCGCTTGGTTGCCGACGCCGAGGACATGTACTTCATCGGGCGGGGTCTGGACTACGCCATAGCGATGGAGGGGTCGCTCAAACTCAAGGAGATCTCATACCTTCATTCCGAGGCCATGCCCGCCGGTGAGTTGAAGCACGGAACGCTCGCGTTGATCACCGACGGCGTGCCGGTTGTGGTCATCCTCACCCAACGCGACGTCTACGACAAGACGATCTCGGCGATCCAGGAGGTCAAGGCTCGCGGCGGACGGATCATCGCGGTGGCGTACGACTCCGACACCGAGATCGATGCACACGCCGACGTCGTGTTGCGGATTCCCGACATGGAGGATCTGCTCGCTCCCGTGGTAGCCGTCGTCCCGCTCCAGCTCCTTGCCTATCACGTGGCAAAGCTCCGCGGACACGACATCGACCAGCCGAGAAACCTTGCGAAGAGCGTGACCGTGGAATAGGAGTGTCGACCCGAACGCCGCATGGTCGCGTTCTGTGGGCTCCAGTACCACGAAAACCTGGTCGTACAACCCCGGGTACGCGGATGTGCACGTTCACTACCCTTGCCGGATGGAAATCATCGGGCTCGGGGTCGATCTGGCTGAGGTGTCGCGGGTGCGGCATCTCCTCCAAAGGGATGCTGAGCGCTTCCGGAAGCGGTGTTTCACCGACGATGAATGGGCCTATGGTCAGCGATTCGCTGATCCGTCGGAACGCCTCGCTGCCCGGTTTGCGGGCAAGGAAGCTGTGATGAAGTCGATGTTCACGGGTTGGCGTCGGATTCCGTGGAGGGATGTCGAGATCACCGGCGGTGGACCCCCGAGGGTCAAGTTGCACGGCATCGCCAAGAAACGTGCGGACATGCTTGGGATCTCAGACTTCAAGATCACGATCACGCACACAGGCAACACGGCGCTCGTGTTCGTCGTGTCGATGGGGGAACACAAACGATGAAGCCTGTGCTGTCGGTCGCCGAGATGCGTCGAGTCGATGCTGAGACCACCGAGGACGTCGACCAGCTCATGGATCGCGCAGGGTACGGCGTCGCGCTCGTGACAGCCGAACTCGGAGCGGGATACGGATCGACCGTCAGGGTGCTGTGCGGCAAAGGGAACAACGGTGGCGACGGCTACATCGCAGCGGCGTACCTGGCTCGCCGTGGTGCCACCGTCATCGCCCATGCCCTCGGCGAGCCCGATCCTGGTTCACCTGCGGGACGTGCAGTCGAGCGCGCACGGCGCAGTGGTGTCAGTGTGGTCGACCTTGATGCACCGATGGACGCTGAGTTCGTCATCGATGCGATCGTCGGAACCGGGTTCAAGGGGATTCTGGACGATGTCGTTGCGCCATGGACCCGGACCGGTGCGGTTGTGGTGTCCGTTGACATCCCTTCAGGTTTGGACGGTGACTCGGGATTGGCTGCCGGCCCGGTCTTCGTTGCGGACGCGACCGTTGCGTTCCATGCGCTCAAGCCGGGGCATCTACTTGGCGACGGACCCGACACATGTGGCGAGGTCGTTGTCGTAGACATCGGGCTGTCGGGTGGGGAACCCGATCTCAGTGTCTTCGAGCGCCACGACGTCGAGATTCCCCGGCGTCCTCGTTCGGCACACAAGTGGTCGTCGGGGGCTGTGGCAACCATCGGGGGCATGCCCGGGCTCACCGGAGCTGCCGCCTTCGCTTCGGTCGCCGCGCTGCGAGCAGGTGCGGGAGTGTCCAACGTCGTGAGCATCCCTGACACCGATGCGTTCTACCAGCTCCAACAACCCGAGGTTCCCGTGATGCGTTCCGAGAGCAACGTTTCGGCAGCCGACGCCGAGGCCCTTGTCGAGCGCCTCGGAAGGTTCGGCTCGTTGATCGTGGGCCCCGGCCTGGAACCGGCATCGCCCGACTTCGTGAAGGCCCTCCTTGCAGGATTCGATGGAACGATGGTCGTGGACGCCGGCGCGCTCAACGCCATCACAGAGGCGGGGGCACTGGTGCGCACCGGGGTGACAGTGCTGACGCCGCACGCCGGTGAGTTCAGACGTCTCACGGGGTCGGAACCATCCATCGCTGCTGCACGACTCCTCGCCGGCGAAGCTGATGCGATCGTGGTGCTCAAAGGCAACCCGACCGCGGTGGTCACAGGCAATACGGCCATTGTGGTCGATGTCGGGGGACCCGAGCTTGCGACCATCGGGACCGGTGATGTCCTCGCTGGCATCATCGCCGCGTTCGTCGACCCATCGGGTGACGCCGTGTCGGCGACAGCGTCTGCCGTCTATATCCATGCCGTGGCGGGCGCACGGGCTGCCGAAGTGACGGTTCCCACCGCTGTCGATGTCCTCGATGCAGTCGGTCCGACGATCCGAGACCTGTGATGTGTGGCCCATCCGGTCGGCTCTCCGACATGAAAAACCGCACCGTCAGCCGGACGTCTCATAGACTCACCCGACGCCAGCGGGTCGACCGATCACAACGGAGGGTGTCGACATGAGGAGCATTTTCGTCCCCGAGAAGCCGAACTATCGGCTCTTGATCGGTAGGGCGCTCCGCATCGTGGTGATTGTCGCGCTGGTCATCGCCGGTGGCGTGTTCCTCGTGGGTTTGCTCCCCGAGAGCGTCGAACCCGTGGTCGTGGATACATCGTTCGATCCTGTGCCTGAGGCGGATCAGGCGCGGCTCGGTGATGTCGTGTTCGACGATGGCCTTCCGTACCGTGCGCTTCCCCCCGAAGCGGCCGTTGACATCGCTACGTCCGAGTTCAAGCCGGACGACGTCGGGGCCTCTCGGGTTGACCCGTACCTCGCCACGATCACGATTCCGAGCACAGAGCGCGCCCAGACTCCCGTCACGGACAGGGCGACATGGATTGTGAGGTTCAGCGGTATGACGGTCGAGAATCCTGGACCGACTCGAGCCGACGGAACCGTGGCACCCGGCCAGGTTCTGCGCAACGCATATGTGTTCCTTGACGCGTTGTCCGGTGATGTGCTCTTCACCCGGTGGACGGAGTAGCGCAGCAGTCCCTCTGCCCTCTGTCGTCGGACTTTGGCTACCGTTCTCTCGTCAACGAATGGAGATGCGTGCGGCCGTCATGGATCGAGATCGATCTCGGTGCCATCGAACACAACGCCAGGGTGATCGCCGACTACGTCGCTCCCGCCCAGTTGTGCGCTGTCGTCAAGGCTGACGCCTATGGGCACGGCGACGTGCCGGTCGCGGATGCGGCAATGCGCGGAGGCGCAGGACTCCTCGCCGTCGCCCTTGTGGAGGAGGGTGTCCGGCTTCGGGAAGCCGATGTCGACGCACCGATCCTCGTTCTGTCCGAACCCTCGCTCGACGAGATCCCCGATCTTGTGGCGAACTCCCTCACCCCCACGGCCTACCGGATGTCGTTCATCGAGCGGCTCGCAACCGAAGCAGCGGCCGTTTCCAATACGCCATACCCCGTCCATCTCAAGGTGGACACAGGTATGCATCGGGTGGGTGCTGCCCCGGTCGATGCGTTTGCGCTCGCACGTGCCATCCATGCAGATCCCCGGATCGAGCTCCAAGGGGTCTTCACCCACTTCCCGGTTTCGGATGAGGATCACGAATACACCAAACGGCAGAACGTTGCTCTTGAGCAGTTCGTATCGACGCTCAGGACCGAGGGCATCAGTCCGCGTCTCGTCCACGCTGCCAACACAGCTGCTGCGTTCGATCTTCCGGACACCCGCCATTCGCTGTGCCGGGTCGGACTCGGCCTCTATGGACTCAAGCCAACGGTCGACAGCGGCGCGGATCTCGACTTGCGCCCGGCCATGCGGGTGGTTAGCCACGTTGCCTACGTGCGGTCGTTGCCCGATGGTGCGAGGCCTTCCTATGGGAGAATCCGACCGCTGGTCGGGTCGGGAGCCGTGGCAACGGTCCCGATCGGCTACGCGGACGGCGTTCCTCGCAGCCTGAGCACGACGGCCGACGTGCTGATCCGCGGCAAGCGGTACCCCTACGCAGGAACCGTGACCATGGACATGGTGATCGTGGATGTCGGATCTGACACGATCGAGGCAGGCGATGAAGTCGTCCTGCTCGGCGCACAGGGAGACGAGTCGATTCCTGCCGAGGAGTGGGCCCGAATGTTGAACACGATCACGTGGGAGATCATCTGTGACTTCGGGGCGCGTTTGCCCCGGCGGTATCTCGGGGGCGTGAGCAATGCATAACACGACGATCACCGCGGTACCGGGCGTCGAGGTCGGTCATTGGACCGACATGAACGCCATGACCGGCGTTACGGTGCTGGCGTTCCGCTCACCGAACGTCGCAGTGGTCGACGTGCGCGGTGGGGGACCGGGCACGCGGGAGACCGGTGTGCTCGGCGATGCGATCAAGCCCGTCCCGGTCAACGCGCTCGTATTCGCCGGGGGATCGGCGTTCGGTCTCGGAGCCGCCGACGGGGTGATGGCCGAAGTCGAGAAGTTGGGTCTTGGGGTCCCGACGCCTGCAGGCACGGTCCCCATCGTCCCGGCAGCCATCATCTATGACCTTGCTGTGGGGAGCTCCGAGGTCCGTCCGACCCCCGCAGACGGTGCAGCAGCGTTCCGATCCCGATCGTCGGCCCCCGTTGCACTCGGGGCGGTCGGCGCCGGAACCGGAGCGACCATCAACAAATGGGCGGGTTTGGACGGCATCAAGAAGTCAGGCATCGGGTCGTACGCGATGGAGGTCGATGGCGTCACGGTCGGCGCTCTCGTTGTGCTCAACGCAGTCGGCGACGTGGTCGAGGATCTGTACGACCGATCCGATCCGGCAAAGGGTTTGCATCCGGGTCTCGTGCTCGATGTGGCCCAGAACACCACGTTGATCGCTGTCGCGTCCGATGCCGGTATCGCGGACCGCAACGAACTCAGGCGAGTGGCGATCAGGGCCCACGACGCACTGGGGGCGACTGTCGTGCCTGCGCACACGCGATATGACGGTGATACGGCCTTCGTTGTCGACACGGGTACACCGAACAAGGACGCCAACGTCGACATGATCGCAGAGGCGACGTTCCGATCCGTCGCCGAGGCGATCCGGATCGCGGCGACGCCATGAGCATGCCGATTGAGAGCATTGACACCATCGAGGACCTCGAGGCCCTGGCATCGGTGTGCACCTCGTGCCGTTTGTCACAGACGCGGCGATCGGTCGTGTTCGCAGCTGGTTCGCCGGATGCGGACGTGATGGTTGTCGGAGAAGGTCCCGGGCAGCAGGAAGACGAGCAGGGGGTCCCGTTCGTCGGTCGTTCCGGTCAACTCCTGATGCAGCTCCTCGCCGAGCAGGACATCGCGAGGAACGACGTGTACATAGCCAACGTCGTCAAGTGTCGCCCACCGAGCAATCGGGATCCCCGACCCGACGAGATCGATGCCTGCAAACCGTACCTGCGCCGTCAGATCCAGCTGGTCGATCCCAAGGTCGTGATCACGGTCGGGAACTTCTCGACCAAGCTGCTGCTCAACACCACGATCGGTATCACCAAGACCCGCGGTCAGGCATACGCCTGGTGGGGGAGATACCTTGTTCCGACGTTCCACCCTGCTGCCGCATTGCGTGGGGGCCAGCGGGTGGCTGACGACATCCGCAGCGACATTGCGATCGTGCGTTCTCTGCTTGACGGTAGGCTCGCCACAGAAGACGAATCGACAGACGAGAAGCCGACCGTCCGCACGGAAGCGGACGTGCACGACGAGCAGCTCGGTCTGTTCGGAGCACCATGACCATTGCCGTAACCGCACATTCGCCCGACGAAACCCGCGCACTGGGTCGTCGGCTCGCTCCGCTCCTCACCAAGGGTGATGTCGTGGTCCTGTCGGGCCGTCTCGGATCGGGCAAGACGCTGTTCGTCTCCGGCATCGCCGAAGGGCTTGGCATTCCCGAACGGGTCACGAGTCCCACGTTTCTCATCGCACGGACATACCGCAGTGGGTTCCTTCCGCTGGTGCACGCCGATGTCTATCGACTGACATCGGTGGCCGAGTTCGATGACCTCGGGCTCCTCGAAGAAGCAGCCGATGGCGCACTCGTGATCGAATGGGGCGAGGCAGTTGCAGAGGCGCTACCCGAGGACCGCCTGTCGGTGAACTTCAACGGCCGGGACGACGAGCGGACCATTGCGTTCAGACCATCGGGTTTGTGGTGCAACCGCGATCTCAAGGACTTCGTATGAGAACACTGGCCATCGAGACATCGACAGCAGCGTCGTCGGTAGCAATAGGCGACGGAACGAGGCTCCGTGCCATGTCGGTGAACGTCGACGCCAGGGGACATGTCGGGTTCCTGATGCCGGCCATCGACTTCTGCCTCAACCAGGCCGGATGGGAACCGTCCGACATCGAGTTGGTTGCCGTCGATGTCGGACCCGGACCGTATACCGGGCTGCGTGCCGGGATCGCGACGGCTCAGGCGTTCGCCGCTGCAGTGGGTGCCCAGATGGCGCCGGTGTCGTCACTCACCGTGATCGCAGTGCGAGCGGCCACCGGTCGACGCAGGATCTGGCCGGTGGTTGACATGCGGAGGGGCCAGGTTGCGGTGGCCCCGTTCCGCCCACTCCCCGGTGGGGTCGCTCCCGATGGTCCCGCAGAGGTGGTCGGCCCCGACGATTTCAACGCGATCCTCGAAGCCGAACCGTCCGACACCCTCATCGTCGGGGACTGGATGTGTCTCCCTGACGAGATGTGGTCGGGCCTGCACCGAGTTCGGCGTGGGCGACCACGATATCCGTCTGCCGAGACGCTGCTCGAGATTGCTGACATGCTTGCACGCCACGACAAGCTCACGAACGCCGAAGACGTCCGACCCAAGTACATGCGGGAACCCGACGTGCAGATCAACTGGTCGTCATTCCGATCGGAAGGAGCGTGGCCCGATGCGTAGGGAGATCCGTGCGATGACGCGGTCGGATATTCCCGACGTCGCCGCCATCGAACGAAGCGTGTACGCGACTCCGTGGTCGCCGAGGGTGTTCTTCGACGAGCTGGCGATGGAAAACCGTCGCTACCTCGTGCTTGATACCGACAAAGGGATCGCTGGTTACGGCGGACTCCTCCTCGTCGAGGATGATGCCCACATCACCACCATCGCTGTGGCCCCTGAGGTACGGGGCCAACGCCTCGGATTGCGTCTCATGCTCGCCCTCGTCGATGCCGCCGTGGCCAACAAGGCTAAACACCTGACACTCGAGGTCCGTGTGTCGAACACGTCTGCGCAGAGCCTGTACGAACGGTTCGGCTTCAGCCCGGTCGGTCGTCGAAAGAACTACTACGTAACCGAGGACGCTCTCGTGATGTGGGCAACCGACATCAACACGGCCGAGTATGAGCTGCTCATCGCATCGATCCGTGCCGAGGTCCTCGGTTCGGATGCCGCGGAACTGCAGGCCAGTGACCAAGGAGGTGCCGAATGAGTGGTCCACTCGTGCTCGGCATCGAGACGAGCTGCGACGAAACCGGCGTCGCCGTGCTCGAAGGGATGCAGGTCCGCAGCTCGGTGTTGTCGAGCCAGGTCGACGATCACGCACGATTCGGCGGTGTCGTGCCAGAGGTGGCGGCCCGGGCCCACGTCGAAGCGATCCGCCCGCTCGCACACCAGGCCATCACGAGGGCCGGCATCCACCCGACCGACCTCGATGCCGTTGCGGTCACCCGCGGACCCGGACTCGTGGGCGCACTCACCGTTGGATACGCCTACGGCAAGTCGCTCGCATACAGCCTCGGCAAGCCGCTGTACGGCATCGACCACATGGAGGGTCATCTCTTCGCCCCACGGCTTGCCTTCAGTGGGTATGAACCCCCGGCGGTTGTGTTGCTTGCCAGTGGTGGACACAGCCAGATCGTCCATG
Organism: uncultured Acidimicrobiia bacterium; assembly: GCA_965368815.1. Classification (GTDB taxonomy): domain Bacteria; phylum Actinomycetota; class Acidimicrobiia; order Spongiisociales; family UBA5794; genus UBA5794. The sequence continues at coordinate 12,478 of CBDUOH010000017.1, forward strand.
TGAGGGCTTGGGGCGAATACGAGGTACTCGGTGGCACGATCGACGACGCTGCCGGTGAGGCATTCGACAAGCTCGCCAGATTCATGGGACTGGGTTACCCCGGCGGTCCTGCCATCGACAAGGACTCGACGGGCGGCGACCCCGACGCCATCAAGTTCCCCAGGGCTTTGCAGGATCGACCGTACGACTTTTCGTTCTCGGGCCTCAAGACCTCGGTCATCACCTACCTGGAAAAGGCGAAGGAGGCGGGAGACCTTCCCGACCGCAGGGACGTATCTGCATCCATCCAGGAAGCAATCATCGACGCACTGGTCGCCAAGACCTTCAACGCCGTCGACGCGACTGGTGTCGAAGTCGTCGGGGCCGGCGGGGGTGTGCTGGCGAACAGGAGATTGCGCGAAAAGATGGCAGCCGAAGCCGACAAGCACGGCGTAGGTCTCTTCGTCCCCGAGCCTGTGCTCTGCACGGACAATGGCGCCATGATCGCAAGCGTCGCAGTGGACCGGCTCGAACAGGGTGCTGCGCCGGACCCGCTGGGTTTCGACGTCGATCCATCGATGAGTCTCGGCACATGAACGGCGGCATTCGCCTCGGAGCCGTCAACGGTGTCGAGGTGGTTGCGGACGCCTCGGCGACCGTCCTGGCCCTGTTGTTCGGCACTGTGGTGTTCGTCGATCTCCTCACGAGAGACCTCGTTTCCTCCAATGAACGTGGTCTCGTTCTTGCAACGATCGCAGGCATCATGGTCATCGCGTCCATCCTGTTCCACGAAGGTGCACACGCGGTGGTTGCCACCGCGAAAGGGCAGCGTGTGCTCGGTATCCGGATCTTCATGTTCGGCGGGTATTCGATCATCGAGGGCAGACCGACTCCGATGCAGGAATTCCAGGTGGCGCTTGCGGGGCCTGCGTCGTCGATGGCCCTCGGACTGGTGTTCTGGGTCATCACCCTGTTGCCGGTCGGCGCCGACATCGAGGCGACGGCCAGGGCGTTGGCCCTTGCGAACATTGCGATCGGTCTCTTCAACCTGTTTCCCGGATTCCCCCTCGATGGGGGCCGCGTGCTGCGAGGACTGATTGCGTCGCGCGGTGGCGATCGCGTGGTAGCCACCCGTGTCGTGGCACTTGTTGGCCGCTACACCGGCTGGGCCGTGATGGCCGTCGGGGCGCTCCTCGTAGCGCTTCGTGAAGGAGCGGGCTTCGTCTGGATCGTGGCCGGCTGGTTTCTCACGCAGACGGCGATCCAGACGGGTCGCCGCGAGGAGCTCACCCAGATGTTCGACGGCACCACTGTCGATGACGTCATGCACGAGATCCGCGATGCGGTTCCGTCGTCGATGCACGTCGACAAGATGGTCGACCTGTTCGGCATGGGGGCAGCGATGCGATCCCAAGCCGTTGAGAAGAACGGCAAGGTCATCGGAGTCATCGGGCAGCGCGAAATCGATGCCGTTGCGCCGGCGCGTTGGATCTCGACGCCGGTTGAGCGATTGATGACGAGAATCGGACCGGCTGACATCGTCGCGGCGGGCGAGGCGCTCGAGACCCTCATGTTGCATCCACCCGGTGCGACCAGGCGTGCCGTGGTTGTTCGAGATGGGACCGTGGTCGGCATCATCGAGCCATCGGACCTCGGCTATCACCTGGATTCGGTTTGAAGCACCCATTGGCGTTGCGGTGACCCAGCAACCGACGGGCAGGATCACGGCGGTTGCGAGTTTCGACAGGTCAGCGAGTCACGAGGGTGCCGGCCCGCATGATCAGCGTCGGGTGGTCGAGCACTGACAGGTCTTGGCGTTGAGGGCTCCTCCCGGTTCATTTCGGGTCGCGAAGCTCGTTTAGCACTCACTTCCCGGGACTGCTACTATTGGCACTCGTAAGCACCGACTGCTAACTCGAAGTGAAGGAGAAAGTCGGATGAATCTGACACCTTTGGGAGACCGCATCGTGGTCAAGCCCCAAGATGAGCAAGAGGTCCGCACATCTGCCGGCCTCGTGATTCCGGACACAGCGAAGGAAAAGCCCCAACTGGGTGAAGTCCTTGCCGTGGGACCGGGTGAGTTCAAGGACGGGGAGCGTATTCCCGTCGACGTAAAAGTGGGTGACACCGTCTTCTACTCGAAGTACGGCGGAACCGAAGTCAAGCACGATGGGCAGGATCTGTTGATTCTCTCGAGCCGTGACGTGCTTGCTGTGCTGGGCTAGGAGATCACCATGGCAGCAAAAGTAATTCATTTTGATGACGAGGCCCGCAGGGGTCTCCAGGCAGGTGTCGACAAGCTTGCCGACACCGTCAAGGTGACGCTCGGTCCAAAGGGCCGCAACGTCGTACTTGAGAAGAAGTGGGGCGCTCCCACGATCACCAACGACGGTGTCACCATCGCCAAGGAGATCGAGCTCGAGGATCCCTTCGAGAACATGGGCGCCCAGCTCGCCAAGGAAGTTGCGAACAAGACCAATGACGTCGCCGGTGACGGAACAACGACGGCAACGGTTCTTGCCCAGGCAATGGTGGCCGACGGGCTGCGTCTCGTGGCCGCCGGAGCCAACCCGATGGAGATGCGCCGTGGAATCGAAGAGGCAGTCTCTGCCGTTGTCGAATCCATCGGCCAGCTCTCGACGCAGGTCAGCTCCGATGACCGCGACGACATCGCGTATGTCGCAGCGAACTCCGCTGCAGACACAAGCATCGGTGAGAGCATCGCTGATGCGATGCGCAAGGTCGGCAATGAGGGAGTCATCACCGTCGAGGACAGCCAGACTTTCGGAGTGGACCTTGAGTTCACCGAGGGTATGCAGTTCGACAAGGGCTACATCTCGCCGTACTTCATCAGTGATGCCGATCGTCAGGAAGCAGTCCTTGAGGATCCGTACATCCTGATCGCCAACCAGAAGGTTGGGTCGGTCCAGGACCTCGTTCCTGTGCTCGAGAAGGTCATGCAGACGGGCAAGCCGATACTGATCATCGCCGAGGACGTCGAGGGCGAGGCTCTCGCGACCCTCGTCGTGAACAAGATCCGTGGCACGTTCAACTCCGTGGCCGTCAAGGCTCCAGGGTTCGGGGAACGCCGCAAGGCTCAGCTCCAGGACATCGCAATCCTCACGGGTGCGACGGTCATTTCCGAAGAGGTTGGTCTCAAGCTCGACGGAACGACCATCGACATGCTCGGTACGGCACGCAAGGTCGTCGTCACGAAGGACGACACGACGATCGTCGAAGGTGCCGGTTCGGCAGCTGACGTTGCAGCCCGTGTCAAGCAGATCCGCCAGGAGATCGAGAACTCGGACTCCGACTGGGACCGTGAGAAGCTGTCTGAGCGTCTCGCCAAGCTCAGCGGTGGCGTCGCCGTCATCAAGGTCGGTGCAGCAACCGAGGTCGAGCTCAAGGAAAAGAAGCACCGCATCGAGGATGCCATCCAGGCAACCCGTGCAGCTGTCGAAGAGGGCATCGTCCCCGGCGGCGGCGTGGCGCTTCTCCGTAGCCAGGCCGCAGTGGACAAGCTCCGTGGCAAGTCTGATGACTGGAAGGCCGGTCGCCAGATCGTCCGTCGTGCCCTTGAGGCACCGATTCGACAGATCGCGATCAACGCCGGTTACGAGGGCGGAGTCGTCGTCGACAAGGTGCAGAACGAGCACGAGGGGAACTTCGGGTTCAACGCTGCGACCGGTGTCTACGAAGACCTCCTCAAGGCCGGTGTCATCGACCCGGCGAAGGTGACTCGTTCGACGCTGCAAAACGCCGCATCGATTGCTGCTCTGGTTGTCACGACCGAAGCACTCGTCGCCGAGAAGAAGGAAGAAGCCCCGGCTATGCCCGGTGGTGGTCACGATCACGGCGGGGGCATGGACTTCTAGTCCGGCCCTCAACCGAGAACCCGCAACAAGGGGCACCCTTCGGGGTGCCCCTTTGCGTTGTATCAGTCTGTAGAAGTGATACTGTGGCAATAACCACTATTAGGTATTGAATCACGCGATAAAACTGGTTATAGTCATTATTATGGACACCACAGAGGAACCGGTCGGCGTCATCTTGGCGGAGCTCGCGGAGCGTCTGCGGACCGAACGACTGAACCAGAACATGACCCAACGAGACCTGGCTGACCGGTCTGGCACGTCCGTCGACACGGTACGGAGCATCGAAGCCGGGGGCAATGTGACGCTCGCGATCCTCGTCAAGGTCTTGCGTGGGCTCGGCTTGGATGAGCGGTTGTATCTCCTGGTGCCTTCGGCGGCCGTGTCGCCCATAGAACTCGCCAAACGAGCTGGACGCGTCCGGAAACGCGCGACCGGGGCCAGAACGGTGAGTGACGATGCCGAGTGGCGATTCGTCGACGCTCCTGATGGTCGGCCACCGGGTACCGCGTGACATCGAGAAACGCTCCGATTCTGACGGCCGAGGTGCGGTTGTGGGGATCCCGTATCGGCGTTGCGTACTGGAATGGGGAGGACCGGCTCGCAGTCTTCGAGTACGAGCCCCGGTTCGTTGGATCGGGGATCGAGGTGTCGCCCGTGGTGATGCCGCTGCGGCGAGGCCCCTACTCGTTTCCCGAGCTCTCCAGGCCCGGATCGGACTTCAAGGGTCTTCCCGGTCTCCTCGCGGACTCTCTTCCCGACTCGTGGGGTTACCAGTTGCTGAACGCCGCTCTCGAAGCACGCGGTCGCCCTGCGAACAGCTTCAACCCGATCGAACAATTGTGCTACGTCGGTTCGCGGGGCATGGGAGCCATCGAGTTCGAGCCAGCCACCCATGCGAGCGCTGATTCGGTCCCCGTCGATGTCGATTGGATCGCAGAACTCGCTGCCCGGGTGGTTGCTCAGAGGGAAGCACTGACGACGCGTCTTGATCCCGACGGTCTCGACGATCTCATCCGGGTCGGTTCATCCGTGGGTGGTCAGCGGGCAAAGGCACTGATCGCCTGGAACCCGGACACGAACGACATGCGCTCGGGACAGGTGGATGCGCCCACCGGATACACGCAGTGGATCCTGAAGTTCGACGGATTGATGCACGATGGCTCCCGGCTCGGCGATCCCGTCGGATGGGGACGAGTCGAGTATGCGTACGCCGCGATGGCGGATGCCTGCGGAATCGTGATGTCGCCCTCCAGACTGTTCCGCGACGATTCCGGTCGGGCGCATTTCATGACGCGGCGATTCGACCGCGGGTCCGGCGATACGAAATGGCACGTCCAGACCCTTTCGGCGATGGGTCACTTCGACTACAACCAGGCGGGTTTGGTCGGATACGAGGACGCGATGGACATCCTCATTCGGCTCGACGCACCGTTCCGTGACATCGAACAGCTGTTTCGGGTCATGGTGTTCAACGTCGTGGGACGGAATCAGGACGATCACACCAAGAACATCTCGTTCGTCATGGACGCACAGGGAGCGTGGCGGATCGCACCTGCGTACGACCTCACCTGGTCGTACAACCCCGAGGGTGCCTGGACGTCGTCGCACCAGATGAGCGTCAATGGGAAACGGTCCGACTTCACGCGAGCAGATCTTGTGGCTGTCGGCCGGCGCTACGGGGTCTCAAGGCCTGAAGCTGTGGTCCGATCGACGATCGATGTCTTCTCATCGTGGCCGCAGTTCGCTCGCGAGGCCGATGTGCCGGGCATTCTCGCCGGGATGGTCGGCGATTCACTCAGGCTCGATCTCACCTGATGTCGAGGCCGTGTTGGTTGTTGTGCCACCACCCCAACCGAGGGTTCTGTCCGTTCAAACCGTCGGATGCCGATCGCGATTTCTTGGCCGCGCTGCGTTCGTGGCCCATTCGGACTGCAACATCGACCAGCTGGAATGGTCGAGCCACTGGGTTCCGACCTTGACCTCGTCGCGCAGGACGCCTTCATATGTGAATCCGAGCCGCTTGGCGATCTTCTCCGACGCGATGTTGCCGACGGCGATGCGCAGCACGACCTTGTGGAGGTCCAACTCATTGAACCCGACGTCGACGGCCACTGCCGCTGCCTCGACGCCATATCCATGACCTGTCTCATCGGACCTGATCCAGTAGCCGACCTCTCCGACGCCGTTTTGCACCGACGTCGGCCAGACCGACACGTTGCCGATGTGTCGATCGAGGTCCTCGATGGGGCGGACGGTGAAGTCGAAGGCCCTGCGTTCGGCCCATGAGCCGACGGATTCCCGGATGAATCGCTGGGCGAAACTGCGGTCGTAGCCTTCGATCCACGGGAGCCACGGCTGGAGCTCGCCGATCGAGGCCATGACCGCGGAGTGGAACGATCCAACGTCCCGACGCCGGAATGGGCGCAGCATCAGGCGTTCTGTGTACCTCGGCTGGCTGTGAACGATGGTCGCCATGGTGCCAGCCTATATGGACTCGCGGGCGATATCCGGTCACCAATCCCACCGCTGGGTGTGCGGTGTGCGGGTACCGCTTCGATCGCAATGGGACGTCGAAGCTCAGGTCGCCGATATGCTCGGCAGAATGGATAAGTGGTCGGTTTATCGCTCGTTGCCCGATGTCATCGACTTTCCGGGGTCGGAGGCCGCGGTGCTCGTGCCCTTGTATGAGGACGAGCACGGTGACATTCGGGTCATTCTGACGCGACGCCCGGACCACATGTCGTCGCACCCCGGTGACGTGGTGTTCCCGGGTGGACATCGCGAGGGTGGCGAGGAGCCGATCGCAACCGCCACACGAGAGGCTTGGGAGGAAATCAGGCTCCCGCCCGACAGCGTGGTCGAGATACTCGGCGGTCTCGAACCGGTCACGACCCGCAATCGGACAAAGCCAATCGTGCCCGTGGTTGCGCGGATCGACAGACCAGACACCCTTGTGGCCGACCCCGCTGAGGTCGATGTCATCATCGAGCCGACGATGGACGAGCTCCTCGACGAGGATCGGTGGGTCACCCGCCCGTGGTTCGGGCACACGCTGTGGTTCTTCGAGTTCGATGAGGGGATCCTGTGGGGGGCAACCGCGTTCATGATGCGGGACCTCCTCAAGCACCTGAGGAGCCAGAGCAGCAACGACGCACGCGGTGAAGTCTCTCGAAGACGGGCCGACGATGGCTGATGGCCCGATCCACATGACCCCGGATGAGTTCCGCAAGCACGGGTACGAGGTCATCGACTGGGTGGCCAACTACCTGGATCATGCCGACGACTTCCCGGTGTTTTCCCAGGTTGAGCCCGGTGACATTGCTGCGATGCTTCCGGACCATGCACCGCAATACGGTGAACCCTTCGAGGCGCTGCTGAAGGATCTCGACGATGTCGTGATCCCTGGGATCACCCATTGGCAGTCACCCAACTGGTTCGCCTACTTTCCTGCGAATACGTCACCCCCTTCGGTACTCGCAGAACTCGCCTCAGCAGGGCTCGGAGTGCAGGGAATGCTCTGGTCGACTTCACCCGCCGCGACGGAGATCGAGTCCAAGGTTCTTGACTGGCTGGTCGACATGATGGGTCTCCCGCAGAAGTGGAAGTCTGCAGGCCCTGGTGGGGGAGTCATCCAGATGAGCGCATCTGATGCGAACCATTCGATGCTCGTGGTCGCCCGCCACAAACACAAGCACGAGGGTCACATCGAGGACATGGTGGTGTATGTGTCCTCCCAGGCGCATTCGTCGATTGAGAAGGGATGTACGGTCGCTGGGATTGGCCATTGTCGCAAGATTCCCGTCGACGACGAGTTCGCCATGGACGTTGCATCTCTTCGTGCCTCGATAGACGCCGACGTCGCTGCTGGGCTGATCCCGATTGCTGTGGTGTCCGTCATCGGAACGACCGGAACGACCTCCGTCGACCCGGTTGTCGAGATCGAGTCGATTGCAGAGCAATTCGGTCTTTGGCATCACGTTGATGCGGCCTATGCCGGCAACGCAATGGTGTGTGAGGAGTTCCGGCACCACCTCGAGGGTATCGAGGGAGTCGACAGCTATACGTTCAACCCACACAAATGGATGATGGTCAACTTCGATTGCAACGTCCTGTGGGTCGCCGATCGGGCGCCCCTGATCGAAACCCTCAGCATCCTTCCCCCGTATCTCCGCAACGCCGCGTCCGATTCGGGCGCCGTGATTGACTACCGCGATTGGCACGTCCCGCTCGGTCGGCGATTCCGCGCACTCAAACTGTGGTGGGTGATTCGTAGCTACGGCGTGAATGGTCTTCAGCAACTCATACGCAATCACATCGCGCTCGCAGATGGGCTCGCTGACCGGATCGATTCCGATGCCAGGTTCGAGCTGTTCGCTCCTCATCCGTTCGGGCTCGTGTGTTTCGCACATGTCGACGGCAACGAGGCGACCCGGGCATTGTCCGATGCGCTCAACGCGTCCGGCAAGGTTGCGGTGACCCCGTCCGAGATCGATGGGACCGCATTCATCCGGATCTCGATCGGCCAGACGAACACCGCTGCTGAGCACGTCGATGCTTTGTGGGCCCTGGTGGAGTCGGAGCTGTAGGGCGACACGGCGAATCCGGCGATCACGCCCCAACGAGAAAGACCCCCTCGGCCGAGGGGGTCTTTCTGCGGCGGATCCTGCCTAGACGGTTGCGCCTTCGGGGACCCTATCGAGCGGTGTATCCATTGTCATGAACACATCGTCCTTGCCGCGGGCTACCCAGACCATCCCAAGTCCGACCAACCCGAAGGTCAGTCCAAGACCAGCGAGGAGTCCGGCGAGGCCCAGACCCATCTGGAGTGTGGAGTGGGTAACCGTACCGACACCAAGCTCACCAAAGAGCCCGTGTGCAGTGCCTGTCCATGCCCCGCTGCGGGCTGGACCCTCGAGTGGGTGCTGCCGATCGAAGTCGGTCCAGTATCCACCGAAACCTGCTGCGACTCGCTCGTCGGAGCCAATCTCGAAGGGGCTGACTTCGTACGTACCGGCCAAGAAGGTCTCGTCGTTGTAGACGACGTCCTCGTCGAGCACAATGGTCTGCGTGCCGTGCAGCACGTGGTACCCAATCGTTGCCATCTGGTACATGTACTCGGACGCCGTGTTGACCAACGGATCGTTCGGATCCAGGTCGGCATCCTTGACCGGGTAGCCCCAGCCAACCGTGAGCAGTTCCATGATGGCGTCGGCACCCTCTGTGGTGCCTCGGTCGATCAGCTGGCCATCCTCGTTGTAGTTCAGTGTGACGTTCTGCGCCTCGCTGAATGCCTGTAGGGAGTCATAGCCGGCCTGAACCTGCATGTAGGCGTACCCGCCACCAAACAGGAACATGACACCGATGACTGCTACGACGATGCCGAGCTTTCGTAGTCTGTCGGACATTTCGTTGCCTCGCTTTCTCAGAATCCGATTGTGATTCAATTCACAATCTCTTGTGATTCTTTTCACAAGGTAGCACGGGTGTGGTGATATGTCTAGTAGAAAACTCAGAAACTTCTTATTCGGACTCGGAGTGAATCGCCGCCGGGATTCGATACCGTGCAGGTATGAGCATTGAAGAAGTGTCTGCCGATCTGGAACGAGCATTCGAGAGCCGATGCCTTGCTTCCATCCGCATGCATGACGGCTCGATGACGGAGTACGCGGCCGTTGTCGGTTTCCCGAAAGGGGACGGTCACCGGAAGGTCTGGGTCCAGCCCCACCGTGTTCTGAGCGGGTCACGACTGGCGCCCAGGGGTCGAAGGGCACAGCTCACGATCAACCAGATCGACTACGTCACGATTCATCTCGACAAGGTGCTGCCTGCCGCCGAATCCTGATCCGGTCCGCTGACGGCCCTCGGTTGCCGTTGCTCCCTAGACGTTCCACCTGTCGAGCCAGCCAAGGAACTCGGTCCACCACACGATCGCGTTTGCCCGCTTCTCGATCCAATGCCCTTCATCAGGGAAGTACACGAGACGGGCGGGGACTCCCTTGTGCTTGAGCACCCCGTACAGCTCGAGACCCTGGGTCACGACGACGCGGTAGTCGAGTTCACCGTGCATCACGAGCGTCGGTGTCTCGATGTTGTGGGTGTGAGCCATCGGTGACCACCGTTGGACGGCATCCATGTCTTCCCACGGCACGCCCCCAACGGCGTGTTCGCGCCCCTCGGTCACATCCGATGCCCACTGTGCGAGGAGGTCGGTGACGCCGGCGTGGCATATCGAGGCTTGATATCGATCGGTCTGGGTGGTGATCCAGCTCACCAGATATCCACCGTACGATCCGCCCGCGATCGCAAGGCGTTCCTCATCGATGTGACCGAGTTCGATGAGATGGTCGGTCGTCGCCTCGATGTCCTGATAGGGCATGTCACCCCAGGCGCCGCGGATGGATCTCGTGAACGCGTCCCCGAACGAGGACGAACCGTGGAAGTTGACCGAGGCTACGACACGTCCGGGAGCGGCCATCACCTGGGGGTTCCAGCGCCAGTGCCAGGAATCCGTCGTGCCGTTGTGCGGTCCACCGTGAACGTTCTGGAGGAGCGGCCACGACGTGCCATCCCCGAACCCGGGTGGTTCGACCACGAACACCTGTACCGGGTACCCGCGCGACCCTTCAATGCGCATCTCCTTGGCAGGGCGCAGTTCGAGTTCCGAGAGCAGATCGGCGTTGAAGCTCGAGACGGTCGTCGTGTGACCGCCGGCCGTGATCGCCACCTCGGGAGGCCGGTGCATCGATTCGGTGCGGTGCCAGAAGCAATCCAATCCAACCCGGACTCCATGGTTCGAACCCGTGCTCGTGATCGGTGCGGGTCTCCCTGCCTCGATATCGAGCGTGAAGAGCCGAACGTGACCCTCATCCTCGGCGTGGAGAATGAGTGAGTCGTTGTCGATGAACTCCCAGCCGCTTGCGGAACGGTCCCAGGTCGATGTGAGGACCTCTTCGACTCCGGTTGCCAGGTGATGTGCGACGATCCGAACGAGATCGGCGTAGTAGGCGTGTTCGTATTGGGCTCCATAGACGAGGGTTGCACCGTCGGGGGAGATACGCGGGCGGCTGTGGTTCACGGCCGGTCCGGTGGTGATCGCCGTGATCGCTCGACCGTCGATGGGAACCGAATGCAGCTGCCATTTCGGGAAGTGCCAGGCAGGTTCTCCGACATCGAGCGTGAAGATGATGCGTGACGCATCGGGCGCAACGGCGAAGGCACTTCCGACATCGTCCACCGCGATCAACGTCTCGATCCCCGGAGTGAGATCCACCTGTTCGCCGGAATCGAGGTCGATACGGAACAGGTGCTCGACGGTCTCACCCGCAAGCCATCGTTTCCAGTACCGGTAGAAGCGGTCTTCGGTGACGATCGGCGATGTCGTGTCCTTTCGTTCATCCTTGTGGGCCATTGACGCTTCGACGGTGAGATGATCGCGGTACAGCGAAACGGCGGCGATCAGTTGGTTGGTGCCCGGTACCCATCGCATCCCCTTGACCCCCTTGGGGAGATCGGTGACCGGCCTGATATTCGAGCCGTCCGCTTGCATGACATGGAGCTGTTTCGGCTCATCCTTGGCGAGGGAGGCGAGGAACGCGATCTGTGCGCCGTCGGGGGAGGGCACCGGATCCGAAGCGTCAAGACGCCGATCGGTGAGTTCCGTGGTGGTTCCGTCGCGACGGACGAGGTGCAGCACGCTTGTGGGTGTCGCGTCGTCGTGGTAGTCGACAACCGGAACGACGGCGGCCGTGGTCCCGTGGAGGTGTTCGGGCTGTCCCACCCTGTACAGGTTCCACAGGTCTTCGGGGGTGATCGCACGACTCATGTAGCTCCCGGTTCGCCTACCGACAGCATGCCACAAATGGCGAGCCGTGCAGCTAGTCGTTCATCGTCTCGGCCCGGCTCCGGTGCTTCACGAGGCCGATGAGCAGACCGTCGGCCACCGCAGTCCAGGATGCATCGATGATGTTCTGGTGGACCCCGACGGAACCCCACGACGTTTCGGCATCGGAGTGCTCGGTGAGCACACGAACTCTCGCACTCGATCCGTCGGAGCTGTCGAGGTCGCGTACCCGGTAGTCCGTGAGCCTGATGCCGGTCACTTCCGGGTATCGACCCACGAGGGCGGCGCGTAGGGCACGATCGAGTGCGGACACAGGACCGTCTCCCTCGCGTGTGGACACGATCCGTTCGCCGTCCACGGTCACCTTCACGGTGGCTTCGGCGAACACCTCGCCGCCGCGGTTCTCCACGAACACCCGATACGACTCGATCGCAAAGAAGTCCTGTCGCCAACCGGCAGCTTCCCGTGCGAGGAGTTCGAACGAACCGTCGGCCGTCTCGTACGAGTAGCCGAGGTGTTCTTTCTCCTTGATGATGTCGACCACCGCCTGCGCCTGGTCTGCCGTCAGGTCGATGCCGGTCATGTCCTCGGCCTTTGCCAGGACCGTCGATCGACCAGCGAGTTCGGAGACCACGACCCGTGTCCGGTTGCCGACCGACGCGGGCGACATGTGCTCGTACGCATCGGGTTTTCGTGCAAGCGCCGAGGTGTGGAGACCGGCCTTGTGGGTGAATGCAGATTCCCCGACGAATGGGAGGTGAGGGTCCAGGGTGAGGTTGACGACGTCGGCGATGTTGCGAGAAACCCTCGTCAACCGATCAAGGCGGTCCTTCGGGATGGTGGAATATCCCATCTTGAGCGACAGGTTCGGGATCACCGAACACAGGTCTGCATTGCCCGTTCGTTCGCCGTAGCCGTTGACGCAGCCCTGCACCTGGAACACGCCGTTGCGGACAGCCGTGATCGAGTTTCCGACGGCGAGACCGGTGTCATTGTGGAAGTGGCACCCGAATATCCCTTCTGGCAATGCTTCGGTCACTTCACCGATCACGCGCTCGACCTCGTGCGTGAGGTACCCGCCGTTGGTGTCGCACATGACCAAGCGGGCAGCCCCGGCGTCGTGTGCCGCTTTGAGAACCTCAACGGCGAACTCCGGGTTCGTGCGGTACCCATCGAAGAAGTGCTCTGCGTCGAAGAACACCTGTCGGCCGTGTGACCGGAAGAACGCAACAGTGTCGGCAACCATGGCAACCGCTTCATCCAGCGATGTCCTCAGTGCGTGTTCGACGTGGTAGTCCCATGACTTGCCGACAAGGCAGACGGTATCGGTTCCGGCAGCGAGAAGCCGATTCACCTGGTCGTCATCGTCTGCAGCGGCGCCCGCCCTGCGGGTGGACCCGAAGGCGACCAACTTGGCGTTGTGCATCGACAGTTCGGTGCGTGCCAAGGCAAAGAACTCGTCCTCTTTCGGGTTCGCCCCCGGCCAGCCACCTTCGACGTAGGCCACGCCGAGATCATCGAGGAGACGACAAACGGCGAGTTTGTCCTTCGGGGTCAGCGAGATTCCCTCCTGCTGCGTCCCGTCCCTGAGGGTCGTGTCATAGATTTCAACAGTCTTGGTCATGGGTGCTCCAACGAAAGAACCCTCCGGGTTCGGAGGGTTCGTCAGCGCACACGCGTGTATGGCGTGTGCGCTTACGTAATGATGATGGCGGTTGCGGTGTGCATGAGACCGTGAGTATGGCCCGTCCGTGGTACTACGTCAAAGTCGGTCGCCGGTCCGCGCCATCGGGTGACGACCTGACTTCGAACCGACCGGGCTGTCGTCGGTCATCAGCGTTGAAGTATTCTCCGACCGATAGCAGCAAGGAGCATCGTGATTGAAGCCAAGCCGCGCATCTTTTCGGGTGCGCAACCGACGGGGATTCCGCACATCGGCAACTACCTCGGAGCATTCCGGAACTGGGCTGCGCTCCAGGACTCGCATGATGCCATCTACTGCATCGCCGACCTCCACGCCATGACCGTGGACTATGACCCGGCGGAGCTCGAACAGGCAAGGATCGGTATGGCGAAGGTGCTGCTGGCCCTTGGCATCGACCCGTCGCGTTCCTTGCTCTACACCCAATCCCAGGTGCAGGGGCACACCGAGCTGGCGTGGATCCTGGGTGCGATGACGCCGATGGGGGTGCTGAACCGCATGACCCAGTTCAAGGACAAAACCGACGCCGGCCATGCGTCGAATCTGGGGTTGTACTCATACCCGGTGCTCATGGCGGCTGACGTCATGCTCTACCGGGCGAATCTGGTGCCCGTTGGTGACGATCAGCGCCAACACCTCGAGGTGACGCGGGATCTCGCCGAACGCTTCAACAACCGGTTCGGCGATCTCTTCCCGATTCCTGACGCGTACATCCCCGAGACGTCGGCCAGGGTCATGTCGCTGACCGACCCGACAGCGAAGATGTCCAAGTCGGACACGAATGTCAAGGCGAGCATCTCGATCCTCGATGACCCTGCTGTGGTTCGGAAACGCATCCGTGGTGCGGTCACCGACTCGGATCCCGTGGTGCGATACGACACAGAAGCGAAGCCGGGGATATCGAATCTGTTGGAGATCATGGCTGCATGCACTGACCGGTCGGTCGGAGCGCTCGCCGATGAGTTCGCCGACTCTGGCTATGGCGTCTTCAAGGATGCGGTCGCCGATGCGCTCATCGCCGAGCTGGAACCGATTCAGGCTGCCCACAAAGCGCTGTCCAACGATGACGTACGCCAGGTGCTCCATGAGTCCGGGGACAGGGCACGAGCGATCGCCGAGCCGCTCATGAGCGAAGTCCGCTCCGCCGTTGGTGTGAAGGGTTTCTGAGGTCTGATCGACGTTCCCAACGCCTGGGCCGGCACCGGGAGCATGTCCGCGGGGCGGGGCACGCACAGCTCTGTGAGGTGCGACAGCTCATGTCTGTGACCTAGTACGCTTGGCGCAGCTGGCACCAAGCGGAGGTTTGCTCGTGGAGATCGAGATCGGTATTGCCAAATCTGGCCGACGAGCGTGGGGGTTCGACGACATCGCGATCGTTCCATCCCGCAGGACGCGTGACCCTGAGGACGTCGATCTGAGTTGGGAGCTCGACGCATTCACCTTCGACCTGCCGATGATGGCTTCAGGTATGGATTCGGCGGTGACGCCTGCGACGGCGATCGAGATAGGCAGACTCGGTGGTCTTGCCTGTCTCAACCTTGAAGGTCTGTGGACTCGTTACGAGGATCCGATTCCCGTCTATGACGAGATCGCAGAGCTCACGGCCGAGAAGGCCACGCGCCGAATGCAGGAGCTCTACAGTGCCCCGGTCAATCCGGATCTCATCACCCAACGCGTGGCGGAGATCAAGGCAGCCGGCGTTGTCACGTGTGGCAGCCTCACGCCACCGACGGTCGGCAAATACATCGACTACGCGAAGGCTGGCGGTCTCGATGTGCTGGTCGTCCAAGGGACGGTTGTTTCCGCCGAGCACGTGAGCTCACGCGAAGAGCCGCTCGATCTCTACAAGTTCATCCGTG
Organism: uncultured Acidimicrobiia bacterium; assembly: GCA_965368815.1. Lineage (GTDB taxonomy): Bacteria > Actinomycetota > Acidimicrobiia > Spongiisociales > UBA5794 > UBA5794. The sequence continues at coordinate 27,733 of CBDUOH010000017.1, forward strand.
AAGTCGAGATGCCGGTCATCGTTGGTGGGTGTGCCTCCTATTCGGGCGCCCTGCACCTCATGCGCACCGGTGCGGTCGGCGTCCTCGTGGGTGTCGGTCCCGGCGCTGCGTGCACGACACGTGGTGTACTCGGTATCGGGGTTCCGCAGGCAACGGCGATTGCGGATGCGGCTGGTGCCAGGACCACGTACCTCGAAGAGACGGGTCGCTACGCCCACGTCATTGCTGACGGCGGCATGCGCACCGGCGGCGACGTATCCAAGGCGATCGCCTGTGGAGCGGACGCTGTCATGATCGGTTCCCCGATGGCCGCAGCGCAGGAGTCACCATCGGGTGGATACCACTGGGGTATGGCCACCTTCCATCCGACCCTTCCACGCGGCTCTCGTGTCAAGACCGGGACTCTCGGGACGATCGAGGAGATCCTTCTCGGACCGGCTCACGAGAACGACGGTCGTCGCAACCTGTTCGGCGGTCTTCGCGGATCGATGGCGACCACCGGGTATGCAACGGTCAAGGAATTCCAGAAGGCAGAAGTCATGGTCGCCCCCGCCCTCCAGACCGAGGGGAAACAGCTCCAACGGTCCCAGGGCGTGGGGATGGGTTGATGGCGGCTCCGACCGTCTCAGGCCACGCTTCATCGGGGGACGTCGCACCGGTTCTCGTCGTTGACTTCGGTGCGCAGTATGCACAGTTGATCGCCCGGCGTGTGCGCGAGGCGAGCGTCTTCTCACAGATCGTTCCCCGCACGGTCACGGCCGGTGAGGTCCGCGAGCTCGAACCGATCGGGATCATCCTGTCAGGCGGGCCAGCATCGGTGTATGCGGACGACGCCTACGACCTCGATCCCGAGATCCTCGAACTCGGGGTACCTGTGCTTGGCATCTGCTACGGGCACCAGGTTCTCGCCCAGGCGCTCGGGGGAGTGGTCGAGGCCACAGGGACCTCCGAGTACGGCCCAGCGACCCTCACTGTCAAGGAACCCGGCTCGTTGTTCACCGGACTCCCCGGTGAGCAGAAGGTATGGATGAGCCACTCGGACGCGGTCGTGAGGGCCCCCGCCGGGTTCACGGTGAACGCCTCGACTCCCGATGCGTCCGTGGCCGCAATGGCGGATGCGTCGCGAGGGATGTTCGGCGTGCAGTTCCATCCTGAGGTCCGCCATACCGATCACGGGCAGGATATCCTCACCGCCTTCCTCCGCGATGCGTGTCGGGCGCCGGGGACGTGGACGAACGCAAGCATCATCGAACACTCGGTTGCATCGATCCGTGAAGCCGTCGGCGACTCCGTTGCAATCTGTGGGCTTTCTGGCGGCGTCGACTCATCCGTGGCGGCGGCCCTCGTGCACAGGGCGATCGGTGACCAGCTCGTGTGCGTGTTCGTCGACCATGGGCTGATGCGCAAAGGAGAAGGGGAACAGGTCGAGGAGACTTTCCGCAACCACTTCAACATGAACCTGATCCACGTCAAGGCCCAGGATCGCTTCCTCGATGCGCTTTCGGGCGTCACCGACCCCGAGGAGAAGCGCAAGATCATCGGCGAGACGTTCATCCGGGTCTTCGAGGAAGAGGCCAGCAAGATCGACAATGCCAACTTCCTGGTTCAGGGGACCTTGTACCCCGATGTCATCGAGTCCGGCACCAAGGACGCAGCGAAGATCAAGAGTCACCACAACGTGGGCGGATTGCCCGACGACATGCACTTCGACCTGATCGAGCCCCTACGGGATTTGTTCAAGGACGAGGTTCGGTCGGTCGGAGAGGAGCTCGGCCTTCCACGCGACATGGTGTGGCGTCAGCCATTCCCGGGTCCGGGATTGGCCGTCCGGATCATCGGGGACATCACCCGCGAACGCGTGGCGATCCTGCAGGACGCCGACGCCATCGTCCTCGACGAGATCCGCAAGGCTGGGCTGTACGACGAGATCTGGCAGTCGTTCGGTGTCCTGCCCGCCATCAAGAGCGTCGGTGTCCAAGGCGATTACCGAACCTACGCCTACCCACTGATACTGCGGGCTGTCACGTCCGACGACGCCATGACGGCCGACTGGGCACGTATCCCGTACGACGTCCTCGCAGCGATCTCGACTCGGGTGATCAACGAGGTACCCGGTATCAACCGGGTCGCGTATGACATCTCCTCGAAACCCCCTGCAACCATCGAGTGGGAGTAGGCGGCTGCCGCCGACCACATCGCGGGTCGGGCAAGGATTTCGGCCGTGGGACCCGAATGTATAGTGGCCGCCGAGCCCGACCCTGAAGGAGACACTCGACGTGGCTGCCAGCGACCCGACACCTGACACGGATGCATGGTCCTTCCTCCATGTCAATGATCACCACCTGGGAACGGCGAGGTCCTATCGCTTCCGTCCTGCCATCAATCAGCGATGGGCGGCGATCAAGGAGCAGATGACCCAGATCGACGCGGATTTCCTGCTGGTCGGTGGTGATCTGACTCGCGACGGTGAAACCCACGAGTTCGAGATCGAGCAGGCACGCGATGACCTTGCCACGCTGCCGTTCCCGTCCTTCGTCATCCCGGGGAACATGGACGTGGGGAACAAGCACACGAAGGTCAACGGGAACAAGATCTGGGACAAGCGCGGCTTGGGCTGGAACGATGTGGACCTGAACGTCACCCAACCGAGACTTGACGCCTTCGCTGCCTACTTCGGGGCACCGAACTGGACGTTCCTGCACAAAGGCGTGCGATTCACCGGCTTCTACACGGGCGTTGCGGGATCCGGGCTCCCTCAGGAGGAGCGGTTCTGGCGGATGCTCGAGGGGTTGCCTGCACTCCCTGCCGGCCGCCACCACGTCGCGATGATGCACTACTGGCCCTTCATGGAGTACCTCGACGAGCCGGCATGGGATCTCACGAAGGAGGAGGAGTACGACAACTGGTACTTCTCCATGAGCCCACCGCATCGCCAGCGGGTGTGGCAGCTGTTGAAGGATGCGAACGTCGACATTCTCCTGTGTGGTCACGTGCACACCGGTCGCCCGGTACAGATCGTCGATGGCATCCGTGTCTACCGAACGAGTGCCGGTGGCAACACGGCCCAGATCGCCGACCGGTGGCCAGACGCCGAGACTCGGTTCGGGTTCCACCAGGGAACCGTCACCGAGTCCGGCATCGACATCGAGTTCATCCCCGGTACGGACCAATCTGATGAGTTCGATACCTACGGTCCGTGGGGGCACCCACCGGTGCACGAGCGCGACTACTCGGCAGCGCGGGAGACACCTCCCCTTTTCCCCGATCACTAGCAGGGGCGACAGCGTCGATCGATGGCTGTCGAACCCACGGTGACGGTCGGTGGCCAACCGGCAGGACCAGGCCGGGCTCGGCCCAACATGTGACCCGTCGGGTTGGGGCATCACCGGGGGAGGAAAAGCGATGGCTAGTCCGTTTGATATCTAGTCATAGTCCTCAAGAGGCTGCTGAATCCGTCCGATATCGCACAGGTAACACAACAAGCGGAAACGCTGGGAATAATGGCTGTGCAGAACGATCCAGATCTCGAGAGTCTGTTCCGTGAGGAACTCACCGAACGAGCATCCTCCCTCGCCGAAGGAGCGGCTGCCGTCGTCGACGGCACGCTCACCCCGGAGATAGCAGGCAGGATGGTCCGCGAGGGCCACACCATCAAGGGGACCGGCCGGGTCATGGGGCACGAGATCATCGCCCGCGGTGGTGAAGCCTCCGAAGTCATGTGGCGGTGGATCCAGCAGGGCGACTTCGAACCGTCACCGATGGTCGGTAGGACCCTCGCCATGTTGGCCTCGTCTCTCGTTGGTGCCCTTGGCGGTCCCGGCACCGAGGTCAACGGAGCATTGGCCACGATGCGTGCACTCGTCACCGAGCCAGAACGACTCGACGAACTTCCCGTACCCCTCGAGGACGTGGTCGCGTCGCTCGCCGACATCCAAGACGACGAATCCATGGCCACCGTGGTCGAGCTGACGCAACCCGAACCGACGTCGGCTGCACCCGAGGACGGCCCGGAGACCGAAGCCGACGCACCGGCTCCTGAGGATGCCGGGACGGAGGATCCTGCGATCGAGCCGGTCGCCGAGGACCAGGAACCGACGCTCTCAGTTGTCGAGGAATCGACGACCACCGACCCGGATCCCGCGCCGCAGGCTGCGGCTCCGGATTCGGATCCCACTCCACAAGCTGCGGCTCCGGCACCCGCGGCAGACACCGCCGCGTCAGAAGCCGACTCTGGTCCCCTCGTGTACGAACCCGGACCCGACGGAAAACTCCAGCGTCCCACGGTCACCGTTGAGATCATCAGGTCTGCCTTCGCGGGCGGAGATGAGCAGATCGCCGCGGAGAGCCCTCGCCCACAGCCCGAGGACTCTCCGTCGGCGCCTGCTCCTACAACAGAGCTGACCATCGACTTCCTCTACGAGAAGGGGTCGATCTTCGATCCTGAAGGTGGACCGGCCTTCGGTCTCGGTGGGCTCGTCGGCGCCGTTGAATCCTGGGCCGCCGAGGAGTCAGTCCCCGTCAATGCCGGGCGCCTCTTCCGCATCATCAATGAGGTTGCCTCGCTGCGTATCGATCTCGAATCCTTGGCTGGGCAGGCAAGCCCTGTGCTCCGATCGGCGGACTTCAGGGCGCTCCCGACCGCCGAATCCGCACTCGAGGCGATCGAGACAGCCCGTCGCGCC
>CBDUOH010000018.1:0-29903 GCA_965368815.1 uncultured Acidimicrobiia bacterium
GTCTCGTCGTTGTAGAACTTCCCGAGGTTCAACGATGCGAGGTTGCATGCGGTGTTGTCGAGGAACATGTATTCCGAGCATGGGTTCGAGGCTCGGATATCTCCACCGGCGGGAGACGTGTGCCACTCGTTGATCGTGGTGTGGAATTGGACACCCGGGTCAGCCGATGCCCACGCTGCCTCCGAGATCTGGCGCCACAGGTCGCGGGCCTTGACCGTCTTCATGACGGACCCGTCCGTCCTGCTCGTCAGATGCCAGTCCTCGTCGTTCATCACCGCGTTGAGGAAATCGTTCGTCATCCGGATGGAGTTGTTGGAGTTCTGACCCGACACCGTGGCGTATGCCTCGCCGTTGAAGTCCGAGGAATACCCGGCGGCGATCAGGGCCTTGACCTTCTTCTCTTCCTCAGCCTTCCAGGCGATGAAGGTTTCGACGTCAGGGTGGTCGATGTCGAGGATGACCATCTTCGCCGCCCGTCGGGTGGTGCCACCGGACTTGATGGCACCAGCTGCCCGGTCGCCGACCTTGAGGAAGGACATGAGGCCGGACGACTTGCCACCACCGGAGAGCTGTTCGCCTTCGGCGCGGATGTTCGAGAAGTTCGAGCCGGTTCCGGAGCCGAACTTGAAGAGCCGGGCCTCGCGGACCCACAGGTCCATGATGCCTCCGGGGTTGACGAGGTCATCGCCGACCGACTGGATGAAGCAGGCATGGGGTGCCGGGCGGCTGTATGAGTCGGGGGAGGAGGTGAGCTCACCGGTCTCGGGTTCGACGAACCAGAAACCCTGCTCCGGTCCTTCGATGCCATACCGATGGTGCAGACCCGTGTTGAACCACTGTGGCGAGTTCGGGGCCGCCATCTGGTGCACGAGCATGTATGCGAGTTCATCTTCGAACACCTGGGCGTCCTCGCTCGAGGCGAAGTACCCATGCTCCTCACCCCACCAGCGCCATGTCGCTGCCAGCCTGTCGATGACCTGTTTCGCTGAACGTTCCGGGCCGAGCACCGGCTCGCCGTTGCCGTCGAGTATCCGGTAGCCGTGGTCGTCCACCTGGGGGACTCCGGCCTTGCGGAAGTACTTCGAGACCATGATGTCGGCCGCAACCTGTGACCAATCCGCCGGGATCTCGGCATCGGTCATCTCGAACACAACCGATCCGTCCGGATTGGTGATCCGTGAATCCCGCTTCGACCACGTGACGCTGTCGTACGGGCTCTCACCCTCCGTCGTGAACCGACGTTCGATCTTCAGGCCCTTTGCCATGAGTGGCTCTCCTCCGAAACCAGGGTCACGTCGTCCCGTGACCGTTATCCACAAACTTGTCCACAAACACCATATGTTGGGGTCGGTGCGTTGTCTGACCCCCAATATGTTGGGTGTGGTTGCACGAGTGTAATTACATTCATGTCACTCGTCAAACATCTTTCGGAAACACGGGAGAACCCGTTGAAACCGAGGGAAGGACTGTATTTCTACCCTCGCGCACAGCAGGAGCGCAACGCAGGAGCCTGTGCAGTTTTCGCGTTTCGATGATGTTTTCGCGACAATCACGCGGCGATGGGTGAATCGAAGACCTTCGGGTGCGACAACGGAAGCGGGCGCGTCCGATTCGTGTGCGTCACCGCCGTTGGAGCTGCGTCGATGTCGCGCCCGTCGATCAGCGTCGGCCCGATGACCTGACCAGCGTCACCGATCCCGAGTCGGCCGACCCCGCGCTGTGAGCGTGTCGCGCACCGCGGTGATATCGCCCGGGGCGGTTCGGGAGGCTTTCCAATAGCACCAGCCCGTGGGGAGGAAGAAGACCTGGAACAGGCTCAGGCTCACGACGAGGTTGAGTGGCGATGCCATGGACCGCTGAAGGGTTTCACTGGTGACGGTCGTGAACACGGTGCCGACGCCACGGCCGACCCCGTTGACGAGGTTGCCGACACCGAACACGGTTGCCCTGTGCTCAGGGAGGTTGGCATCGGATATGAGCGCGAACCAATTCGGGGAATCGGCAGACGTCAACGCGAGTGCAGCGAGTGCCGACGCGAATGCTGCTGCGACCCACGGGTTCGTCACGAGCGCTGTCAGTACCTCGCCGAGGTATGTGCCGGTGGAGGCACCCTCGGTCACGTCGAGACCGTTGAGCGGAATCGCGAAGAAGACCAGGAAGAATGGGATGGCTCCCAGAATCCCGATGGCCGACACATAGGCCCTGCCCGAGAGTGTGCGCCGCTGCCATCGGTCACCGATGTGCCCCGCGAGGATCGAGAACAACGCGCCGACGGTGAACATCGCAGCGAAGAGACCTCCCACCTTCTGTCCTGTCACAGCCGAGTAGCCCTGGGCGATGACCTTCTCCTGGTACAGCAACGGAACCCAGATCAACGACCCATATGCGACCTGTGCCGTCAACCCCTGGAGGACGAGCCATCGGTTGGTTCGGACATTGGCGATGTCGCGGAGCTGGTCGGGTGCGATCGCGTGGTCGTACGGGGCTCCGGATGCGTGCAGATCCGCGAGCTCGGGTTCTTTGAATCCGCGCGGTGGATCGAAGGTCACCAGGTACAGCGCGGCGAACACGATTCCAGCGGCAGCGATGATGAAGAACGGTGGTGCGTGACTGCCTGCGCCCGTCTGACTGGCCAGCAGGCTCCCGATGAGAGATCCGATCCCCTGTGACAGACCCCAGAACGACATCGCGAGGCCGCGGCGACCAGGGGCCACGAAGTCCGAGATGACCGAGAACCCGACAGATGCGATCGATCCGAGACCGATGCCCGCCATCACCTGGGCGCCGAACAACGCTGCGAATGATTCGGTGAGGCCCGAGATGCCCATGGCCACCGACCAGATCAATGTCCCCCACAACAGCAGCCGTTTGCGCGCTCCGGCGTCCGCGAGATACCCCCAACCGACCGCGGTCAGGGCCGTGACCACGACCTGTGTGGCAGTGAGTACCCCGATCAGCGCGGTTCCGATGCCGAAGGTCTCCTGGAGCTGGGGGACCATGGAGGGAATCAGCGCGATGGCCGCGTTGTCGAGGGATGCGAGTACGACGAAGACCACAATCGTGTACACGACGTGGGCGCGGCTACCTCGCATGTCGGTGTCCGATCATCGGGCCCGTCGGGGCGCTGTGCTGGTCGTCCGTCAATCCCCGGAATCGGTGGTGGCGGGCTCAGCCACGGAGGTTCCGTCAGCCTGCTTGTCGCCGCCGAATGGCGCCCAGCGCGCCATTGCAAGGCCGAGAACGACACCCAGGATCGGGAGGATCCAGATGAGCATCGAGTGAAACGGGATCACTCCCCACAAGAACAAGGTGATCCCGAGGAACAGCCCGAACATGAATCCTGAGAAGACTCCGACTACTGGTTTCCCTTTCATGGTGATTTGCTCCCTTTGGAGAATCCTGCGCCGACGACGCCTGCGCCGAATGCGAGGGTGCCGATCGTGGCGATGATTGCGGCTGGTCCGGGGGAGCCGGAGAGCGACATCGACACTGCTACTTCGCAGATCTGGCCGCGCTGGGAGTGGTAGGCAGTGACTTCCAAAGCTCCCGTGCCCTGTGGCACATATCCGGGAACCTCATACGAATAGCTTCCCGAGTCATCGACTTCCTTCGTCTTGGCGTCGGATGGCACCGGCCAGTCCGCCACGATCCACGAACCGCCGATCGGTAGGCGAACGGCCACGTATCCGCCGAACCCTTCCTCTTCATCGGGCGGCGTCAGGTGGGTGTCGCCGTTGTACATCACGATGTCCTTGTTGGGGACCTCGACGGTCTCGCTCAGCGGTGTCGATTCCGTCACAGCGGCCCCGTTCGAGAATGTTGCGCCTCCGGTGCAGTTTCCCCGGATGACTTCGGCGCCTGCGGGTGCTGCCAGCGCTCCCACAATGAACATGGTCAGCCCGGTCAGGATCCCGATCGAGCCGAGCCTTCGTCTCGTCAACATGGTTGTGCTCCCATTCGCTCGGGAGATACCTTACGCCTTTGTCGGTCGCCTGGCCGGAAATGTTCGTGCGGTACCCTGCACGCCATGGCAGAGATAGCGGCTTCACCACCCCCGGCCTGGACCCCCACCCCTGAGGTCGTCGACCATGCCCAGATGACGGAACTGATGCGGCGGCACGGGTGCGCCACGGTGTCCGAGCTGCACCGCTGGTCCGTGACCGAGTCCGACCAGTTCTGGAACGAGCTCGTTTCGACGCTCGACATCAGGTTCCGCGTTCCGCCACCAACACTGAGGGGTTCAGATGACCCAACAGATCCTGCATGGTTCAAAGGCGCCTCGATGAACATCGTCGATTCCTGTCTTGACCATGCCCCTGACGCTCTGGCGATCGTGGCTGGTACCCCGGGGCGCCTCCGACATCTGTCAGTGGCCCAGTTGGCTGATCATGTCGCAGCATTTGTCGAGGGTTTCAGGGAGCGTGGATTCGGCCCCGGAGATCGCATAGCGATTGTGATGCCGATGACGGTCGAAGCAGTGGTTGCCTATCTCGGGACGGTCGCAGCCGGAGGTGTCGTGGTTTCGATAGCGGATTCGTTCTCATCGAACGAAATCCGGGCAAGGCTCGGTATCACGCAACCGGTGGCGGTCGTGACACAGGACGTGTCCGTGCGGCTCGGCCGCGAGTTGGACATGTACGCCAAATGCGTCGAGGCCGGTGCCGAGCGCTGCATCGTCGTGCGGACGGACAGCCCCGTCACGACCCGTGACTCGGACATCGACTGGGATGACTTCATGGTCGAGGGCGCACCCCTCGTCACCGTTCCCGGACCGGCTTCCACCCACACGAACATCCTGTTCTCTTCAGGCACCACGGGTGAACCGAAGGCGATTCCGTGGACACAGACGACCCCGCTCAAACCCGCGATGGACGGTCGATTCCATCAGGACATCCATGCGGGTGACGTCGTCGCGTGGCCGACCAATCTCGGTTGGATGATGGGTCCGTGGCTGATCTACGCATCCCTGTTGAACGGAGCAGCGATGGCGCTGTACGACGATGCGCCGACAGGCCGTGGTTTCATCGATTTCGTCCGCGACGCCCACGTGACGATGCTCGGAGTCGTCCCGTCGATCGTGTCGTCGTGGCGCACCGCCGATGTCCTCCATCCCGGTGACTGGACCGACCTGCGAGTGATGTCGTCGACGGGGGAGGCCAGCAACCCGGACGACTACCGATGGCTCATGGCGGCTGCTGGCGGTGTGCCGGTTGTCGAGTACTGCGGGGGGACGGAGCTGGGAGGCGGCTACATCGCCGGAACGGTCCTCGAGCCCGCGATACCGGGGTGCTTCACCACCCCCACGCTTGGACTCGATTTCGTGATACTCGACGACGATGGCGAGGAATCGGACATCGGCGAGGTCTTTCTCGTCCCGCCGTCGATCGGCATGTCGACCGAGTTGCTCAATCGAGACCACCATGGCGCGTACTACGACGGAGTCCCTCGCTGGACACGCCAACTGCGCCGCCACGGCGATCAGCTGCGCCGAACCGAGGATGGCGCGTTCCGGGTCCTCGGCCGTGTCGACGACACGATGAACCTCGGCGGCATCAAGGTCTCGTCGGGTGAACTCGAGGCGACGATCGCAGACGTGGCTGGTGTGCGAGAGGTTGCCGCGATCGCATCACCACCGCCCGGTGGTGGCCCCGATCGGCTGGTGGTGTTCGCGGTTGCATCCGAAGGTGGCCAGGGTGACGCCGCTGCCTTGCGCGACCAGATGCAATCGCTCCTGCGTACCCACCTCAACCCTTTGTTCAAGATCCACGAGGTCGTGCTGGTGGACAGCCTGCCGAGAACCGCGTCGCACAAGATCATGCGTCGCACATTGCGGGCAAGGTACGAGTCGTGAGAATCCTCACGGTGTTCCATGACCCCTTGGTCCCGGCCGGTAGGTTCGCCACCGAGGCATCAGCAGCCGGGCACGAACTCCTCGAGGTCCACCTCGAAGCGGGGGACGAACTGCCTGACCGCTCGGCCTTCGACGCCGTGGTCGTGCTCGGGGGGACCATGGGTGCGTATGACATTGACCTCTACCCTTTCTTGATCCGCGAGAAGGAGTTTCTCGCATCGACGACCCGGGCAGGGGTGCCGGTGCTCGGCATCTGCCTCGGAGGGCAGTTGTTGGCCGATGCACTCGGCGGCCGGGTGTTCCTGGCAGACCGCCCGGAGGTGGCGTTCAAACGTCTCGAGGTTCGTGTCCCCGATGACGCGTTGGCTGCTGCGCTCGGTTCGGGGCGGGTTGTGACCTTCCATCAGGACACGTGGGACCCACCGCCGGGATCGACCCTGACATGCGTCTCCGATCGGTTCGATCAGATGTTTCGATACAGGAACGCCGTTGCGGTCCAGGCGCACCCCGAAGTCACACAAGAGGACCTCACCGCATGGATCGTCGAGGCCGGCCACAACGGCCTGATGGCACGAGCAGGGGTCGCAGTCGATCCTCTCGCGCAGGAGGTGGTGTCGGCAGCCGATGAGATCGAAGAGGTTGCGCGCAGGTTCTTTTCCGCGTGGTTTGCCGAAGCCGAGGCGTTGGTGAGTGGTGAGCGATCGGTCCCCGGATGCGGTGCGGTCGACATTCGGTCGTAGACTCGCGCACATCCGAGGAGGTCTCGTGGACGGTCCCAAATACATGACTCTGCGTGAACGAGTCGCTGACTCGTCCGGGGTGATCATGATCATCGGTGAGACCGACACCGGGAAGACGACGCTGGCCAAGATCCTCGTTGAGGACGCTGCGCGCGCCGGTAGGACCGTTGCGTACGTCGATGCGGACCTCGCTGCGTCCACCGTCGGACCGCCCGCGTGCGCGGGCCTCGCGTACCTTTCGGGCGATGACAGGCTCGCAGCGCCGATGCAGCCCGCAGAGCTCCGGTTTGTCGGGTCGACGGAGCCCAACGGCGTCGTCCTGCCCCATGTGGTCGCCGTGGCGAAACTGGTCAACACGGCACGCGAGAACGCCGACCTGGTGCTGGTGGACACATCCAGTGTGGTGTCAGGGGTGGTTGGCCAGACGCTGAAATACCACTTGGCGGAGCTGACAGAACCGGGATTGATCATTGCTCTGCAACACGGCAACGAACTCGATCCTGTCGTGGCGATGCTGCGCCGATTCTTCTCGATCAGGATCTCGGAGGCGAATCCACCTGAGTCAGTCGTGTCAACCTCCCCGACCGATCGCGCCGAGGCGAGGGCTGAAGCGTTCCGCCGCAATCTGGGCGACGCGCCTCAGCGATGGAGGGTCCAGACGACCGTGTTCGCTCCGACGCTTCCGGCCGGTTTCGATGTCAGCAGGCTGGACGGCATGCTGGTGGGTGTCCAGGACGAACACGGTGCCTGTCTCGGACTTGGCGTCCTTGAGCACAGCGAAGGCGTCGTCAAGGTTGCGACGCAGTACGGCGAGGAGATGCGTGGGCTTCGTCTCGGGTCGATTCGTCTCGATCTCGGGACGTTCGCTACGACGAGGGTCCGTCTGCGCGAGCTGATATTCGGCGTGTAGGAGCGTTGATCACACATCCCTATCAGGAGACATGACGGCGAAGCCTGCGTCGAGCCCACGTACGGTCATGATGCGACGGCGTGGCTGGATCGCGGGCTTGATGTCGCCGACCGACAATCCGAGCGAGGCCCAGGTCAACCGGAGTGTCTCAAGCGGGATGCTCGTTGTCACAGCGACGCCGTAGATCGATGCCTGGCGGACCGGGGACTCGATGACCTCGAGCACCGGACCCACCCGAAAGAAGGCAGCCGGCCTGCCACCGACGGGCATGCGCAAACGGGGTGTGAGATCGATACGGCCGAGCGTCGCCAACGCGTTCTCGAGTGACGGGACCAGCATCACGACGTGGTCGACCCAGAAGTCCTCGACCGCCATGGCGTGCGGTGGCTGCATCGTGTGGATCTCGAAGGACGGTCCTGCAGGAGTCCACGCCCACTTCGGGTCTCCGGTCGCGAGACCGACACCGCCGATCTCGGGGTGTTCGGGCCAGCCGAAGATCGTCCAATCGATCGGGAGTTGCAGCCCCACGATCGACGGTGTGTCCTGTGTCATGCGCCAAGCGTAGGAGGCTTGTCGCCGAGCCGGACAACCGAAGGCCCGACGAACCCAGACAGCTTTCCCGCACTTCCCCGAACGAGGTTTCTGTCGTGGCACATCGGGCCTTCTGATGTGCAATGTACGTCCGCCGGGACGCCGTTACAACCTCAGGACCAGCGCCGCTTTTCGCGGTTTCGACCGCTCGTGGCGACACTATTGATCCTTGTTCCCGCCACCTCGGTTTCACTTCCGGTGGTTCTCCACATATCCACAGCTATCCACAGGCGGTTGTGCACAACCACCTGTGAGGAACTTGTCCACGGCAATCTTTCGCGGTCAGCGTCGGGTCGGTCCGCGGTGAGTCGTGGGCGCACGCGGCTAGGCGGTGATGCCGCCGTACAGCTCGAGGAGCCTCGTAGCGGTCGAGTCCCATGAGAACCGCTGGGAGAACGCGACCGCACCCTGGGAGAGGCGCTCAGCGAAATCGTGGTGCTCGATGATGGCCCGCATCGCAGCCGCGTACGCGGCGGCGTCGTGGCCGTCGACGAGGAGACCGCTCTCGGCCGGTGCTACCGAGTACGCGAGCCCTCCGACGTTCGAAGCCACAACGGGAGTGCCACACGCCTGTGCCTCGGCCGCGACCAGACCGAACGACTCGGATCGTGATGGGACGATGACCACATCGGCTGCGCGGTAGTAATCGGCAAGCATCTCATGTGGGATGGGATCCACGAAGGTCATCTGGTCCGACACACCGCGCTCGGCAGCGATCGTCCGACACTTGTCGAGCTCACTGTGACCGTCGGTGCCGCTTGCCCCGCCGACGATGAACATCCGCGCGCGGCCGAGGTCGCTGCGCAGGCTTTCGGACAACGAGGCGAACGATGCAACGGCCAGGGCGGTCCCCTTGTGTGGCTGGATTCGTCCGGCGTAGAGCACGAGTGGCTCGCCGCCCAATGCAAGACGCTCCCTGGCAAGCCACCGGTCGCCGGGGCGGAACACCCGATGGTCGACGCCGGGAGGTGACACGCAGAGTCGCTCCGGAGATGCTCCGTAGTGGGCGAGCAGGTCATCGAATTCGTACGGTGTCGAAGCGATCACGCAGTCGGACCCGGCAATCACCTCTTCCTCGGTGAGCACGCGTTCCGCGCTCGATGGGGACTCGTCGTGGGAGCGGGTCATGTCCTTGACCCTCCCGAGTGTATGGAACGAATTTGCCAGGGGGATCCCGAGCTCAGACTTCATGCGGACCCCTGTCCGTCCCGAGAGCCAGTAGTGGCTGTGGACGAGGTCGAATGCTGCCTGTTCGGTGCGAATCCATTTCATGACCCCGGTTGCGAACTCGGGTGCATGCGGCTTCATCTCGCCGATGGTCATCGGGACGACGGGACCTGCCTCGATCTCGACGACCCGGTATCGGGGCAGCACCTGGGTGACAGGGTCGGACGCGTCGCTCGTGCGGCGGGTGAAGGTGGTGACGTCGATCCCGCGGCCTGCCATGGTGCGCGACAAGCGATCGAGATAGACGTTCATGCCGCCGGCATCGCCTGTCCCCGGTTGTATCAACGGCGACGTGTGCATCGCCACGTAGGCCACTCGTTCGATCATGGCAATGCCCCCTCGATGGCGTACAGCTGGCGCGGTTCGGCGCCGTGGCGGAACTTGTAGGTCTCGTCGCCCTTGAGGAAGTCAAACACGGCTGCCCCTCGCTCTATCTGATTGGCGATCATGGCCGAGAAGAGGACCACGCCGGGGGAGGCGTGGGCTGCGTCGGGTTCGAACGCCGAGTTGTAGTAGAAATACCCGTTGCCGGTCTCAAACCCGAAGGCTGCCGCCAGCGGTCGTCCGTCACACACGAGCAGATGGATGACGGCGTCAGCGTCGGTGACGAGGTCGGCGAAATATGCCTCCATCGGCGCTGTCATGAACGCACCCTTGTCGCCGGGTGAGGTGCGGTGCATCGCACAGAAGCCGTCCAGCTGCTCGATACCCGCGCGCACGACATCGATGGGTCCGAACTCGCTCTCGAACCGTCGTCGTTTGCGCCGGACCTCGTGGCGTTCCTTCTTCCCGATTCCCATCAACCAATCGTCGAAGGAAGCAGGAAGCGTCAGCACCGCGGTGAGCTCGTGTGCCGTAACGGTCGGCTCGGCTCCCAGTTTGCGCACCGCCTGCTCGACCGCGGTCGCAGCCTCCTGTGGAAGCGAGTCGAACCGGAAGGTGTGGCCCGAGAGTCCATCGAGTGCCTCAACAAGGATCCCAACCGGCTCGGCACCGACCGGCGAGTGGTAGTCCGTCAGGTTCTCCTGGCCTGCGAACGCGACGTGGCGGTTTGACACGGCGAGGGCAACAGCTCCTTGTCCCGAGACTGCGATGTGAAGGTCCGCATTCTGATCGTCCCGGTGACGCCAAACCGTTCTGAGGAAGGGAGCAAACGGGAACGGGCCCGTGTTGGGAGCGGTCGCTGGGCCGCCATCGGGGAAACCTTGCCACTGCGTCACGATGCAACCAGCTCGACGTGTCCGACGACGCTCCCGCCACCCATGACGGGCGGCGCAAGCTGGGGTCGGAGGGCGTCTGTCATGGCATCCGTGAGCATCCCGAGCTTGTCGGCCACGGCAAGAGCGGCTGCCACCGCGATCTGCGCGTCCCCGGACTGGGACTTCGTTGCGATCCCGACACCGCTTCGCGCCATGGCGAACGAACCTTCGGCACCGACTTTTTGGAGGCCGCCCCATGCCGCGGCGACTCGACCGTCGTCGTCGATGTTGTCGGTGAGCAACGTGCCGAACCGTCGCATCGCCGTTGCGATCGGGCGAAGCTCCTCGTCGGTGTCGAGGCGTTGGAAGGCCTTGGCAAGACCGGTGACGGACCCGCGCAGTGTGGGGGCGCCGCATCCATCGATTCCGACCGGTTCAGGATCCACGCCGGTTGTCTCGTGGACGGCAGCCAGGACCGACTGCTGCATCGGGTGACCGGGATCCGTGTAGTGGGCGGTGTCCCATCCTTTGACACGACACGCTGCCAGCCACCCGGCGTGCTTTCCCGAGCAGTTGTGAAGGATGGGTCGAGCTGTCGTGTCGCCTGATGCCAGGAGCCAGCCGTCGGCGATCTTGGACCTCGGACGTCCACGTGCCGTGAGGAGGTCGGTTTCGGACAGGCCGGCGTCAGCGAGAATCCGCCGCACGATGGCGATGTGGACGGGGTAACCCGCATGGCTCGAGCATGTGACAGCGAGGTGTTCGGGTGGAAGCTCGAGGCCGGCCCGGTGTGCAGCGAGAGCCTGGATCGGCTTGATGGATGACCGATAGAAGAACGGTGCGTTGATGTCCCCGGACTGATAGAGGGTCTTCCCGGAGCCGTCGATTGCGACGGCGGTGACATCGTCGAAGGATTCAGCGAGTCCCGATCGGACCGAGGCAAAGCGCACGGCTAGTTCGCCGAGAGCAGTTCATCCGCGTCAGCGGCACCCTCGCGGTATCGACGGGTCAGTTCGGCGGTGATGAGGTCGTGTGCGTCGTACACGGCACGACGTTGCTTCGAAACCTCGGATTCGGAAGCGGCGAGACCTTCGCGGATCTCGGTGAGCTCGGAATCCTCGAGGAACGGCAACCGCGAGAGGAAGTCGTCGGCGAGCGCCTTGTCGACCTGCCGTCTTCCCGCACCGGCGAACTCAGGTGTGTCGAGTGAGAGTTCGCGGTCGAGCGGATTGGTCGTGGATGCGGTCCGCCCGTCGCTCAGGATCTCAGGGAGCGCTTCGAGCAGGGAGCGTGTTTCTTCGCCGCTTCGGCGGCGCAGTTCGAAATCGAGGAGGTCCATGCGTCCATGGAGGATTCTGCGGTAGTACGAGAACTCGGTGTCGAGCTTGTCGAGCATGCTCCGTCGCGCCCGGATCTCTTCCAGTGGGACGTTTTCAAGGTCCGCGGTGAAGCTCTCGTCGAGAACTTGGTCGATTCTTCTGCGGTGTTGTGTCATGGCGTTGCTCCTCAGACCCCTTCAAGTTAGCAAGCTGAGCGCACCGTCGGATACGGGTTCACCGCGATCCCTCCGGGACGAATCTCGAAATGGAGATGTGGTGAGGTGTATCTGGCGTTCCCCGAGTTGCCGAGATATCCCACGACGGTCCCCTTTGCGACCCGGTCGCCCGAATTGACGTTGTTCGGGTGGCTTTCGAGATGGGTGTAGTAATAGACGACACCATTGTCGGCGTAGAGGTGCGTCGAGAGCCCGCCGAGCGAGTTCGACGAGAATTTGATCCGCCCGTCCACGACGGCGACGAGTGGGGTGTTGCGGGCATTGAACATGTCGACGCCCTTGTGCGTTCGACCGCCTGATCTGCGGGCGCCCCACGTGTTCGAGAAAGCCGCTCCACCCTGGACGGGGCAGATGAACCCTGGTGTGCTTGCCGGCTCGACGCCTCCCGCTTTACCTGGTGCTGCGGCAGAGGCCGCCGCCTGCTGTCGCTTGATGCGGTCGTCTTCTGCCTTCTTCTCTGACACTTCACGCTTGTAATCCGCTATTGCCTCGGCGAGCGCGCTGTCCGCCTTTGCGAGAATCGCTGCCTGCTTCTCATACAGGGCATTGATCTCGGCAACCAAAGCCTCTGCATCCGATTCCGCCGCCGCCACATCGATCCGATGCGCATCGAGTTCCGCTGTGCTCCGGTGGATCTGTCGGGAGATCGCACCGAGACTGTCCAGGGTGGACAGCTCATTCTCGGCGGCTCGACCCATCAGAGCCTGTGACGTGACGAGTTCTTGGATGCTCGTGGCCGCGAAAGCAGTCCCGATCATGTTCGTCTGCCCTGTGATGTAGGCGTCGAGAACGATCTGGCGCGCTGACTCCTCGATGACGCTCGCTTCGTTCGTATATCGATCCACGGCATCTTCCATCTTTGCCATCCTCTCGAGGAGGAAGGTGTGCTCGTTGTGGATCAGCTCATACTCGGCGATCACCTCGTCGAGTCGCGTCGATGCTGCTTGGTACTCCCGGTACGCAGCGGATTGGCGCGCTTCTGCCTTGGCTCGGGCCCGAGCTGCCGCGTCGACGTCGGATTGGGTCTGTGCGGACGCGCCTATCGGGACAATCGATAGCAGCGTGATTGCCAGGAGAAGAATCAAGGAGCGCTGGACGCCTGAACGCGACATGCCTGACGCAGGCTAACGCCGCGATTCGTGAATCACCGGGGGTTTGGTCAACGACGCGACGGTCCGTCCGCGGGAGGGGTGTCACCGATGTGTGGGAAGGAAGCCCGAAGCAGTGTCCGACACGCCTGTGATCGGTTCGTGTGTGAGCCCGGTATCGTGCCGGCCATGACGTACGCCTACTGCGAGGGTTGACCCGGTGACAGCTTCTGGAACGCTACGGGCGTCCGATTCGAATCCCAGTGTGCTGTTCCTGTGCGTGCACAACGCCGGTCGCTCGCAGATGGCGGCTGGCTGGATGCAGCACCTCGCGGATGGCCGCATAGATGTCTTCTCGGGCGGGACGGCACCGGCGGATTCGGTGAACCCGACCGTGGTCGAAGCAATGGCCGAGGTCGGTATCGACATCAGCGACAAGATGCCACAACCTTGGACCGACGATGTCGTTCGGGCGGCTGACGTGGTTGTGTCGATGGGGTGCGGTGATGCTTGCCCGGTGCTTCCCGGCAAGCGGTACCTCGATTGGCCGCTCGACGATCCCGCTGACCTGTCGCTCGAAGCGACGCGGGTCGTGCGTGACACCATCAAGGAGAAGGTTGTCGGTCTGATGGGGGAACTGCTCGACGCTCGCTGACGCCGGGCGGTTTCTACCCGAAGAACCAGATCGTCATCCACGCGAGCGGCGCAGCGAGGACGACTCCGTCGAACAGGGCAACGGCGCCTGGAGCGTTCTCCGTGTGGATGATGGAACCAGTACGGAGCGTGGAGCCGAAGGCTCGTCCGGCGATCACGCCGGCCGCTGCTGCAACCCCGCCGAGGAGTCCTGCTGCGACATCGACCTCCGCGATACCGAATCCGACGATGAGGCCGCCGAGCAACGCACCGAGGAGCGCTCCTACGTTCGCATCGATCGACTGCACTGCGTCCCCATACGTCCCGGCCAGGAATGCACCCGCCACGGCGAACGTGACGACGACGATGAATGCCAGGATTGCGTGGGTTCCGATCAATCGCATCAGGACGAGTCCCGATGCTGCTGCCGTCGCCAGGATCGTGACCAACGCGGTGGCGGCTGTGGTTCGGAACACCCGGCTCGGTTTGTGGAACACCGGCCACGTGACGGCGATGACGAACGCCAGTGCCATGCCACCGGCAAACCCTTCGAATCCGTAGGCGTACGACAACGATGCCCCGACGGCGGTACCGATGAGCGGTGGATAGGCGACAAACCCGTCCCTCGTGCGATGTGCTGATTCTGAAACGTCCCACACCCACGCAAGAAGAGCGCCGACTGCAACGAACACCGACCACTTCTCGTCTGCCCACGCAACCGCGAGCATCGCCACGATGAGCGCGAAAGACAGCAGGCCCGGGGTTGCGACGAGGTTCGACATCGCCACGGCGCCGCCCGAAACGGGCGGAATCAGGGCGATCTCGTCCGACGGCGCGAGCGGCGTTGTGGTGTCAGCCTGGTTGCCGTTCACCCACACCCGGGCCGAGCCGAGGCCGGAACGGAACCGTTCGCCGAATCGCTCCGAAGCAGCATCGAGGACTTCGCCGACCGTCTCGGCGTCGATGATGACGCGGTCGGTACCAGCGGATTCACGGAGATTCGCGAACAGTCGGAGTGTTGCCATTCGGGCAAGGGTAGCCGGGGACCGAGGGATGAGTGGGTTTCCGGGGAGTCGAATCGCAGGTGGAGATCCGAGTGGTCAGGCTACTGAGGCTCGTCGCTGTGAAGGTACACGATGGTGCCCGAAACAACCGTGCACACGACGATTCCGTCTGCAAGAAGCACCACGTCGCCGCGTGAGCCCGCCTCGAAGTTGCCGATGTCGGGTCGGTTCAATGCGGCGGCCGGACTGGAGGTCAACGCCCGGACCGCGACCTGGAGCGGTACCCCGGCCGTGGCGACGATGTTCCTCAGCCCCACGTCCATCGTCAGGACCGATCCGGCGAGTTTCCCGTCGGCGTTCCGGACAGCACCGTTGACGGCCGTGACCGGTATCCCTCCGACGTCGTACTCCCCATCGCCCATGCCGGCAGCAGCGATCGCGTCGGTGGTCAGGATCACCCGATCCGGGGCAGCCTGCCAGATCAGCTTCACGATCTCGTCCGAAAGGTGGACATTGTCGACGATGGCTCCGAATCGAACCCGGCGATCGGTCAGCAGAACACCGGCGATGCCTGGCGTGCGCCCACCGATCGGTGGCATCCCGTTGAAGAGGTGGGTCCCGAGCGTCGCGCCGGCGTCGATGGCGGCCGTGGCCTGGGCCGCGTCCGCTGCCGAGTGGCCGATGGACACCACGATGTCGCTCATGACGAGCCGCGTGATCAGGTCGAGCGAACCGTCGAGCTCCGGCGCAAGTGTGACGATGGAGATGTTGCCCGGTGAGACCCGCGCGTCGGTCGGCGGGACGAGGAGATCTGCAGGGTGGCTCCCGCGCTGCTCCTCCGATAGATGGGGCCCCTCGACATGGAGGCCGACCGGCTCCGCACCGACGTAACCGTCCGGCCGATCGCCCAGTACCTGTTGAGCGGCCTCGATGCGTTCGTGGCGTGACGTGATGATGGTGGGGCAGAATGCCGTGACACCGGTACTCGGGAGCATGGCCCCCACATCCCAAATCGATGCCGGATCGTTCGTGAAGTCGTGTCCCCAGCCACCATTGATCTGGAGGTCGATGAACCCGGGTACGGCGGTCAGACCGGCAGCGTCGAGATCGGGTGCCTCGACGGCGTGTTCGACGATCGCGCCGCCGGCGATTGCCAGTTCGATCGGTCGACCGGCTGCGTCAACAGCGCCGCGGATGTTGAGGTCACTCATGGCGCGATACGTCCGGTGCATGGGCCGAAACCGATGGGAACAGTGCCCTCCGTTTCGCAACGGCCTGTGATTGTCACCGTGTCGCCGTCTTCGAGGAAGGTGCGACGGGTGCCGTCGGGGAATGCGATGGGCTCGGTACCGTTCCACGTGATCTCGATCAACGATCCGCGCTCGGTTGCTCCCGGCCCCGAGACCGTGCCCGAGGCGAACAGATCGCCTGCCGAGGCCGTCGCTCCGTTGACTGTTGCGTGGGCGAGTTGCTGTGCCATGGTCCAGTACATATTCGTGAAGTTCGTGGCGGTAATCACTTCCGGTTGCTCGGATCCAACCGGCGTGAGTGTGACAGTCAGGTCGATGTCGATGCCGAGTCGTACCGAATCTACGAGGTACGGCAGCGGACTTGGGTCTTGTTCACCGAGTGGAGCCCTGAACGGCTCAAGCGCGTCGAGCGGCACGAGCCACGGCGACATCGTCGTGGCGAATGACTTGCCAAGGAACGGACCGAGCGGCACGTACTCCCAGGCTTGTATGTCTCTCGCCGACCAATCGTTGATCAAGCAAACGCCGAAGATGTGCCGTTCGGCGTCGGACACATCCACCGCGTGCCCGATGGTGTTTGCGTTCCCTGTCACGAACCCGACTTCGAGCTCGATGTCGAGTTTCTGCGTGGGGCCGAATTCGGGACCGTTGGTGCCGCGTCGTTGGCCATGTGGTCGCACGATGTCGGTACCCGACACGACCACGGTCCCGCTCCGCCCGTGATACCCGACGGGCACATGCTTCCAGTTCTCAAGCAAGGGTTCGGCATCGGGTCGGAACATGCGTCCGAGGTTCGTCGCATGCTGCTCGGATGAGTAGAAATCGACGTAGTCACCGACCGCGACCGGCATCTTCATCGTGACCGGCGTGGTGATGACGAGCTCGTGGGCGTCGGCGAAATCTGGTGCTTTGCGGTTGTCGCTGTCGAGAAAAGCTGCAATCGCACCTCGAACGGCAGTCCAAACGGGTCGTCCCTGGGCTATGAAGGCGTTCAGGTTCTCCGACCCGAAGGAGTCGGGTTCGAGATCCGTTTCCGTGAACAGGCCCGCTCGTTCAGCCGCACCGAGATCCAGGATGGCGTTGCCGATCGCCACACCGCATCGTGTGCCCCGACCGTCGTGGAACACACCGTAGGGAAGGTTCTGGATGGGGAACTCGGAGTCACGGGGCACCTCGACCCACGATGTCGCGTCGACGGTCACGCTCCATCTCCGATCATGCCGAGCGACGCAAGTGCCGCCACGGGCTCGTCGAAGTCACAGGAGCCGTATGCGACGAAACTCCGTTGGCGGACCCGCCGGAGCGCCGAGCCCGGGATCGAGAGCGATCGCCAGGAGGCGAATGCTGCCGACAACCTGAACGCAGCCGGGTCGGTCTCTGCCACGATCGCGGCGACCGTGGAGCCCTCGGCACCCTGGGCTGCCGCAGCGGTGGCGACGAGGATGTTCACGAAGCCATGCCGGTACACACCGCTTGTGGGGTCGTGATGTCGAACCGGCTGATGGAGTCCCGCGGTCGCCTTGAAGGGGATCCCTGCCTCGGTGACTGCCATGATGAACTCAGCCACCTCATCGGGAGACGGGAACAGGTCGGGCGTGATCCCGCCGGTCCGGAGCTTGGCCCCCCCGGTTCGTCCGGCATCCGAGATACAAGCAGCGATGGCCTTGACCTGCGCCGTCACCCCGGCATCGCGTGTGACCTCGAGGAACGGCACCACTTCGGGTGTGACCGAACCGACGGTTGTGAAGAGCCGTCGTACCGCTGTGTCGGACGGGTCGACGATCGTCGCTTCCGCGGCTGCCACGGTCATTGCAGGCTCCATCTCCGCGTGGAAGTCGGCGGCTCGCGACGCCGCCTCGCGTGGGTCGATGTCGAAGACCACGCTCGTCTCCCACGATGCCTCGCCGTACTGCATGGTGCTCGTGACCGTTGCGGCAAGGTCTTCGAGTTGGGAGGCTCGGATCAGGAACCGTCCCGCAACCCAAGCCGACGGTGACGCTCGCACGGCTCGGTATCCGGCGACCGCATCGGGAACCGACAGGGCGGCGGGAGGGAAGACCCCGGCGTAGTCGATGAGCGCAGCAAAGGCCGATGTCCGGGCGTCGACAACCAGTCTCATCGACCCTCGAGCCACGTCCACGCGTACGAGTCGTCCTCGCAATCCGTGGCTCCTGGTCCCAGATCGAGCGGGCGGAATGTGTCGATCATGATTGCCAACTCCTCGGTCCCCTTCTTGCCGATGCTCGCTTCCACCGATCCGGGTTGGGGCCCGTGGGTGTGCCCTCCGGGATGGAGCGAGATCGATCCGCGTTCGATGCCGGCGCCCTTGCGCGACATGAAGTCTCCGTCGACATAGAACAAGACCTCGTCGCTGTCGACGTTGGCGTGGTTGTAGGGGGCAGGGATCGCATCGGGGTGGTAGTCGAACAGCCTCGGGACGAATGCACACACCACCAGGTTCGGCGCCTCGAACATCTGGTGGACGGGTGGCGGTTGGTGGATGCGGCCGGTGATCGGTTCGAAGTCGTGGACCGAGAACTTGTACGGGTACAAGCAGCCATCCCATCCGACGACATCGAAGGGATGGTGCTCGTAGATGAACCGAGTGAGACCGCCCCTGTGCTTGACCAGGACCTCGACGTCGGTGCCTTCCCGTATCAGTGGCGCTGCTGGAGCGTGCTGGTCCCGTTCGCAGTATGGAGCATGTTCGAGGAACTGGCCGTTGCGCGATAGATACCGCCGCGGCGGTCCCACGTGTCCGCGGGTTTCGAGGATGAGGGCTCTGACGGGGTCGGATCCTTCGTCGATCTCGTATCGGTGGATCACCGACGCCGGAACGATCAAGCAGTCGCCGGGTCCGAACGGGATCGGCCCGAACACGGTTTCAAGGATTCCGGTGCCGGTCTCGATGAACACCATTTCGTCACCCATGGCGTTCTTGTAGAGGTCCGAACTGTCGTTGCCGACGAAGTACGAGATCGCACAGTCCTCGTTGGCGAGCAGGAGCGCACGTGCGCGCACGAGGTTGCCCCCGGCCTTGAGCTGGTGCGTCTTGAAATGTCGAGGCTTGAGCGGATGATTCGGCGTGGTGGACTGATGCTCGGATTCAACCCCTTCGATGGCCTTGAGGGCCGTCGGAGGATTGATGTGGTAGAGCAGGGCGGAGTCGAACGAGAACCCTTCTTCGCCCATCAGCTCCTCGGTGTAGAGCGAGCCGTCCGGCTGACGGAACTGCGTATGTCGTTTTGGCGGCGTTTGCCCAACACTGCGGTAGTACGGCATGGACCTCCTCACGTCGTGCGACCATGGTACGTCACGCAGCGCCGATGAGCCGGACGCAATCGACCGCCCCGTCACCGCCGTGGTGGAGGTGCGATAATCGGAGGAGCTCATCGGATCCGGAGGTTTCACATGACAGATTTCGATCTCACGCTGCGAGCCAAGGAGTTCGCGTCCAAGGACCCGTTCCCGATGAAAGGCTTCGGGCCGGTCGAGTGGTGGGTCGGCAACGCGTTCATGACCGCCCAGGCGTTCCGCTCGCTCCTGGGGATGGAGATCGTCGGATACTCCGGTCCCGAGACCGGGATCAGGGATCGAGCGTCGTACCTTCTCCGCCAGGATCAGATCCAGTTCATCGTGACGGCAGCACTCGATGGCGATCACGAGGTCGCCGATCACGTGAAGCTCCACGGCCCCGGCGTCAAGGACGTCGGCTTCCTGGTCCCCGATGCCACTGCGGCTTTCGAGCTCGCGGTCGAAAGGGGTGCGAGACCGCACCGGAGTCCGGAAGTCATCGAGAACGACCGCGGGCGGATGGTGTTGTCCGGAATCAAGGCGTATGGCGACACCGTCCACTCGCTGATCGAGCTCGAAGGTGAGGACCCGCGGTTCGAGGAACGCGAGGACAAGATTGCTCGCCCGACCGGTCTTCACGCCATCGATCACGTCGTCGCGAATGTCGAGCTCGGCAAGATGAATGAGTGGGTCGGGTTCTACGAGAAGATCTTCTCGTTCACGATGTTGCGGCACTTCGACGATGAAGCAATCTCCACCGAGTACACGGCATTGATGTCCAAGGTGATGGCAGGCGGGAACGGGATCATCAAGCTCCCGATCAACGAACCTGCCGACGGCAAGAAGAAGAGCCAGATCGAGGAGTACCTCGACTACTACAAGACACCCGGTGTCCAGCACATGGCTTTGGCAACGCCCGATCTCCAGACGACGGTTGCAGACGTCCACGCCAGGGGCATTGAGACCATCTACGTCCCGGCCGACTACTACCCCGAGGCCAAACAGCGCTTGTCCGAGTACGACCTCGACTGGGCGAGGCTCGAGGAGTTGAGCATTCTCGTCGACAGCGATGAGGACGGCTATCTCCTCCAGACATTCACGAAAATGCTGCAGGATCGCCCGACTGTGTTCTTCGAGTTCATCGAACGCCGCGGCGCAACCGGCTTCGGAGTCGGGAACTTCAAGGCTCTGTTCGAAGCCATTGAGCGCGAGCAGGAGAAACGTGGCAACCTCTAGGTCGCATCACCAAGGGGGGACGTTGCGATGAACACCGCGGCCGGACGGATCGAATGGACGCGGCGACACATGCCGCTGCTCGCCGAGATGCGGTCGCGGTTCGAGGCGACGAGACCATTCGACGGCATGGACATGGGGTTTCGCATCCACCTTGAACCCAAGACGGCGGTGCTTGTCGAGGTGCTGCTTGCAGGCGGAGCGAACATCATGGCGGTCGGAAACCAGGGGACGACACAGTTCGACACCGTCGCGTTCCTGAACGAGGCCGGGGCGAACATCATCGAACAGCCGGGCGAGTCAAAGGCAGACATCGCGGCCAACCTCGATCGGATCGCAGCCACGGAACCACAGATCGTCCTCGACAATGGTGCCGAACTGATCGTCCGCTGTCTCGCGAATCCGATGCCACCGGTCGGCGCAACCGAGGAAACGACATCGGGGGCGTTCCTGCTACGGGAGGAATATCCGGCACGGGTCCCGTTCCCGGTGATAGTCATCAACGACAGTCCCCTCAAGGCAATCGTGGAGAACAAGCACGCCGTCGGCGAGTCGACCATGGACGAGATCGTGCGTACGACCAATGTCTCGCTGCACCGCAAGAAGGTGGTGGTGTTCGGCTATGGGTGGTGCGGCCGAGGGGTTGCGATGTATGCGCGAGATCGCGGCGCTGATGTCACCGTGGTCGAAGTCGACCCGATCAAGGCACTCGAAGCCGCAATGGACGGATTCGGAACCGCGACGGCGCAGGAGGCGGCCACGTTCGGGCAGATGTTCATCACCGCCACCGGTCGCTCCGACGTCATCCCATACAACCTCATGGAGACGATGCGTGACGGTGCGATCCTCGTGAACGTCGGCCACGTCGACACAGAGCTCGATATCCCCACCCTGCATGAGCACGCAGGACGGACCGAGATCAAGACGTCCATCACGCAGCACACACTGCCGACGGGTCGCACCCTGTTCGTGCTCGCCGACGGGCAGATGGCGAACCTCGCGGTCGAGGGTGGGAGGGGTAACTCGATCGAGTCGATGGATCTCGGTTTCACTCTGCAGGCGATGTCCCTCGAACTGTTGGCCACCGATGCATCGAGCCTCGAGGCGGGCCCCCAACCGGTGCCGGATTCGATCAACGAGTGGATCGCAACCACGATGCTCCGTCTGATGGAAGCCTGACGAACCGAGGTCAGTCGTGCGACGTCAGGTCCCGCATCGAAGGCCCAGGGTACGCGTCGGGATCGATGCCCTGCTGTTCGAACCACGTGTTGATCGGATCGAACACCCACGACAACCACTTCGTGGGGGTGATCTCGATGGTGGTGTCTTCATGGGCTGCGAGGAACTTTCCCATGGTCTCAAGACCGGATTCCGTGAAGAGCCGTTCGCGTACCGTGGCGTTGAGGTCCTGTGCCTCGGAGCCCTCGACGATGCGGACCGGTCCGGTACACGACGCCCATCCCGAGTCGATCCGTGCAAGCGCCGTTGCCGTCGGGCGTTCGCGCAAGTTCTTGATCTTGCGTGTCGAGTGCGGCGTGGGGACGTGCATCCGGTTGTCATCGGTCAAGCTGAAGAGCACGAGAGTCAGGTGGGGCGACCCGTCAGGGTTGGTCGTCCCAAGGGTGACCGAGCTCTGGGTGAGCACTGCGCGGCGAAGTTCATCGGTCAGGCCGCTCGGTGTGCGGTAGGTCTCGGGAATCCGGGCCATCGAAGCACCGTAGTCAATCCGGGGACGGATTTCCTTCGGTCGTGACCGCTCAGTAGCGGTCCGGCACCCAGGTCTGATGGTCGATCGGAGGTCGGACGTACGTCTCGTCGGTTTGGCGCGGCGGGAGTTCGACGGGACCGAGGGTGTGGTCCTCGTACGGGATCTGATCGAGGAGATGGCTCATCATGTTCAGCCGTGCGCGTTTCTTGTTCTCAGCGTCAACGACGAACCACGGTGCCTGCTCGATGTCGGTGTGCTCGAACATCACGTCCTTGGCTCTTGAGTACTCGACCCACTTGGCCCGCGATTCGAGGTCCATCCCGCTCAACTTCCATCGTTTGGTCGTGCTCTCGATGCGGGACCGGAAACGACGTTCCTGTTCCTCGTCGCTGACAGAGAACCAGTATTTGAGCAGTACGATCCCGCTGCGCACGAGCATCCGTTCGAACTCAGGGCACGACCGGAGGAATTCCTGGTATTCCTCCTCGGTGCAGAAGCCCATGACGGGTTCGACCAGCGCACGGTTGTACCAGGAGCGGTCGAACAGGACCATTTCTCCCGCCGCGGGCAGTCGGGCGACGTACCGCTGGAACCACCACTGCGTCTTCTCACGCTCCGTCGGCGTACCGAGAGCCTCGACCCGACACACACGCGGATTCAGGCGTTCGGTGATGGTCTTGATGGCCCCACCCTTGCCGGCTGCGTCGCGACCTTCAAAGATCACGACAACTTTGAGTCCTGCGGTCCTGACGTAGCTCTGGAGCTTGACGAGCTCGGTCTGGAGCCGGGCAAGTTCGGCGGCATAGATCTTCTTGCTCAACTTCGGTCGGTCGTGGTCCATCGTTTGTCCTCGCCACCGCGGACTCTGACCTTACCAACGAGCCGACATGCCTCTCGCTCGCGCTCCCGTAGTCTCTGATCGTGATCCAGCATCTCATCAAGGCGGCGAAGCTCGACATCGACTTCTACAACCGAGCCGAGATCGATACGTCCTTGACGGCTCAGGCGGCCGGCGTCGTTGTGGTGTCGACCGGGCTCGGCGGTATCGGATCTGCAATCGCCCAGGAGGACGCAAGCGTCGTGGCGGCTGTCCTCGTCGGCATGGTCGTGGGTGTGATCGGTTGGGTGCTGTGGAGCTTGGCGTCGTGGGTCATCGGCACCCGGGTATTCGGTGGAACCGCGACGTTCGGCGCGATGCTACGCGTCATCGGCTTCGCCTTCACGCCATTCGCCATCGGCGTCATTCCGTGGCTCGGATTTCCTGCCGCGGTATGGGTGCTGATCGCGACGGTTGTCGCCTTTCGCGAGGGCCTCGATGTCTCGACTGAACGAGCGGTGGCGACGATGGCCGTCGGTTGGGTCCTCTGGCTCGGCATCACGGTCATCGTCAACATCGCGCTCGATGTCCAGCTCAATGCGAGGTGGCCATTCCCCTAGTCGGTGCGCCCTGACCCGCTGCCTGCGGCGTCGACGAGCTGGTCGCTCAACTCCCACAACTGTCGGGCTTGTTCGTCGTCACGGGCGTGTCGGGTCGAGCGTGCCGGCTCACATTCGGCGAAGTACCCGCCGGCCTGATCGACGATGTCCTGATCGGTTGCAGCCCAGATCGCGGTCGCTGCCCCCTCGTCCGGCGACAGGAGGCGCCGCCCGATGATCTTCATCCCGATGCGGACGATCCACGAGTCTCCACCCGATCCGAATTCGGTGCGCACAACACCCGGATGTACGGCGTAGGCAGTGATTCCCCGGGGGCTCAGCCTCCGGTTGAGTTCTCGGACGTGCAGGATGTTGGCGAGCTTCGAGTGGCCGTAGACGGTCTGCTGCCTGTACGGACGGTGCTCCCAATTGAGATCGTCGAGGTGCATGCCTTCCTTGGCGTATCCGTGTCCGGAGGAGGCGACGTTGATGATGCGCGACGGGGCGGACGCCTCAAGCATGTCGGTGAGCAGGTTGGTCAGCAGGAACGGACCGAGATGATTGGTCCCGATCGTCATTTCGAATCCGTCCTCGGTCACGCGTCGCGATCCGAAGATCCCGCCTGCGTTGTTGATCAGCACAGCGAGGTCCTCGTGCTGGGCTGCGAATGCGGCTGCGAATGCCCTGATCGACGCGAGCGATGCAAGGTCGAGCTGCATGACCTCGACGGCGTTGCCGGTGTGCTCGGCGATGCGGTCGGACGCTGCGCGCCCTTTGTCGGGGTTGCGGGAGGTGATGACAACGTTCGCACCGGTTTCGGCGAGCGCGGAGGCGGTTGCGAATCCGAGCCCGGTGTTCCCGCCTGTGATGAGGACTGTCCGATCGGTGAGACTCCATGGCATCTGCCGAGCGTACGGCCCGACCGTCGCGTATCCGAACGCCACGTGTCGGTTCTCATGGTTCTCTTATGCGCTATTCAAGGAAGATTCACGCACCGGGCGTAGGATTTGCGTGTGGCGCATTCAGAATCATCCATCCTTGTCGTCGAGGACGATCCAGCCGTCAGGGAGTCGCTTGAACGTGCTCTCGGCTTCGAGGGCTACTCGGTTGCGACTGCCCGTGATGGGGGAGTTGCACTCTCGGCTGTGCGCGACGGATCGTTCGACCTGATCCTGCTCGACGTGATGATGCCGCACGTCGACGGCATCGAGGCGTGCAAGAGGATTCGGGCGAGCGGTGATCGGACACCCATTCTCATGGTGACGGCCAAGACGGCGGTCGGTGACCGTGTCGATGGGCTTGACGCTGGGGCCGACGACTACCTGATGAAGCCGTTCGCACTCGACGAGCTGCTCGCCAGGATCCGGGCCCTCCTCCGGCGATCGGTCGGCGACGTGACGCAGGTGTTGCGATACGCCGATCTCGTGATTGATCCCGCCGCTCGGACGGTGCATCGCGACGACGAACCTCTGGAACTCACCAAGACCGAGTTCGACCTGCTCGTGCTGCTCGCCCGCAAGCCCGGCATTGTGCTGGATCGTGACACGTTGTACGAGGAGATCTGGGGAATCGACTTCCTCACCACGTCGAATTCGCTCGATGTCTATGTCGGCTACCTCCGGCGAAAGACCGAGGCAGGCGGTCGATCGCGTCTGATCCACACGGTGCGAGGTGTCGGGTACGTCCTGCGTACCGACCTGTGACGATCACCCGGCGGATTGCCCTCGTTTCGGCCACAGCGGTGGCCGTCACGGTGCTGGTGGCTTCGGTAGCGGCCTTCGTCGGCGCACGGAGCCAGTTGCTGGGGCAGATCGACGAGAGCCTCATCGATCGGATGGCTCTCTACTCCGAGATCTCGGGACTCGACATCCCACGGGCTGGTGCGGGCCAGACCGGGCGCGATCCACTGGCGGGTCTGGCTGCGTTGCTTCCTCGCCAGACACGATCGGACTTCGACACGACCTACCTCCAGATCTCGACTCCGCGCGGCAAGATCAACATCGGCGAAGGAGGTCTTGTGCTTCCGTCACCGGACTCCCTTGCGGTCGGCGAGGTGTCCCTTCGATCCGAATGGGTCGACGGTGTCCACGTGCGCATCGCGGCTTTTGCCGAGACCGATGCTTCCGTGTTCCTCCAGGTGGGCCGACCGCTCGCCGAAGCCGACGAGACCCTCGCCGGTCTCGCACTTCTGCTGGCGGTCGGAGGTGCACTCGGCATCCTCGTGGCGGCCGCTCTCGGGTTTGTTGTCGCCCGCAGCGCCGTCAAGCCGATCGGCGATCTCGAACACGATGTCTCCCGCATTGCGAGGTCCCGCGAGCTGGGACGGCGTGTCGAGGTGGTCGGTTCCGACGAGGTGGCCCAACTGGGATCGGCGTTCAACGATCTGCTCGGGGAACTCGAGAGCGCACAGGCGCAGCAGGCACGGTTGGTGAGGGACGCGGGGCATGAGCTTCGGACTCCGCTCACATCGTTGCGGACGAACCTTGAGCTCCTGTTGCGACACGAGATCCCTGCGGATGACCGCAAGCAGGTTCTCAGTTCGGCTCAGGCCGAGGTCGAGGAACTGACGATCCTGGTCGGCGAGATCGTCGATCTGGCGACGGATCGATATGACGAAGAGCCGACCTCGACGATCGTCCTGCGCGAGGTGGTCACAGAGGTTGTCGACCGCCTTGAGCGGAGGCACCAACGATCTGTCGAGTTCTCGGGCGACGACAGTGTCGTCGAAGGCAAGCCGTCGGCACTCACCCGGGCGGTTTCGAACGTTGTTGCGAACGCCCACAAGTGGAGTCCAGCCGATGGTGTCATCGAAGTGACCATCAAGGAAGGGACAGTCACGGTGGTTGACGCAGGTCCGGGATTCCATGACGGCGATGTGGGCCATGTCTTCGAACGGTTCTACCGAGCTGACGATGCGAGGTCGACGCCAGGATCGGGCCTCGGCCTTTCGATCGTCGAACAGATCGTCACCGACCACGGAGGGACCGTGTTCGCACACAATCGAGAGGACGGGCCGGGGGCGATTGTCGGGTTCTCGCTTCCGTTGTCGGACGATTGAACGATTCATGGACTTCTTAGGTTGCCCACACAGTTGACGCATGCGGGTTCGACACGATGTGGGGGTGATGTCGAGTGAAAGGATCATCACCATGAGGAAATTCATTGCCAGTTTGGCGGCAGGAGGGGTGCTCGTAGCCGGAGCATTCGTCGCCACAACGTTGTCCAACGGGGCTGCGCAAGCCCAGGAGGCCGATGATGAGGTAGCCACCGAAACCATGGCTCCTGAACCGGGTGCCGTTCTCACGGGCGTGCTCGATGAGCTGGTGGCTGATGGTGTCATCACCCAGTCACAGGCCGATGCCGTTGCTGAAGCCCTGGCCGAGAAACGCGAGGAGCTCGGTGTACGGCCACACGTTCGGAGGCACTTCCGCCACCTCATCGCCGACGTGCGAGCTCTGCTCGCTGACGGTGTGATCTCCGCAGACGAGATCGCAGAGCTCCAGGACGGTCATCCGTTCAAGAACGAGGATGGACCGTTCGCAGAGCTCCTCGAAGACGGGCAGATCACGCAGGACGAGTGGGACGCCTTCGTTGAGGAGCACAAGGCCGAACGAGAGGCTCGCCGTGAGGCCGGGGTCGGGAACGCCGGAACCGGAACCAACGCCTAGCCAACCGCCAGTCGCCTCGGACCCTCGTACCGTGCAAGGTGCGAGGGTCCGTCGCGTGTCAGGTTCGGCTCTGGCGCATCGTGAGCAGCTCGGTCTCCTCGATGACAGCGAGGTGGTATTCCTCCGGAACCGCTTCGTTCCACACGATCACGCCTTCATTGCGGTCGGCGAGAACCGCTCGCGCCTCTGCGAGTGTCGGTGCGCCCACAGCGGCATCGAGCATCTCTCCGGCTGCATGAGCTGTTTCCCTGAGCCGGTCCGGAAGCCGTTCCCGTTCGAGGAAGGCTGAGATCCACCAACCGGGGTTGTTCGCGCGCATCGGCGGCAGGGGCTTGCCCGCATGGGGTCCCGTATCGAGTTCGCCGGCCTCGGCAGCACCGGAGAGAATCTTCTCCCCTGGGTGAATCGGGTTCATGTCGCCAGTGTAATTGGCGGTGTTTGGCCCGGACTGCGCGAGGATGTCCGTGATGCGACACCCAGTACGAGCCGATTTCATAGCGGCGTTCGACGCCGCCGTGGCAGCAGCAGACCCGGCGGCTGCGGTCAGGCACCAGCTGTCGAGGCAGGGTGAAACGATTCTCGTGTCCGGTGAGTCCGCAGGTTCGTACGCCCCTGACCACATCCTGGTGGTGGGTATCGGCAAGGCTTCTGTCGCCATGGCCGAGGCTGCGTGTGAGGTGACCGGCGCGACCCATGCTGTCGTGGCGACGCCGTATGCCCCGACCGCTCCGACCGACGTCACCGTCCATGTCGGTGGTCATCCGGTACCGGACGAGTCCTCGATGAACGCCGGTCGTGCGTTGATGCAAGCCGTGCGAGCGTGTGACGCCGACGCCCTGGTGATCGCCGTCGTGTCCGGTGGAGGCAGTGCTGCAGCGGAGGTTCCGGCGGCAGGTGTGTCCATGGACGACCTTGTGGCCCTCAACCGATGGTTGCTCGCAAGCGGTATGCCCATCACCGACATGAACGAGGTCCGTGCGGCGGTATCGGGGTTGAAAGCTGGACGACTCGCCGCTGCGACGTCGGCCAGGGTCGTGACGCTCGTCCTCTCCGACGTCGTCGGCGGTGGACCAGAGCATGTTGCTTCGGGCCCCACGATCCCCTCCGGTCTCGGTGGACGGGCCCGCGGCATACTCGCCGGGCACCCAGACAGCAGCCTGCTGCCTTCCTCGGTTCGCGCGGCGGTGGATGGGTTCGAACCGGTGGCGGGGACCGTAGGCCCGGTCGCGGTGGTCGGAAGCCCTGCGCTTGCCGCCGAGGCCGCAGCATCCCACCTCGCCGCCGAAGGGTTCGGTACAGCGATCGTGACCACGGAGCTCGGCGGCGAGGCGCGTTCGAGCGCAGCGCGGATGTTGGAAGGAGCACGCTCGGGGACGGTGTGCATCGCAGCGGGCGAGACCACCGTTCACGTCACCGGCAAGGGACGCGGAGGCCGGAACCAGGAGGCAGCCCTTTGGCTCGCGGAAGCCCTCGATGGCACCGCTGGGATCTTCGCTGCGCTTGGAACCGACGGGATCGACGGTGCGTCCGACGCGGCGGGAGCGATCGTGGACGGGACCAGCTACCGAGCGGCCGCGCGTCGCGGTTGGGACATCGGATCGGAACTGGCTGACAACAACTCGTACCCGGTGCTCGCAGACATAGGTGCGACCGTGACTACCGGGCCAACGGGAACGAACGTGTGCGATCTGTGGATGTGGTGGTTGCCGTAGCCACGACCGTCGGTCCGCCCGTAGCGGTACCGTCTGGCACATGGCAGGGTTGAATTTCTCATCGGGATTGGGGCGGTCGCTCGATCTGAGATACGCCTCGAACCGATTCGCCGTGGCCCTCGGGTTCGGTGCGTTGTTCAGCTACATCGCGGTGGCAGCTTTCGACGGACGTTTCGGGTTCTCACAGGCGGTCGCGGCGTCGATCGCTGTGTTCCTGGCCTGGGCGATCGGGCGTGAACTCGACCCGGACAGGCCTGTGGTCGCAGCCGTCGCTGGGTTGGGTGCGTACGGCGCTGCCTTCTTCGGGCTTCCCGCAGCGCTCGTTACCTACGCTGCGCTGATCGCCGCACGTGGCGTCGCTGGAACCACTGGTCGGTCGATCAAGCACGGCGATCTGATAGGAGTTGCTGCAGCTGGATTCGGATCGGGCGGTGCTGTGTGGTCATGGCCCATTGCGTTGGTCATGTTCGTATGGCTCAAGAGCGCGCCGGATGTGGGAAGGCGGCGGTGGTGGGCAATCGCAGCTCTGACGGTCGGATTCACCTCGGGCTGGTACCTCGGGGATCTCGATGCGATGACAGTCACGCCACGAGCCATTCTGATGTCGACGGTCGTGGTGATCGCGACCGTGATGGCGACGGTGTCGGTGGTGGTGACAACATCGACCGATTCGGGGAGGGCGGCCATATCGGCGATGCGTGTCCGCTATGCCAGGCTCGCCACGGGGGTCATCGTCGTGTCGGCGATCACGATCGGTGGCGAGGAGGTCGTATGGCAGGTGGCGCCGGTGA
This sequence comes from uncultured Acidimicrobiia bacterium, assembly GCA_965368815.1. Lineage (GTDB taxonomy): Bacteria > Actinomycetota > Acidimicrobiia > Spongiisociales > UBA5794 > UBA5794. Next base: position 29,871 of record CBDUOH010000018.1, read on the forward strand.
CCGCGGCAATCGTTGCAACAGGCGCGTTGGGCG
>CBDUOH010000019.1:0-27739 GCA_965368815.1 uncultured Acidimicrobiia bacterium
GGGCCTATCTTGACCGCGATCGGGATGTCGACGGCCTCGGTCACGGACTCGATCAATCGCAGGTATTCAGCCTCGACCTCGGCCGGCGAATCATCGACACCGGCCGCGATCCGATACACATTGAGCTCGAGCGCATCCACGCCGTGATCGGCAAGCACCTCGGCATACCGCGTCCATCCGCCCGATGAAACGCCGTTGAGGCTGCCGAACACCGGGATCTTGGTTTCAGCTTTGATGCGCCGAATCAGCTCGAGGTATTGATCAGCACCCGTGTTGTAGTCATCCAACTCGGGCAGGTATCCGGCTGTCGCCTCAGCAAACACGCCGGCACCCTGTTCGAGGCTTTCGTGGATGGCCATGGCGTCGTGCTCGATCTGCTCCTCGAACAAGCTCGGGAGCACGACAGCGGGGGCACCAGCGGCGACAAGCGCGTGCACATGGTCGATGTCACCGGTCATGGGCGATGCCGACGGTATGACCGGACTTGCCAGTTCGATCCCGAGGTATGTCGTCGTCAGGTCGGCGCTCATTCATCCACCTCGTCGTAGACCGCTGTCCGGTGAATCGTGACCATCTGCTCGTAGAGCTGCCAACGATCGTCGATGTCCTGCTGTGCGAGCCGCATCAGCTCATCGGCGCGCTCGGGGTTTGCCCGCCCGAGCATCGCGAACCGGGCCTCCTTCCGTGCGAACTCGCGGAATTGCATCGTCGGCTTCCTGCTGTCGAGCCGCAGCCCCGGTTCACCTTGGGTCTCACGCGACGGGTCGAATCGGTACAACGGCCAATACCCGGAGTCCGAGGCTTCCTTCTGATGGCTCATCATCGTCGACATGTCGATACCGTGCGCAATGCAAGGGCTGTAGGCGATGATCAACGAAACCCCGGGATGGGCATCTGCCTCGGCGAATGCACGGACCGCTTGGGTCGGATTCGCTCCCATCGCCACCTGCCCCACGTACACGTTGCCGTATGACATGGCGATCTGGCCGAGATCCTTTTTCGCCGTTTCCTTCCCGCCAGCGGCGAACTTCGCGATCGCACCTCTCGGCGTCGCCTTCGATGCCTGCCCACCCGTGTTGGAATACCCCTCAGTGTCGAGGACAAGGATGTTGACGTTTCGCCCCGACGCGAACACGTGGTCAAGTCCGCCGAATCCGATGTCGTACGCCCACCCGTCACCTCCGACGATCCAGACGGCGGTGTCGACAAGTGCATCGGCCACACCCTCGAGCCGCCTGGCGAGGCCGCCTTCGATGGACGCAAGGCGTTCCTTGAGCATCGCAACCTGGTCGCGCTGGACCCGAACCAACTTCTCGGGATCCGATCGATCGGGGTTCCTGACCGTTTCGAGGATTTCATCGGTCAGATCGCCGAGCTCGGTGGCGAGCGCCACGACGAGGAGAACGGCATCGTCACGCTGGGCATCAAGGGCGAGCCGCATCCCGAAACCGAACTCTGCGTTGTCCTCGAACAGGCTGTTCGACCAAGCCGGCCCGCGGCCATCGGCGTTGGTTGTCCACGGCGTGGTCGGCAGGTTGCCACCGTAGATCGATGAGCACCCCGTGGCATTGGCGACGATGACCCGGTCACCGTACAACTGGGTCATCAACTTGAGATAGGGCGTCTCCCCGCACCCGACGCAGGCGCCCGAGAACTCGAACAGCGGCTGGAGGAATTGGGACCCCTTGACGGTTGCCACCTTGACGTCGTCGCGATCGACCTCCGGAAGTGCCAGGAAGTGTTCGAAGTTGCGGCGCTCACGCTCAAGATGGGGACCCTTCGGCTCCATATTGATCGCCTTGTGCTTGACGACTTCCTTGGACTTGGCCGGACAGATGTCGACACACACGCCGCAACCCGTGCAGTCGTCAGGGAGGACCTGGACCACGATCCGCTGGCCGGCGAAATCCTTGCTCGTGGGCTCCTTCCACGCGAACTCGTCAGGCGTGTCGATGGATGCGTCAAAGGCCTTGAGACGGATGGCCGCGTGGGGACAGACAAGGGCGCAGCGCCCGCAGTCGATGCACAGGTCGGCATCCCAGATCGGGATCTCGTCAGCAAGAGATCGTTTCTCAAAGGCGGCGGTGCCGGTCGGGAATGTCCCGTCGACGGGCATTGCTGACACCGGGAGGCGATCGCCCTGCCCCGCCATCAGGATGGCCGTCACTCGTTTGACGAAGTCCGGAGCGATCTCGGGAATCATCGTCTTGCGGGCGGCAACCTCGGCCGCTTCACCGACTTCCACGCGGTACATTGCGTCGAGCGACCGATCGACCGCCTCGATGTTGCGACGCACCACGACCTCACCGCGTTTCCCGTACGCCTTGCTGATCTGATCCTTGATCGCGCCGATGGCAACCTCGGTGGGAAGCACGTCGGTCAAGCCGAAATAGCATGTCTGGAGGACCGTGTTGATCCGTGGACCGAGTCCTGTCTCGCGAGCGATGGCATACGCGTCGACCGCCCAGACGACCAACTGCTTGTCGATGATCTTGCGCTGGACCTCGGCTGGGATCCGCTCCCACGTGCGGTCGGGTTCATACGGGCTGTTGATGAGGAGCGTCGCGCCGTGCATCGCCCGGTCGACAGCATCGGTGGTTCCGAGGAGATCGAACTGGTGTACACCGACGAACATCGCCTGATCGATGAGGTATGGCGAGTCGATGGGGTTCTCCGACATCCGCAGGTGCGAGACGGTCTGGGACCCGGACTTCTTCGAGTCGTAGACGAAGTAGCCCTGTGTGCGAAGTCCTGTCTCACCACCGATGATCTTGACGGAGTTCTTGTTGGCACCGACGGTGCCGTCCGACCCGAGTCCGTAGAACACAGCGCGTGCGGTCGAGTCGGGTTCCCGATACCAGTCCGGTTCGTACGGGATCGACAAACCTGTGACATCGTCGACGATCCCCACGGTGAAATGGGTACGCGAGTCGTCTGCGTCGACGTGGCGGAATACGCCGGCGACCATCGCAGGGGTGAACTCCTTGGAAGCAAGCCCATACCTGCCGCCGACCGCCCGCACCGACCGACCTGTCTCAGCGAGGGCCGCGAGGACGTCCTGATAGAGCGGCTCGCCGACAGCACCCGGTTCCTTGGTCCTGTCCATCACCGCCACCGTCTCGGTGGACAAAGGGAGTGCTTCGGCAAAAGCTTCGATGTCGAACGGCCGGTACAACTTGACGGTGAGCACACCGACCTTGGCACCGTCGCCGACCATCGCGTCGACAGCCTGGCGAGCTGCGCCGGCGCCGGATCCCATCAGGACCATCACCGTCGTGGCATCCGCGGCACCGTGATACTCGAACAACGCATGGGGACGTCCGGTGTGGGCGGCCACGTTGTCCATGGTGGCCTGCACGATCCGCGGAACGGCGTCGTAGAAGGAGTTCGATGCCTCTCTCGCCTGGAAGAAGACATCCGGATTCTGCGCCGAGCCACGCAGCACCGGCGCGTTCGGGTTCAGGGCACGCAGGCGGTGGTCCGCAATCCGATGCTCGTCGACGAGTGTTCGAACCGTGGTCTCGGCGATGGGTTCGATGGTCGACATCTCATGCGACGTCCGGAATCCGTCGAAGAAGTGAAGAAACGGGACGCGGGATTCGAGCGATGCCAGGTGCGACACCAAGGCGAAGTCCTGAGCTTCCTGGACCGTCGACGCGGCGAGCATGGCGAAACCGGTCTGCCTCGCCGCCATCACGTCGGAATGGTCACCGAAGATCGACAGGGCGTGGGTTGCGACAGTACGCGCCGCGACATGGATCACAGTCGGGGACAACTCCCCCGCGATCTTGTACATGTTCGGGAGCATGAGCAGGAGACCCTGCGACGCAGTGAAGGTGGTCGCAAGCGCGCCAGCCTGCAAAGCACCGTGCAAGGCACCTGCTGCGCCGGCTTCAGACTGCATCTCGACGACATCGGGGATGACCCCCCAGAGGTTCGGTTTACCTGACATCGACCAGGCATCGGCATGTTCGCCCATGGGGGAAGCTGGCGTGATCGGGTAGATGGCGATGACTTCGCTCAGGAGGTGGGCGATTCGCGCAGCGGCTTCATTTCCGTCAACTGTGATGAAGCTCGGACTCGCTGCTGCCATTGTGGCCCGTCAATCCCGCTGTCGTGGGTACCAACGAATCATAGGACCCGCCGTGGGGCTCCTACGAATCCTGCCCCCGCAAGCCTTCCGACCGACGACGCCTGCCGCCATCGGGTTGTCTAATGTGGACTCCATGGGTGATTCCGCGTGCTGGTTGGCACAGACATGCAACAACTGCGGCCGCGTGCTCCACGACACCCGGCAGCGCGTTGTGACATGTCCGCACTGCGGAGGTCCGACCACCGAACGGGATCCATCGCAGGAACCCGCCGTAGTCAGAGCGAACGATCCGCGCGAACCGACGTTCGGTCAGTTCCTCGACCCGGACTGATCACCAAGGCTTCGCTCAGCTGTGGATCCTGGTTCTTCGCATGCGCCTCGCGATCACGACGCCAGCGATGGGAGCACCGACCAACACGAAGACGGCAACGAGACCAACCAACGCGTTGTAGCTGAACACATCGGCCAAGGATGACTCGTAGCCCGAATCGATACCCGAGAAGATCACGATGTTGACGGCGGCGATGGCGCCGACCACGCCGCCTATCAAACCGCCCGCAAGAATGTCGATGACCCAGCCCCGTGGTGTCCTTCGTGGCTCCATGACGGGAGTATCCCGCGGATCGCCACGGAACACCAACCCGTAGTCGTTGCCGCTTGGAGCCGTCGCCCGAAGATCCGTCCGGGTCATGTCCGCAATCGGAGTGCCAAGGTTGACCGTACTAAGTACTAGAGTGAAGGGCGTACCGCAGAGGTTACGCAAACGTTGACAGGAGCAGCATGCCGAAGGATCCCGGGAAACAGAAACTCACACGGGATCGCGTGCTCGCAGCGGCGGTGAGCCTCGCCGATGAGATCGGTCTCGAGTCGTTGACGATCCGAAAGCTGGCCGCAGCTCTTGAGGTCGGGCCGATGACGATCTACCACCACGTGCCGTCGAAGGAAGCGATCATCGATGGCATCGTGGACATCGTGTTCACCGAGATCGCCTCTCCCCCGCCTGACCTGGACTGGAAGGCAGCAATGCGGGTCCGGTGTGAATCGGCCCGTGAGGTGCTCACCCGTCATCCGTGGGCTCCTCCGGTCATGGAGTCGCGGGTCTCGCCTGGTGAGGCGACGTTGGCCCACCACGACGACGTCCTCGGATGTTTCCAGAGAGCGGACTTCTCGCCGCAATTGACAGCGCATGCGTATGCGATCCTCGACAGCTTCATATACGGCTTTGCCCTTGAGGAGGCGAACCTGCCCGATGGAGGTGGTGAGGAAATGATCGAGATGGGTCGCCAGCTGGCCGCCGAGTGGGCCAAGGACCTGCCGCATCTCGCTCAGTTCACCGTCGAGCATGTCCTCCAACCGGGATACCGGTTCGGTGACTCATTCGACTTCGGTCTCGGACTCATTCTCGACGGCCTCGAACAGGCACACGCGACCGAATCGACCTAGGAGTCGACCTCCGGACCGCCTAGACGTCCCAGGGTTCATCAGTTTCGGGGAATATCCCCTTGTCCTGGGGGGCGTCTCGTTTGAGGATCATCACCGTTCTGCGAAACGTGATCACCACATCACCGTCCTGGTTGATCCCTCGCGTCGCCACCGTGACGATCCCGACATTCGGTCGCGATTTGGACTCCCGGGCCGCGAGCACCTTTGTCTCCGCATACAGGGTGTCACCGGCGAACACCGGGTTGACAAGCTTGATGTCCTCCCAGCCCAGGTTGGCCATCGCGTTCTGGCTCACGTCGGCAACTGAGATCCCGGTGACCACGGCGAGCGTCAGCGTCGAGTTCATCAGCGTGCGCCCGAACGCAGAGTTCGCCGCGTAGTGATCGTTGAAGTGCAGCTGGTTCGTGTTCAACGTCAGCATGGTGAACCATGCATTGTCGGTCTCGGTCAGCGTCCGGCCGAGCGCGTGCTTGTAGACATCCCCGACGACGAAATCCTCGAAATATCGTCCCGATGCGCTGCTCTGTGTCATGTCCTCCACCTGTTCGCCTCCGTTGTTCGTATTGTTGCCCGCTCCGGCCACAGTCACCAGCCGTTCACGCAGTCTGTGCCTCTGCCCGTTCCGCTGCCTGGGAGGTGAGATACCCGGTCAGCCGCATCGCCATCGCACTCACGACGAGGAACACACAGACGACAACGGCCCAGTTCAGCGGATAGCTCTGTGTCGAGTCGACGAGATACCCGGTCAACAACGGGCCTGAGCCGAATCCGATGAACGTACCGATCTGCATGATGGCCGATGCCCGCCCGACAGACTCGAGATGCGATGTGTTGATGACGAACAGCCAGGCGACCGCATGCCACGAGAGCAGCACCACACCGCCTCCGAACGCACCGATGGCCAACAGCCACTGCGTCCCCGGAGACGACACCGCGATGATCGCTGTCGCCACGGCGGCTCCGAGCGGGAGGGAGGCGAGCAATGTGACGCGGCTCGTCAGCCGATGCTCGATGTTCGTGAACCCGATCCTGCCCACGAGCCCACCGAGGCCGAACAGGGCAGCCATGAGTCCTGCGACCGATGCGTTCATCGCGATGTCCTCTTGGGCGTAAAGCGGGAGAAATGCCTGCACCGAGGCCATCGCGGCTCCCATGAGGCAACTCGTCACGGCAAGCCATGTCACCGTCCGACGTTCAGCACGAGTCAGGGCTCTCCGATCGGCGCGCGGTGTCACAACGGATTGGGGTCCGAGGATCCGGGTGGCGACGATCGAACCGATCACAGGGGCGGCGACACCGGAGAACAATGCCCAACGCCAACCGAAGGCCAACGCAATCGCAGGCAGGACGAGGCCGGCGAAGAGCAGCGTCACCTGGGCACCGGATTGCTTGAGCCCCGTCGCAAGGCCCCTCATCGAGCGCGGAATCCGTACGGCGATCACCCGGTTCGTGCTCGGATTCCCGGTGGCCAGGGATCCGCCGCCCACGACGGCAGCCACCAGAAGAAGTACGAAGGTCGACGATGTGCTTGCGAGAACGATGCCGGCGATGCTGAAGCCGAAACCGGCGAGAACGGTCCGACGCATCGAACCGTCGGCCATCAGGCCCATCACGGGCGACAGCACCGCCCCGGAGATCGCAAACACGGCAAAGATCCACCCGAACTGGGAACGTGTGATACCGAAGTCGTCGATCACGAAACTGGAGAGCACCGTCAGCGCGGATCGCAGGTACACGGCACTCACCAGGACACCCATCAGGAGCGCTATGACCGGATACACGCGTGCATCGGTGCCGGCGACCATGGACGCGTCGGCGTCGGATTCCTCGATCACGAGGGCGGGCCAATGTTTGCGTTGGCACTCGCCACGGGAACAACCGGTTCCTGTCCGGAGATGACAGGTACATGGCGTTGCATCGGTTCGCTCCCCCTCGAAGCACGGTCAGATCGACAGCTTAGGCCAGCAACGGGTGCCCAGATCCTCCGCCGTGTGCTGAACCGGGAGCTAGTCGCCGGGCTTGGGCGGGTATTCCCCCGTGTAACCCAACCACCGCGAGGCAGCCTCGCCGGCCTTCAGGAGTTCTTTGGCCAAGGCGTCCCTGTGTGAGAGGAAGCGGGCAACGGGCAGGGACGTTGCATACGCCCCGGCCGGTTGACCGTCGGCATCAACGATCACCGAACCGAGACAGGCGACCTCGTTGAAGAACTCTTCGCGCTCGTATGCAACACCGCGCAGCCGCGTCGCTTCGAGTTCGGTCATGAGCTCGTCCCAGTTGGTGATCGTGTTCTCGGTCAACGCCGGAAGATCACGATCGGGAAGATAGGTCTCGAGCTTGTCGGGTTCACAGTAGGCGAGGAACGCCTTGCCGGATGCCCGGGCATGAGGATGAGCGGAATACCCCACGTTGCTCTTGCCGACCCTGAGACGCTGCGTGCCCTCGAGCGAACCGACAATCTTGATCTCGGACCCGTGCACGCTCGAAACGTAGACGGTCTCGTCCGTCGCACTGTGGAGTTCCTCAAGAATGTCCAACAATGCCTGCGGGGGCGCCGTGCGGGCGGAGTACTGGTCGAGGAGGTAACCCACCCGCAGTCCCAGCTCATACTTGCCCCCGGCGACGCGGTTGACGTAGCCATTTGCCTGCAGGGTCCGCAGAAGTTGATAGGTGGTCCCCGGATTGATGCCGAGCGTGGCGCTCACATCCTTTGCGGTGGCCCGCCCCTCGCTGTCCGCTATGTGCTCGAGAACCTTGATCCCGCGATCAAGGGTAAGCAAGATGCCGGAGCCGGCCTCGCTGCTCCCCATCGAAATATGCTCCCATCTCATCGACCATGTGCTTGGTATCGCACCCGCATGGACCAGAAGGTCCTTTCGCGATGAATTCCGGAAGTTTGGACTATTTGGAACATTTATCGCGAGTGGAGTCAGTATACCAACAAAATCGCTCGCACGCGGGCCATTCGCAGCAACATTTGCCAATCCTTGGAACTCCGGAGACGACCGCATCACCAGGGCATCGGCGGTTTTGTGTCCCTGACCCGACAGCGATAGGGTCGCCTGATGACCAACGACAATGGGCTCGACCCCAGACAACCACGCCAACCACCCGCCGACTGGACGACGCCCATGACCGGCCATCGTGTTGCCGGAAATCTGTACGCGGTGGGGACATACGACCTGAGTGTGTATCTGATCGCAACCGATGCGGGACACATCTTGATCAACACGGGTGTCAGCGGATCGACGACCTTGATCCGGGACAACCTGACGTCGCTCGGATTCGACCTCGAGGATGTCCAGATCCTTCTGACCATGCAGGCACACTGGGACCACACAGCGTCCCTGGCCGAGATCAAGCGCCTCACGGGAGCCCGGATGTTGGCGACAAGCGCTGACACACGGATTCTTGAGGACGGCGGATTCAGCGACCCTCATTTCGGCGGCAAGGAGATGTTCGAGCCGATCAGCGTCGATGAACGGCTCGAACACGGTGACACGATCGACCTCGGAGGAACGTCATTGCAGGTCCACTGGCATCCCGGGCACACCGAGGGTTCAGCGAGCTACACGATGTCGGTCGCCGAGGACGGTCGCGACCTGTCTGTGGTGATCGCGAACATGGCGACCATCAACAAGGGCAAACGACTGATACACGACCCGACATACCCCGGCGTGGCCGACGATTTCGCCGAGACATTCCGACGTCAACGCGCACTTCGCCCTGACATCTGGGTGGCGGCACACGCCGGCCACTATCGGCTTCACGAGAAATTCAGGCCGGACACCGAGCCGACGCCGGACCACTTCATCGATCCGACGGGCTATGTGGCTGCGATCGACAGACTCGAGGGCGTGTATGAGCAACACGTCGCAGCTGAAAGAACCGTTGGCCCGCGCTGACGAGACCCGGATCGATGACCCTTCGCTACTGGCTCGATCCGTTGCGCTTGACTGATCGCGCCCGTCGCACGAATCGGGCGATCGGAACGGATCCATCGGTGGCGTGGAGCGCATCGTGGCCCTTGCCTATCCCCTCCCAGCTCGATAGGTCGTCGGAAGCGACATCGAACCCGAGATAGTGACGCGACGTCGGACCGGTCGCAGACATGTCCAGCCTTCTCGCATGAGCGAAGATCGTTGCCATCTCGTCATCGATCCGTTCATGCTGCTGGAGATGCTCGCTCCAGGTCGGCACGACAAACGACTCGGTGTAGGTGTACCGGCGCCCGACATCCTTGTAGAGCTGCCATCGCGAACCGCCGGTGCTCAGTCGCACCGATCGCACCTGCATCATGACTTCCTGGAACTCGGGAAGGTCGGCATCACGGACATGCCATGTGTTCATGACAAGCACCGGCCCCCCATCGACCTCAGGGTGGTGGTGTCCTTTCCGCTCCCGGTTGAATTCGGGTGACGGGATCGCGGTCGGGTCCTGGACGCCGCGGAATCGCATGAGGAATCCCAGAAGGATCGTTGCTGCCGACAGGACGACCATCGTCGCCCCTGCACCAATCCCTTCGGCGATGATTCCGGCGAGAATCGCCCCGACCGGAACCATCCCGGCGTACGCCATGAGCCACAATCCCACAGCACGCCCGCGTACCCAATCCGGTGACAGCAGCTGGACCGTCGCGTTCAGATTGGCGAGCGTCGACACCCAGAAGATGCCGACGGCGAACATCCCGCCCGCTGCAACCGCCACCCCTGGAGCGAGACCGACGACCACCCCCGAGACACCCGTCAATGTGATGGTGATCGGGATCGTCTTGGCCTCGAGCCTCCGGTTGAGTCTCCCGAGTGCAATACCCCCGATCGCCGCTCCGGCTCCCATCATGCCGAGAAGGAGCCCGTAGGTACCGGCAGATTGACCGAGCTCCTCGGTCCGTACAGGAAGCATTGCCTGCAATACGGCCGTGGTCAGGGCGAACACGCTTCCCAGCCCGAGCAGACGACGGAATGCGGGAGTGTGTGCAGCGAACCGGACACCGGTGATCACAGCGCGGGACACCGACGTGTCATCGGGGTTGCGGTTGACTGCGCCGCGTCCGACGAGGATGAACGCGGCGATCATGAACAGGTAGGAGACCGCGTTCAGACCGAATGCAAAAGCGGCGCCGACCGTCGCTACCAGGATTCCACCGATTGCCGGGCCGATCGCCCTCGCCGCGTTGAACGACACCGAGTTGAGCGCCACCGCCGAGGTGACCATCGGTCTCGGAACCAGATCCGGAACGAGTGAATGCCATGTCGGAGCGTTGAACGCCATCCCGATGCCAAGCGCCAAGCCGAGTGCCAGCAGCAACCCGGGTCCGATCCACCCCACCCAGGTCAGTATCGCCATCGCTGCAGCCGCAAGGCCCATGATGGTCTGGGTCGTGGCAAGCATGCGCGTCCTGTCAAGCCGATCCGCGAGGGCTCCGGCGGGGATGGCGAGGACGAGCAAGGGGAGGTTGCGCGAAGCAGTCATCCACCCCACCCATGATGGAGACGCCGTCAACTCCCACATCAACCAGGCACCGGCCGTGATCTGGAAGAACGACCCCAGGTTCGAGATCAGAGATGCAGTCCACAGGGTTCGGAAATCCCCGAGACGCAACGGAGCAAACGCCGTCTCCTGCTTCGGTCGATCGGCGCTCGGTTCGTCAGGGGGCTCGTCGCCGTTGGGAGGGAGACCTGGATCAGACATGTTGGTGTGTCCTTCTGAGGACGGCACCCCGCGACCCGCTGACCATCTCCGCGTCCCACACTGCCGCCTTCCCTCCGACGATCACATGGGCAACACCGTCCGGTCTGGCCCATGGATCGACGTATGTCGAACGGTCGGTGATCGTCGCGGGGTCGAACACCACGAGGTCCGCCACCATCCCGTCGGCGATGACGCCTCGATCGGGTATGTGGAAACGATCTGCGCTTGCCCCTGTCATGCGATGCACCGCGGATTCGAGTGAACCCACGGCGTCGCGAAACCGGCCAACCACTCGGGGGAAGGTACCTGTCAGACGCGGGTGCGGCTTGCCGGGAAGGGGAATCCCGTCGGAACCGACCACCGTGTTCGGCCACGCGAGGAAGGCAACCATGTCCTCATGTTGCATTGCCTCGATCACCACGACCACTTTCCCCGTGTTCTCAGTCAACACACGCGCGATGGTATCCACAGGACGGTCACCATCTGCGGCAAGGCTCGCAATCGACATCCCTTCCCACTCCGGTCGCCCTGATGCCGTTGCAAGGAAGACGTTGTCCCAACCAGCCGCTGAACCGAGGTTCTGCCACCCGGGGACACCGTCGGACAGCCCTTCGTGGACGCGGTTCCGCCAATGCGGGTCGGCCAGGTTCGCGGTCATCACATCAATGCCGCCCTCCGCGGTCCAAGGAGGAAGCAGCGAGTGGAGGGACGTACTTGCAGCGGTGTACGGGTAGACATCGGCGCTGACGGAGATGCCATCGGCCCGTGCCTTTTCGAGGAGCGCAAGGACTGCAGGGCTCGATCCCCACTGCGGACGACCCGCCGCCTTGAGGTGTGAGATGTGGAGATCCACGCCGGTGGCCCTCGCAACATCGAGTGCCTCGGTCAGCGATTCGACCGTGAGATCGGTCTCGTTCCGGATGTGTGTGGCGTATACGCCGCCGAAGTCGGCGACGATCGTCGCGAGCGCCTGCACCTCCGCAGGCTGCGCGTAGGTAGCCGGTGTGTAGCAGAGTCCCGTGGACAATCCGAATGCGCCGGCTGCCAGCGCTTCGGTCAGCGCACCCTGCATCCGACCGAGCTCCTCGGTGCTCGGTTCCCTGTTCTCGTAGCCGAGAGTCATCGCCCGCAACGTCCCATGGCCGACCAGCGGAGCGATGTTCGATGCCAGTCCGGCGGACTCGACGACTTCGGCAAAAGCATCCAACGTGGGGTATGTCGCCACGTGCGGGCCGAAGACGATGGCCATGAATTGCCTGGCGAGGTCGCCATCTCCGTCGACGGGAAACGCGCTCAGCCCGCAATTGCCCACCACCTCGGTGGTGACCCCTTGGACGATCCGCGACGCGTGGACCTGATCATCGCCAAGAAGACTCTCGGCATCGGCATGGCTGTGCGTGTCGATGAATCCAGGGGCGACAACCAGCCCACTGACATCGACCCTCGCAACCCCGGTCGCTGAGCCACGTGCTACCACGCGCAGTCGGTCACCCGTGACGACGACGTCAGCCTCGAAGCCATCGCTCCCCGTGCCATCCACCACGGTTCCGTTCGAGAGTGCGAACTCCTCGGGAAGGTTCATGCGCCCACCAGACGGAGTATCTCGGAACGCTCCATCAGCGCCGAACCGTTGAACACCGATGCCGGTGCCGTGATCAGCGAGAGGTCATCGGTCGGGTTCTCGTCGTAGCAATTCAGGAGTGCGAGTCGTCCTGGCTCGACCGACCCGGCGTCCACCCGGCAAATCGTTGCACCATCGACCGTGGCGGCACGGATCACAGACTCCCTGCTCAGGCCGGCGGCTTCGAGGGCAGCCAGTTCCTCCGGATATGTCCCCGTAGAGTCCGTCCCCACGCCGATCAAGACGCCCGCTGCCGATGCACGTCGCACCGAAGCACGCTGCGGCTCGACAACCTCCGTACGGAATCGTTCGGCACGTTCGGGCACGCCAGCATTCACGTTCATCTCCGGCGACGCGATCCGCGCCATGTTCGCCATGGTCGGGACGTATCCGGTTCCCTTCGCCTTCATCTCGGCCACGGTGTCGTCGTCGAGATGGACGCCATGCTCGACACAGTTGATGCCAGCTCTCACCACAGCCGCAACGGCATCCACACCGAATGCGTGCGCGCAGGTCGCTATACCGAGCTTCGACGCCTCACTGACAATGGCATCGAGCTCCTCGTCGGTGTATTCGGACACCGTGTAGTCCTCGTGCGGATAGTTCGACAGCCCTCCCGAAGCCATGACCTTGATGACCGTCGCGCCCGCCTTGCGTTGTTCGCGAACCGCACGTCGGCACTCGACGGGTCCATCAGCTTCCCTCCCGAACGTCCACACATGTCCGCCGGTCATGACGACGGCACGCCCCGAAGCGACGATGTGCGGACCGAACACGATCCCCTGCCGGAGGACCGAAGCCAGCCGGGTGTTCAGACCGTACGGAGCGCCAAGGTCACGATTCACCAGAATGCCTTGGGCCATTTCCCGCCATGCGTTCGCCAGCATCACGGCAAAGGTCTCGACCTCGCTGCGGGCATCGATGAACTGACGCATCGCTGCGATATCCATTCCGGCCACAGGTGTGCGAAGCTCCTTGGAGTACAGGTGGTTGTGGGCATTCACCAGCCCTGGCAGGACGAAGCGACCATCGAGGTCGACCACGGCGGACTTTCCTCCCCGGTGCGGCTGAACGTCGGCGATGCGACCACCGACGACCGTGATGTCGGCTGGTTCACCGACGGGCATTCCTGGCTTGTCGACTTGGACAATCCGGGCAGCACCAAGGACAACGGCGGACTGTGAACTCATGAACCCTCCTCGGCAATACTGCGAAGCAGAGCGGCGGTGGCAGCGGCCCGCCCATGAACACTGGAGATCAGGGCGAACTCACCGGAGGTGTGGTAGCCACCGCCCACGGCACCGAGTCCATCGAGGGTCGGAACACCAGCGGCAGACGTGAAGTTGCCGTCCGACGATCCTCCGGTTCCGACGACGTCGATCGCAAGTCCCAGTCGGGCAGCTCCGGTCACGTAGCGGTCGGCCAAGGAGTCAGCTGTCGCTGTGAATGCAGGGCGTCGATCGAGCGAAACGATCTCCGTCGAGGTGCCAGACACCGGTCCATCACCAGCGAGCCGTTGCATGCCCTCGATGACCACAGTTTCGGCCTCTTCGGTATCGAAGCGGGAATCGACCCGCAGCACGGCATGGTCAGGCACGATGTTGGGTCGACTACCGCCCGAGATCATCACGGCATTCACCGTGGCACCGGCCGTCGATCTTCCAAGGTTCTGGATGGCGAGAATGTGATGGGCCATTGCTTCGATTGCGTTGGCGCCGGCATCGGGGTCCACGCCGGTGTGGGCCGCCAACCCCCGCACGATCACGTCGAACCGATGCGCACCGCGACGTGACTTGACGATGGAATCCGGCGCACGTCCCGCCTCGAACACAAGCGCGACATCAAGATGCTGGGCGAGGTCCACGATGACATCCCGCGAGTCGGCGGAACCGGATTCCTCGTCGCCGTTCACGACGACGGTGAGATCGAGGGCGTCGAGGGTTTGTTCTCCCAGCAGCTCAAGCGAGCCGAGCGCGACGGCCAGCCCAGCCTTCATGTCAGCAACACCAGGGCCCGTCATGCGATCGCCGTCAATGGCAAAAGGCCGTTCCTGGGGCGTGCCTCGCTCGAACACGGTGTCAGCGTGGCCGATCAACCCGATTCGCGGAGCTCCCGGCGCCGCGGACGCCCGTCGACCTCGCAGCACGTGCGGTCCAGACGTCTCGACTCGTTCCACCTCGAATCCCAAGCGGCCAAGCCGCTCACCGAGGACGTCGTACACCGAGGAAATACCGGCGCGGTCATCAGGACCACTATCGATGTCGACGATGGTGCCGATCAGACGCACCCAATCGTCGCTCCGGTCGCTCGCTGCCGAGAGCAGGTCGGTCATCGCCAATCAGTCATCTCATCGAGCGGGAACACCGGCCGAGGAATCCGTTCCCAAGGCAGGTCGACAATCTCGGATTGCGTCGGACCGGGGGTGTTGGCCCGGATCACTCCCGACGACATCGATGCGAAGTGTTGGAAGTTCGATGCCGTCTTGACCACGGCCATCTTGTAGGTGGATGGATCGATGCCGAAGTGGTGATACATGGCGGGCACAACACCACCGACACCGGGATACTCGGTGATCACCACGGTGCCGCACGCGACCTCCAGTACTGCTGCGTGACCCACATCGGTGCCCGGGGCTCCGTAGCCGTCCGGGAGTTCGATGTAGGTCGGCCCGGAGTACGTGAGCTTCCCCGTCAGACCGATCGGTTCGTGCATGCCTGCAACGGAGCCGCCGACCTCGATCGTCACGGTATCGCCGACCGCCTTGCCGGCAACGACCTCACCGATCCTGGTGTGCACCAACGGGATCAGGGCAGGTCCTTCAATCCCCTGCGCAAGCATCTCGCGAAGCAACACCGTGCTGTCACCTCCGGCACCGCCGAGCACAGAGTCCCCTGTGTCGCTGATCACAACGACGCCGGACTCCGCAGCCTCGGCATCACCGACGGCCTGGGACGGCGGGACGCTCGTCTTGACCTGGAACTCCTCGCGCATCGACCATGCGAGGTCACCGAGTTCGACGGCGATGGCGTCGGCAAGGTCGGGATCGTCGTCGGTGATCACGACGGTCGACCATCCGCCCTCATCTACGTCGAGCCACGGCTGCATCGGGAAGTTCGAGATCTGGAGCACCTTGGGGTTCTCCGCCTCGATCGCCCTCGCTCGGTCGAACCAGGTCTTCATCGGGTGCTGCGATGTCAGGTATTGCTCCTGGTGCGAGATGAGCGGGATCTTGCGCCATCGCATCGTCGGATTCACTTCTCCGGCAACGATGCGGAACAAGAGATGTCCCGAGAGACGCCCGGTGTCGATCGGCTGGTGTGGCTGGGTCCGGTGACCCACCAAGGCATGCAATTCATCGACCATCAGTTGGGTGATGTTGGCGTGGTGGTCCAGCGCCATGACGATCGGCAGGTCCGGTCCGACGATTGCCCGGGCCTTGAGGAGGAGTTCTCCTTCGACGTCGTCGACGCCCTCGGCCGCACACGCACCGTGGAACAGCAGCGCAAGACCGTCCAGTTGGCCCGCTTCCCGAATCGTCCGTTCGAGCTCTCCTGCGATGTACTCGTACATCGAAGCCTCAACACGGCCACCGGCCACAGCACGGGCCTTGAACATCGGCACGGTTTCCACGCCACCACGTTCGGCAGCAGCCTGGAGATAGCCACGGACCTCGTCGGGTCCCGAGCGATCGATGACCTGCTGACCGTGGTCGATCGAGAACGACTCAAAGTGCCGACGTGTGGTCAGGTTGGGGTTGAACGTGTCTGTCTCCTGCGAGACTCGTATGACACCGATTCGCATGTCTGCCTTCCGGTTAGTTGCCTCGGAGCCAATGAGCGACTCCCTTGTCCACCGAGAACTCGAATCCATACGGAGCCGAGATCTGGGCAAGCCTCTTGAGAATCCGCTCACTCAGGTCGTGTCCTGCCAGACGGGGGGTGCCACGGGACCCGACGGGTGCTTCCACTGCGAGCTCGATCGGGTGGAGCGTCATCGATGCCAGCAACCCCTGCTCAAACGTCATCAATGGGATCACGGCTTCGTAGAACACATCACCGGTCATCGACAACTCCGACCCCGATGCATCCCGTACCCTGAGGTAGTCGTGTGGCGCAGCGGTGAGTGGGTCGAGACCGAACAAGCTGTACTGCTCTGCGGGGAGCGGGTCGGCCACCTCGCGGTGGAACATGAAGTTCCCGAGGCTGTAGAAGATGGGTCGGCCGTTGTGGATCTCGATGCCTCGCAGCTGATGAGGGCCATGGCCGAGGTAAGCATGTGCTCCGGCATCGATGCATCGGCGAGCGAGCGTCTCGAGCCAACCCGGAGCATCGACCACTTCGTTCCTGGGCTCATGCGTGTGGCCGTTGACGAGCACGAGGTCGGCAAACGCACTCGCCTTGTCGATCTCGGCGAGGACGCGGTCAACATCCGTCGCGTCGAGTGTCTCTGTCACCGCCGCTGTCTCACCCTCGACGATTCCCATCCCGATCTTGGAAAGGAGGCTTGGATTGCCCACATCGCTGAGGGCACCCCGCACCGCCGACAACGACGGTTCGGGAAGCGCCAAGGTCCGGATGATGCCGATGCCGTTGCATCCCGGACGACCAACGATGTCGTGCCGTTGCATGCCGGCCTTGGAACTCACGGGGAAGGTCGTGGTGAAGCTGATCATCGCGACCCGACCCTTGTTGGTCTCGATGTAGACCGGCCTGGTCGCCTGCGAGAGATTCATGCCGACACCGGCATGGGCCACGCCTCGCTCGTCGAGGACCGCCGTGGTCGACCTGAGACCTTCGATTCCCCAGTCTCCCGCGTGGTTGTTCGCCCTGGCGAACAGATCGAACCCCATTGCCTGCAGATCATCGACCAGTTCCGGTTTGCCGAGGAGATAGCTCCCTCCCCGCTCGGCGCTCGGCCATCCCGAGAAGGTGTCGAGGTCAAAGAGCGACGTTTCCAGGTTCACCGAGGAGACGTCCGCGCTGCGGATCAATGCACACATCGCGTGGAATCGTTCGTCCGAGGGCGTGTCATGCATCGCTGTGGCGGTCCCCACGATGGCATCCCCGGCAGCCGCGACGGTCCAGTCGGTGTTCATTGGACTCTCATCTGCATGCAGCGGTTCTTCTTGATTGCTCGAGATTCGGGGTCACGACGATTTCGGCTACTGTAGCACGCATCGCAGGCACCGACTACGGGTATCTTGAATCGCAATATGGATATCTGAACCAGCCGGGGCGTGACCCCAGGACCGGAAGGGCATGGACATGGGCGAATCAGCCAGGACGTACAACGTCGGAGTGATCCCGGGCGACGGCGTCGGCGTCGAGGTCACGAAACAGGCGCTCAAGGCACTCGACGCGGCGGCGACAGTCCACGGGTTCACCGTCGAACCCACCCACTACGACCTCGGTGGATCGCGCTACCTGTCGACGGGCGAAGTCCTTCCCGAGTCCGTGGAGGCCGAACTGGCTGCGCATGATGCCATCCTTCTCGGAGCCGTCGGCACACCCGACGTCCCACCCGGCGTGCTTGAGCGCGGCCTCCTCCTCAAACTTCGGTTCGACTTCGATCAGTACATCAACCTGAGGCCCGTCAAACTGTATCCGGGCGTACCCACGCCGATCGCCGGTCTCACTCCTGAGCGATGCGACATGGTCATTGTCCGCGAGAACACGGAGGGGCTGTACGCCGGTGTGGGCGGAGACTTCAAGGTTGGCACACAACACGAGGTCGCCCTCCAGGAGTCGATCAACACCCGCCTCGGCGTCGAGCGGGCATTGCGCTACGCATACGACCAGGCGATGGCCCGTTCGAAACGACTGACCGTGTGTCACAAGACCAATGTCCTCAGCTACGCGGGCGATCTGTGGTGGCGGGTGGCGCGAGAGCTGAACCCCGAGTATCCCGAGGTGTCACTCGACTATGTGCACGTCGATGCAGCGTGCCTCTATCTCGTGGACTCGCCGGAACGGTTCGACGTCATCGTCACGGAGAACTTGTTCGGCGACATCATCACCGACCTCGGCGCAGCGATCCAGGGCGGCCTCGGGCTTGCTGCCTCGGGGAATCTCAACCCGGACGGGAGCTACCCATCGATGTTCGAGCCGGTTCACGGGTCGGCACCCGACATTGCCGGCAAGGGCTGGGCAAACCCGGTGGCGGCTGTCCTATCGGCAGCCATGTGCCTCGGACAGCTCGGGGAATCCGATGCCGCGATCGCGATCGAAGACGCCGCCGCACAGGTCCTCACGGAGCTGGCCACGATGGGTGGCCCCGACATGGGCATGTCAACGTCGCAGATCGGCGACAGGATCACCGAGCTGATCGGTTCCTGACCTCACTGGGATGCGACCCAGCTGCTAGGCCTACAGATCGAGGATGTCGAGTTCGTCAGCGAAGATCACCTCGCCATCGAAGATTCCCACGACATCGGCGCGAGCGCGCTCTGTGTTCTCGTGCCCTTCGAGACCCGGACCGCGGTGGACGAGAACAAGCTTCTCAACGCCAGCATCTCGAGCCATCTTCGCGGCACCTGTCGTACCACATTGCCCGGTTCCCTCACCGTCTGCCTCCATGTCGGTCTGGTGGTCCCAGCACATGCTCAAGAGCGCTTTGGCTCCCCGAGCGAGATCGATCACGGACTCACACGGTTCGGTGTCGCCGGTGATGACGATGTCTCCGGTCTCGGTCGAGATCCGATACGCCAACGAGTCGAGGAACGGTTGCACGTGCTTGGCATACGCCGACCGGACGACCCAGTTGTCATGCTCGAACACATCGCCCTCGTCGATGTCCTTGGCATCTACCACAGGGGCAGGACGTGGCAGCGTCCCCCCACGATTCTCGAAGACCCTCTGGCTGGTGGGGAACCCGACCCTGGCCTTCCAATCGTGGGCGAACACGCCGTCTTCACCGATGAGACCTTCCGTGATCCGTTCGGTCAGCGCCGGCCCACGCACCTTCAACGTTTCTTGCGAGCCGTTGCTCTGGTCCCAGCGACACAGCAGGAAGCAGGGATAGTCGGCGTCATGGTCGAAGTGATGATGCGTGAAGAAGAGGTGATCCACCTCCGTCGGGAACAAGCCGGACTTCACGAGCTTGTGGGTGGCCGCAGGACCACAGTCGAACATGACCAGGTCGTCGCCGGTCTCCACGACGTAGGCGCTCCCGAACCGCTCGGGTGTCGGCGTCGGTGTTCCCGCTCCGAGTATGTGTACACGTGGCATGGGTTGCTTCCTTTCTTCGGCCGCCGCTACCAGCGGAATTCCTTGGTGAGTGAGAGTCGACGCTCGGCCGGGGGGTACCAGCCCTGGGGAGCGTGTTGATCCGTGTGGAGGTAGCACCGAACAAGGACATCGCTGCCGTCGATCTGCCAGTGGCGGCTCATCGGGAGCGACGTCGGACCGTGGAATGCGGTGAGCGCCCCGATGTTGGCGAACCAGACACCGAAACGTTGCTCGATGTGGCTCTTGCCGCCGTAGGTGTCATCGGGATGCGTATGGGTATGACCACCCAGCCACACGTCGATCGCCCCGGGATGGTCGCGAAGGTAGGTCTCGAACGCACCACTGTCGCGCACACTGTCGACCCAATACAGGTACGACGCGCCGATCGGTGTTCCGAGCGGCTTGTAGCCGTGGTAGTGCGTCTTCCAACCGCCATCGGGTGTGCGACGCATGCCCTCCCAATCTCCCGAAGCCACGGTGGTGTCCTTGAGGACGTAGTGATGTGCGGTGACGATGATCTTGTCCTGGTTCGCTTCCACCATGTCGACCCACCAGCGGAACGTCTCCCCCGACACCACGCCTCCGGGATTCCCGCCGAGGACGCCGCGGCCAGGGCGTTGTGTGGGTTCGTTGATGTCGCTCATCATCAGGAACAGGATGTTCCCGACCACGAACGAATAGCGCTCCCATGTGCCGTCGATGGCGTAGGGCCGATTGGCCGCGTCGACCCGGGAGAACTCGGGGTGCTGGCCGAGGGGATCGACCCATCGTTGCCACCAGTGACCGTCGGGTTCATCCGGAGCGTTGCGATCATGGTTCCCGCTGAGGCTGTAGATCTGCTCACGGGAGTGGTCGACGAGAGCCCGATCGAACTGGGTCACGATCTCGGAACCCTCGGGATCCTCGGGAGGTTCCTGACCTCCCGACATGTCCCCCAGATCGACGGCAAGATCCCACGTGAACGGCTCACCGCCAAGGTCGCCACCACGTTCGGAATGGCTGATGGCGTCGGCGAGGCTCGTGCGTCCGTTGTCCAGATCCGTGCCCACATGGGCATCGGAGAACGCCCAGAGATTCAGTCGGTCGGTCGCCATCAGCGGGACGGGTCCGATCCGAGCGTGGTCGTGATCCCCGATGGATTCAGCGGCATCGCCTCAACCCACACGGGGCAAGGTGCACGAAGAAGCAGATCGGATGTCCGGGTGGGCGTACTTCGCATTGTGGTCGAGTATGTCATCATGCGGACAACCAGTCAAAGCGAGATCCTGTGCGTGGCACCGCGACGCGCTCTATGCTCAACACAGTCATGCAGAACGAAGTGATCAACGAAACCACGGAAGACCGACCTGCCGAGGTCGGCGTCCTCAACAAGAGTCTCGACCTCATCGAGGTCATGGCGGGTAACGAGCCGATGACCGTCGCCGACCTGTCGAACGTTGCCGGAATCAACAAGGCCGCTGCATATCGGATCCTCAACACGCTCGAGCGCCGAGGCTATGCCGTTCGCGGCCCCGATGAGATCCGCAAGTACACGCTCGGTCCCGCATTGTGGAGCCTCACCCAGGACCCCAGTTCGCCCGGCGACCTCCTGGTCCTTGCCCGACCACACATGCGCCAGCTGTGGAAGGAATTCGACGAGACCGTGAACCTGGGCATCATGAGCAACGAACGGGTGCTGTACCTCGACATCGTCGAATCAGAACAGGGTCTGCGGACAACGGTTGATGTCGGGACCCACGACGACCTTCATTCGACGGCCCTCGGCAAGGCAATGCTTGCCACCCTTCCCGATGCCGAGGTCCTTCGTATCCTCAAGTCCAAGGATCTGACCGCAAAGACGCCCCATACCCTCACGTCGATCCCCGACATCCTCCGAGACATCGAAATCGCCCGGGAACGCGGCTATGCCCTCGACGATGAGGAGAACGAAATCGGTGCACGTTGCATCGCCTCGGCGATCAGCGAGACCGGAGGTCGTCTCCTGGGAGCCCAGAGTGTCTCAGGGCCCACATGGCGCATCAACGACCGGATGGTCGACCGCATCGGACGACGACTCCACGAGATGTGCAGCGAGATCAGCTCCCAACTGGGCTAGCGACACAGGCACCAGCACTGTTGCCGCATCCTGAACCAGCTTCGCTTATCATGAACACATGAAACTTGCCTCGGTCCTCAATCCCCTGTCCGACTACAACCTCACCCTCGCCGCCCAAACCGGCGTCGAGGAGATCGTCATCAGAACCCCGAAACCGGGAACTCCCACGATCGCCGAGATGCAGAAGACCGTCGCGTCCTACGGCATGAAGGTCGGTGTGGTCGAGGGCGGTCTACCGATCGACAGGATCAAACTCGGTCAGGACGATGGCACCCAGATCGCCGAGATGCAGGAGTTGATCCGCATGCTCGGCGACCTCGGTATCCCGATCGTCTGCTACAACTGGATGGCCGGAACGGACTGGATCCGCACGACCGTCGACGCAAAGGAACGCGGCGGCGCTCTCGTCACAGGGTTCGACATCGACGAGGTGTCCAACGCCGCCATTCCAGGACAGGACAGGTACGGCGAGGCAGGGCTCGAGGGCGGCATGACCACACCCAGGCTGTGGGAACTCCTCGAGCAATTCCTGACCGAGGTCGTTCCCGTGGCCGAGACGTCCGGAGTGGTTCTCGCGATGCACCCCGACGATCCCCCCGTCCCCTCACTGCTCGGCAACGAGCGGATCATGAACAACGTGGCCGGCTTCCAACGCCTCGTCGATCTGGTTCCGAGCGACTCGAACGCGATTGCGCTGTGCCAAGGCACGTTCTCAGAAATGGGAGTCGACATACCCGCGACGATCCGGGCGATCGGTCATCACGTTGCATATGTGCACTTCCGCGATGTTCGCGGTACTCCTGAACGATTCGTCGAGACCTGGCAAGACAACGGACAGACCGACATGGTCGCAGCGATGCGGGCATATCGAGAGGTCGGATTCGACGGCCCCATGCGACCGGACCACGTCCCGGTTCTCATCGGCGAGGAAGGCACGCCCGGGTACACCATGCTCGGTCGGCTGTATGCCTACGGCTACATCCGTGCATTGATCCAGGCAACGGCCTGACCCACAGGGTCACACCCCGATCGGGTCAATCCTCGATCATCAGCTCTGCGGTCGCACCGCGATCACATCGACCTCGAACTGCAACGCCTCGGAGAGACAATTCGACAGCGTCGTGCGCGCCGGCAGCGGCTCGGAGAAGAACTCCCGATACAACTCGTTGTACGCCGGGCCGTTGACAGGATCACGGATGTAGCTCGTCACCCGGATCACATCCTCGAGCGTCAGTCCGGCATGCTCGAGGACACGTCTGACGTTGTCGAAGGAACGCCGCATCTCCTCCTCGAACGTGCCAGGGATGATCTTGCCGGTCTCGTCGACCGATGCCTGCCCTGATACGAAAACGAATCCGTTGGCCTCGACCGCGGGGCTGAACGGAAGGTGGCTCTTGACCTCAGCGTCAACCGGCTGCCAGCCTCTCATGAACGTCCCCGGGTGGAAGCGAACTCCTTCATCGCACTGCCAGCCCTATCGAGGGTCTCGTCGATATCGGACTCGGTGTGGGCAGCCGACACGTACCAGATACCGCGGCCGGTCACCCAGATACCGTGATCGACAAGCACATCGCTGAACGCCGCATACGCTGCGAGATCGAGCTTCTGGAGGCTGGCAAAATCGGTCACAGGACCGGAGCCGAATCCGAAGTGGAACGCCATCGGCAATCCTTGGATGTTCACATCGAGGTCGTTGTCGACAGCCAGAGACCGAAGACCATCCTTGAGTCTCGTACCCAGCTTCTCGAGCCTTCCGTATGGTGGCTCCGCAATGAGGTGTCGGACTGCCGCGTTGCACGCGGCACACGCCAGTACCGATCCGTTGAGCGTTCCCGAGTGGTTGATGCGACCCGTTCCGAAACCTTCCATCAATTCGTGCGAACCTGCGAACGCTGCCACCGGGTACCCCCCTGCGATGGCCTTGCCGTAGGTCGCGAGATCGGGCTGGACGCCGAAGCGCTCATACGCCCCACCAAGGGCGATACGGAAGCCGGCGATCACCTCGTCGAAGATCAACACGACTCCATAGCGGTCGCAGGCAGCGCGGATGCCCTCGAGGTAGCCGGGCTTCGGCTCGATGGAACCAGAGTTCAGCATGGCCGGTTCCGTGATCACTGCGGCGATTTCATCACCGCGTTCGGCAAAGAGATTCTCGAGTGCATCAAGATCGTTCCACGGCAGCATGATCGAGTCAGCGAGGTGGCTCTCCAGTTGCCCTTCACTCGCGAGGCCCGCACTCCCGTCTGCCTCGACCTTGACCAGTACGTTGTCCATCCAACCGTGGTATTGACCGGCAAAACGGACGAACTTCTTGCGACCGGTGTGGGCACGGGCGGCGCGCAGAACCGCCTGGACCGCCTCTGTGCCTGTCATGGCGAAACGCATCTCGTCGGCCCACCCGAGCGCTTCGAGTACCGCCTCGGCAGCATCGATCTCGAGCGGATGCTGGGCGCCGTAGATCATGCCCTTCCGACAAGCCTCATCCACCGCGTCGACGACGACATCAGGCGCGTGACCAAGAAAGTTGGGACCCTGACCGAGGAGGTAGTCGATGTATTCGTTTCCATCAACGTCGGTCAACCGCGACCCCTTCGCGTGATCGATGAATATCTGAGGTCCCAGCAGGCGCACATTCGAGTGGACCCCGCCAGGGGTCAATTGCCGTGCTCTGGCGCTGAGCGCCGCCGACTTGTCTCTCATGTGTTCTGTCCCTCTCAAATCGAAATCTGGCCGCGGTGTGTCCGCATTCTGGATCAAGTATGTCACCATGCAAACAGCATTGCCAACTTGAGCTGCGATGTGTCTGATTCGTCTACGCTACAGTGCGTTCGTATTACGTACAATCGTCGATATCGAGGAACCATGTTTGACCTTGTGATCCGCAACGCTTCCGTAGTCGATGGAACCGGAGCACCTGCTCGGACGACCGATGTGGGCGTTCGTGGTGACAAGATCGTGGCGGTCGAAACCATCGCACCCGGCGTCGAAACAGCCAGGGAGGTCGATGCCGGCGGGAGGGTTTTGGCGCCCGGATTCATCGACATCCATACCCACTCGGACCTGAACCTCGTCGCGAACGGACTCGGTGAGAGCAAGCTGCTCCAGGGCGTGACGACGGAAGTACCCGGCAACTGCTCGTTCGCACCATTCCCGATCGAGCCCTCTCGGCTCGAGCTCCATGCAGACCACCTTGCCAGGGCGACTGCACCACTCACGCCGTGGTGGACGGACCTCGACGGATACGCGGATGCACTTCATGAGCAGGGACTCGGGATCAACGTTGCTCCGCTCGCTGGCCACGGCACGCTTCGGGTCGCTGCCCTTGGCGTCGACCAGCGTCCGGCGACGGCCGACGAACAGGCACGCATGGAGCGCGATCTCGAGGCAAGCCTCGATCAGGGTGCCTTCGGCATGAGCACGGGCCTCACGCACGTGCCGAGCGCCTACGGCTCGTATGAGGAAGTCGTCGGACTCGCGAAGGTTCTCGCCCGGAAGGGTTCGCTGTACGCCACACATTCACGGGGGTCGAGCCCCGACAATCCCGGTGGTGTCGAGGAAGCCGTGAATCTGGGGAGGGAAACCGGCGTGACCGTCGAGTTCAGCCACCTCGCCATCAATCGACCCGACCAATGGGGCACGGGTCGCGAACGAGTCGCACCCTTCGATGCGGCTCGCGCCGAGGGCATCGACATCTTCTTCGATGTGTACCCGTACCACGCATCATCATCCTCGCTCACCCAGTACCTCCCACCGTGGGTGCAGTCGGGCGGAACGGAAGCCATGCGCGAAAGGCTTGCCGATCCGACTCGTCGGCAACAAGCGCTCGACGACATGGCAGAGGGCTGGTTCGGGGGCATCCCGTGGTTGTGGGACCGCTTCGTCATCAGCGACTCCCCTTCGGGTCTCGAGGATGGTTCGTCGATCGAGGAACTGGCCGAGCAATCCGGCATCGATCCATACGAACTGACGCTTCAGCTGTGCGAGAAGTACGGAAACCAGCTCCAGGTCGTCCTGTTCTATCGAGTCGAGGAGGATGTGGAAGTGTTCCTGGCCCACCCGCTCGCGGTGGTCGGATCCGATGGCAACGCCATGCCGCTCGATCAGGGCACGGCCCGGCCCCACCCCCGTAGCTTCGGCACCTTTCCCAGGGTGCTGGGACGATTCACCAGGGAAAAGGGCACACTCACGCTGCCCGACGCGATTCGCAAGATGAGTGGCGAGCCAGCACGGCGTCTCGGCCTGACCGATCGCGGCGAGATCCGGGTTGGCGCGATTGCCGATCTGGTCCTGCTGAACCCGGACACGGTCAGCGACAATGCCGAGTTCGGTGAACTCCCGAACCCGCCGACCGGCATCGACATGGTGATCGTCAACGGCACCGTGATGGTGGACCACGGAACAACATCGACCGAGCGGCCGGGCCGCATGCTCCGGCGTTCCTACTGAACGATTGCCACGGCACCACTCGCCCGGCGGGGGTCAGCTCCCCCGCTGAACACGCCTTCGTCGCACATGGCGAGTTGCACACTTGCAAACGCGGGTTCGTAGCTGTGGTTGGAATGCACCACTTCCATGCCCCTGGCGCGTACCGCTTCGACGACCCTGGTCGGGGTTCGTAACTCGGTGTATGCAGGGGTCCCTTCGCTGTGCCATCGGGGTACCGAAACAGCCTCGATCGGCGACATCGAGAAGTCGACGACGTTGCTGATCACCTGGGCGACGGCAGAACTGATCGACCATCCGCCCGGTGCACCGACCACCATCCATGGCTTGCCGTCACGCGTGACGATGGTTGGGGAAACGGCGCTCGCGCGCGCCTTGCCGGGCTCGTAGGAATTCGGACGACCCGGGATCGGATCCATGAGTGCGACACAGTCATTCCACGTGAATCCGGTACCGGGAATCACCACACCAGAACACGTGGTGAGTGTGTGGGTGACCGAGACACAGTTGCCAGCCTCGTCCATCACCGAAAGGTGGGTCGTGTAGCCGGGCATGTTCAGTGCACGGCGATCGGGGAGTTCGGAACGCCGGATCCGATCCGCTATCTCACCGATCCTGTCATCCGAGAGGATCTCCTGGGTCGGCACGTCGTTGAACGCAGGATCGGTCAAATGGTTGCCCCTGGTCACACCCACCCACGCAAGGGCAGCGGCGACCGTGAAGGCATGCTCGGGGCTGTTGTGTCCCATGGCGGCGAGATCGAATCGCTCGAGGATCTTGAGTGCTTGTAGTGTGAGCAGCCCACCACCGGGAACAGCGGCGGACGCAATGGCAACTCCGCGGTAGTTGACGGTCAACGGCGGCTCGACCACCGGGCTGTACGAGGCAAGATCTTCCCTCGTCACAAACGCACCATTGGCGTCGAGATCGGCCGAGATCAGGTCACCAAGCTCACCGCGGTAGAACGTGTCGGCCCCGAGGTCGGCGATCGTCTGCATCGTCGCGGCTTGGTCAGGGTTGACATAGAACTCCCCTGTGTTCTTGATGTCGCCATGCGCATTGTGGAAGAGCGCTCGCGCTGGATCGGTCGAGGCGTACTTGTCCCGGGGATGGGGCATGCCAGGGATGAC